>JAFTHC010000211.1 GCA_017457625.1 Kiritimatiellia bacterium
CACCTTGCTGCCCTGGTCGCGGAAGTACTCGGCGATGGCGGTGGCGACGTAGGCGGCCTTGAGGCGCTCCATCGAGGAGCGGTCGGAGGTGGAGATGACGAGGACGGACTTCTTGAGGCCCTCGGGGCCGAGGTCCTTCTCGATGAACTCGCGCACCTCGCGGCCGCGCTCGCCGATGAGCGCCAGGACGGTGACCTCGGCCTCGGTGTTGCGGATGATCTGCGCGAGGAGCGTCGACTTGCCGCCGCCGGCGGCGGCGAAGATGCCCATGCGCTGGCCCTCGCCGCAGGTGAGGAGGCCGTCGATGGCGCGGACGCCGAGGGAGATGGGGGTGGAGATGACGCGGCGCTCGAGGGGCGAGGGGGGCGGGGCGTAGACCGGGTAGTAGCCGTCCGGGCGGAGCGGGCCCTTGACGTCGGCGTCCATCGGGCGGCCGAGGCCGTCGATCACGCGGCCGAGGAGGTTGCGGCCGACGGGGACCATCTGGACGCGGCGGGTGGGGATGACCTCGGTCTCGGCGCTGATGCCGATCATCGCGCCGAGAGCGGTGAGGAGCACGGCGTCGCGCGTGAAGCCGACGACCTCGGCCTGCACCTCGAAGTTCTCCCACGGGTTGCGCAGGATGCAGATCTCGCCGACCTTGACGCCCGGGACGGACGCCTTGATGATGGTGCCGACGACCTGGATCACCTTGCCCTTCACGTCGATGGGCTGGGCGTCCTCGATCGCGCGGTCGAGGACTTCGGTGATGTAGGAGAAGGTGTTCGTTGGCATGGGATGTCGCTCCGCGGCGGGCGGAGGCGCTACTCGGCTTTGCTGAAATGCTTCTTGATGGACCGCTCGATGGCGGCGAGCTGGGAGTCGACGGAGCCGTCGGCGACGCCGGCCTCGGTCTCGATCATGCAGGCGGGGCCCTTGAGGCGTTCGTCCTCGACGACGTCGATGTGCTCGACGGTCGGGTAGTCGGCGAGAATCTGCGAGAGGCGCTCCTTCACGACGGGGCCCATCCCCTGCGCGACCTTGAGCGTGACCTGCTTCTGCGTGCGGATGACGGCGCTCATCACCTTGCGCACGACCTGCACGACGAGCTCGCGGTCGCCGATCTCCTCGACGCACTTGTGCAGCGCCTTCATGACGATGTCGGCCATGCGGCCCTCGACGCTCTCCATCCACGCGACGGATTCGTCGAGCATCTCGAGCTTCTTCTCGGCGATTTCCATCCGGCCCTGCGCGAGGCCCTCCTCGTAGCCGCGCTTCTTCTCCGCCTCGAAGGCGGCCTTCGCCTCCTCGCGGATGCGCGCGGCCTCCGCCTCGGCGGCGGACAGGGCGTCGGCCGCGCTCCGCGCGGCGGCGACCTCCTCCGCCTTCACGAGGCGGCCGGAGGAACGGAGGGTGAAGTCCTTTTTGTCTACGAGAAGCATGGTTCGGAACGAGCGCTCGCGCGCGCGGCGCGGCTGCTGCCGCGCCGCGCGACGGGCGCCGATTGGGGTTGAAGGTGGAGGGAACGGGAGATCACGGGAAGAGGGTCGCGGATTCCGAGGGGTTGGAGAGCTTGAGTGCGAGGCGCGCGGCTTGCAGCGCCTCCGCCTGCGGCTCGCCCGGAGAGCTCGCCCCACCAAATGCGCCATCGGCCGGCGAGCCGACGGGGAAGCGGAGACGCTGGCGGAGGAGGAGCTCGGGTGGAAGGTCGGAAAGCGCCGCGGCGAGGAGGCGGTGGCCCGCGGCGAGGACGGCCGCCGGATTTGCGGGCGCGTCCGCGGGCGCAATCTGCGTGAAGAGCGGGGCGTGCTTGTGGAAGTAGGCCGCAAAGGCCAGGGCCTCCGGGAAGACGCCCGGAAGCGCCGCCTTGAGGGCGCGGACGTCCGCGCCGGCGGTTACGCGGCGCAGGGCGGGCGCGAGGGCGACGACGCCGAGGAACTGGGCGAGGCGGTCGTAGTCCTCGCGGGAGAGAAGAAGAAGGCGCGAGGCGTCGGTGGCGGGGAAGGGGTGGAAGACCGGCTCCACGCCGATGGAGCGGAGGGCGCCGGCGGCCACGCGAGGGGCGTCAAGCAGATCCGACGAACGGGGGGCGGCGCCCCCCGAACCCCCTGCGGCGGCGGCGAGGCGCGCGGGGTCGCAGAGGGAGGCGAACTGCCAGAGGAAGGCGCGGATGCGCGGCCAGAGGGGCGAGGCGACGAGCGCGCGGGCCTCTGCGAGGCCCAGTGACGAGTGCCGAGCGACGAGCGATGAGTCTTGGTTCGATTGTGCGGTTTGTCCGTGCATTGGTTTTCAGGTCCGCTCGGCGCCGCCGCGGAGCGGTGGCGCCAGGGGGGCTACGAACTGACCCACGATCTTGCGGCGCCCTTGCGGGCCTCAAGATGGCGGCGCCAGCGGGCGGCGGATTCGGACGTCTTGCCGAGGGCGAGGAGGGCTCGGGTCTCGAGGAGGGCCTCGGCGTGGGCGAGGGTGGGCGGGAAGTCGCCCGCGCGGAGCGCCTCGAGCGCGGCGGCGGGCTCGCCGGCGTCGAGCTGGATCTGGGCGAGGGCCGCCGCCGCCGCGCCGTCGCGCGGGTCCGCCTCCAGCACGGCCTCGCACAGCGCGCGTGCGCGCGCGGGCTGGCCGTGCCGCAGGAACATCCACGCGGCGAGGAGGAGGAACTGGCGGTCGTCGGCATCCATCACTTCTTGGCGGGTGGCGGATCCTGAAACACGGTGACCGTGATCTTCTCGAAGGCGAGGCCCTCGATGGCGTTCTTGACGAGGCTCTTGATGGAGGGGATGTATTCGCTCACGTCGGCGTCCCAGCGCGCGCGGATGGCGACGGCGGCCGAGGAGGGCAGCGCGTTGCGGGCGAAGGGGTCGTTCTCGGGCAGGACGATGTGGACGCGGGCGTCGAGGACGCCGTCGATGCCGGAGATGGTGCGCGCGAGGTCCTGCGCGAGCGCGTCCATGAAGCGGATCCGCTCCTCGGAGGGCGAGGAGACCATGCCGCTCTTCTTGAAGACCTCGCCCACGCCGTTGAAGGCGCGGCGCGGCAGGCCCTTGCGGTCGAGCAGGTTCGCCGCCTCGGCGAAGCGCGACTCGGCCACCTCGACGTTCCACGCGCCTTCGTCGCCCGGCGACTTGTGCGCGGAGATGCCGGCGTCGAGCAGCGCGGCGACGATGAGGTTGGCCTGCGTTTCCTCGAGGTTGGAGTTGAGGCGCGTCTCCTTGTCGCAGCCGGTCGCGAGGAGGGCCAGCGTGGCAATCGCGGCGGCGAGAGACGGGTGACGGGTGACGGGTGGTTTCATCGGGGAGGGCTTACTGGTTCTTGATCAGCGTCTGGACCGCGGACGAAGACTTGTCGGCGACCTTGGTGACGACCTCCTGCTGGAAGGAGAGGTTCATCACCTCGTATTGCAGTTCGACCATTTCCGCGGCGGAAAGGGAGTGTCGGCCCTGCAGTTCGGAGAGCGCGCGGATGCGGTGGAGCATCCCCTGGTTGTTCGCCTGCGCGGAGCGCCAGACGGCGGAAAGCTGCGAGGCGAAGGGAATTTCGGAGACGCCCTGCGGGGCGTCCGCGGCCATGGCGGCCTCGAACCTGGAGACCGCGGAGGCGGACGGCGGGGCGCTCGGCCCGGCGGTTTGCGTGGCGGCCTGCGCGGTGGCGGAGGACTGGGAAGCGCGGATGGCTTCGACGGCTAGGGTTTCCATGTGAGGAGATCCTTTGCGAGGTTGGCCGCCGCGGGATCGGCGGTCTGGTTGGCGGCGGCGAGGAGGGGTTCCCGCGCTTCTGAAACGAGGCCCATGCGGAGCAGGGCCATGCCCTTGAAGGCGAGCAGCATCGGCGCGCCGGGAAAACGCGGGAGGGCGTCGCGGTCGAGGTAGTCGACCGCGCCCCGGAAGTCGCGCATGCTGATGAAGAGAATCGCGTTGGCGGCCGGAATCGACGGCTCCGACGGGCGAAACCGCTCCAGCGCCGCGAGAATCGCCGCGGCGGAACTGAAGCGGTTCCGGCCCGTTGCCAGAAGGGCGGTGTCGAGCAGCAACCGCGCCTCTTCGGGACGGAGATCGAACACCAGACTAGCGGAAGTTCGACGCGATCGAGTTGAGCGCGTCGCCCATGTTCTTGTTGATGTTCGTCATCGTCGTCAAGGCGAGGTTCCACTGCTGCAGGTCGTATTGCAGCTGCTGGAGGTTCGCCTGGATGTCCGGATGCTCCTGGTAGTTCTCCAGGGACTCCTTGAGGCGCGCCTCCATCGCGGAGGCCGCGTTCATGAGGGCGTTGTAGACGGAGTCCGTGTGGATGAAGTCGCCGTTGCCGATGCTGGCGGCCGTGACGCGGTAGAAGTGCGCGTTCTGCGTCTTGATGTCGGGGTTCAGCGGATCGTTCGTGAGCGCGCCGACAAGCGGGGTGATGTCTGCCATTTGGAGTTGTCTTTCTGTTGGTTGGTGTTCGACGAGGCCGTTCCGTCC
>JAFTHC010000212.1 GCA_017457625.1 Kiritimatiellia bacterium
CGCCGCCGCGGCCGCCGCGCTCGCCCGCGCCGGCGCGCCGGCGCTCGACCCGGACGCCCCGGTTTCTTCGCTCGGCGTCGCGGACCGCCAGAAGACCGAAATCGCCAAGGGCCTCCTGCGCCGCGCCGACCTGCTCGTGCTGGACGAGCCGACGACCGTCCTTTCCCGCGCCGAGACCGAGGCGCTCTTCGCGACGCTGCGCGAGCTGCGCGCCGGCGGCGTGGCCGCCCTCTACATTTCGCACAAGCTCGACGAGGTGCTCGCGCTTTGCGACGAGGTCGCCGTCCTGCGCGACGGCGCGCTCGTCGCCCGCGGCCCGGCCGCTTCGTTCACGCCCGCGTCGCTGGCCGAGCGCATGGTGGGGCGCCCGCTCGCGGACGTCTACCCGCCGCGCCGCCCGCCGCCGCCGCCCGGCGCCGCGCCCGCGCTGCGCGCCCGCGGCCTGTCGGACGGCGCGCGCGTCCTGGACGCCTCGTTCGACCTCTTCCCCGGCGAAATCCTCGGCCTGGCGGGCCTCGCCGGCGCGGGGCGCACGGAACTGGCGGAACTGGTCTGCGGCGAGCGCCGCCGCCGCGCGGGCGCGCTCGAACTCTTCGGCGCGCCCGTCCGCTTCCGCTCGATGCGCGAGGCGCTGCGCGCGGGCGTCTCGTATCTCTCGGAGGACCGCCAGGGGACCGGCCTGCTCGCGGGGGAGACGGTCCGCGCCAACGCGACGCTGTCGTCGCTGCGCGCCTGCTGCCGCGGGCCGCTCGTCAGCGCGCGCCGCGAAAACGCGGCCGCGCGCCGCGCGATCGGCGCGTTCGCGATCCGCTGCACGGGTCCGGAGCAGTCCGTGCGCGCCCTCTCGGGCGGCAACCAGCAGAAGGTGTCGCTGGCCAAGAGCCTCGGGACGGCGCCCCGCGTGCTGATCGCGGACGAGCCGACGCGCGGCGTGGACGTCGGCGCGCGCGCGGAAATCTACCGCCTGCTGCACGAGCTGGCCTCGCGCGGCATGGCGGTGCTGCTCATATCCTCGGACCTGCCGGAAATCCTCGGCAACTGCCGCCGCGCGCTCGTGATGCGCGGGGGGCGGATCGCCGGGGAGCTCGCCGACGCCGCGCTGACCGAGAGGGCCGCCATCCGGCTCGCGACCGGAACGGAGGCGTGACTTGCGCCCCGGCGTGTGGTAGACTGCGCCGCCATGAAACCGACCGCACCGGCTCCCGTCAAGCTGCCGCAGGCGTTCGCCTGGCACCACGTGGCCGGGCGCGTTCCCGCGGACTGGGAGGTCTCGCGCTACGCCGTCGAGGACCGCGCCGGCCGCATCGAATGGGCCACGCGCCGCGGCCTGGAGGCGACGGTCGGCTGGGAACCCTGCGAGCGCGAGCCCGACCGCGAGACGACGATGAAGGCGTTTCTCGCGCGCGAAATGGCGGACTCGCGCGGCGGGCGCCGCGTCCGCATGCGCGAGGAGGATTTCCGGACGAAGGAGGTCGGTCCGTTCCTCGTCGGCTGGGCGGACGAACGCCTGCCCGTGCAGGCGCTCGCCTACGACCGTTTCGGCGGGAAGCTGGTCCGCTGGATCTTCGAGGGGCGTTCGTCGGAGCGCGGGCGCGCGGCGCTCGTGGAGCCGGTCGTGGCGGCGACGGGTTTCAACGACGACCCCGCCACGTGCGAATACCGCCTCTTCGGCATCCGTTGCGTCCTGCCGCGCGACTACAAGATCGAGGACATGGCCGCCTTCCCGGCCAACGCGATGATGGCGTTCGAGGGCGACGAGTCGCACGCGCGCGTCACGTTCCGGCGCTGGGGCCTGGCGGACCTGATCCTCGAAGGCAAGACGCTGCGCTCGCTCTACGAGGAGGTCGTGCGCACGAACGGCGTGCGCGTCGAATCGGCCGAGCCGCGCCGCATCTGCGGCTGCGAGGGCTTCGTCGCGCGCTTCTCCGCGCCGCGCGAGCACCACGCCGAGCGCTACTTCATGCGCCGCTGGCACAACGGCCTGGCCTACGTCTGGCACGACCGCGCCGCCAACCGGATCAACGCCTTCGAGCAGGTCGGCCCGAAGGGCTACGGCGTGCTCCCGCCCGAGACCGTCCCCGGCCTGACGGTCGACCCCGCCACGGAAAGGACCGCGCCGTGAAGACCCCGCCGCGCGACGACGCCTACGAACTGCTGGACAGCGGCCGCGGCCGCAAGCTGGAGCGCTTCGGCTCCGTCGTCCTCGCGCGCCCCTGCGCGCAGGCCGTCTGGACGCCCTCGCTCTCCCCGGAGGCGTGGGCCGCCGCGGACGCCTCCTTCGACCGCGAGGACGGCAACCGCTGGCAGGGCCGCGGCCGTCTGCCCGACCACTGGACGATCCGCGCGGAAGGCATCGGCTTCCACCTCGCCACGACCGATTTCGGCCACCTCGGCATCTTCCCCGAACAGCGCGCGCAGTGGCGGTGGCTGCGGGAGACATGCCGCGCGGAGGCCGCCGCGCGCGGCGCGGCGCCGTCGGTCCTCAACCTCTTCGCCTACTCGGGCGGCTCGTCGCTCGCCGCCGCGCTCGGCGGCGCGCTCGTGACGCACCTGGACGCCTCGCGCGGCATGGTCGACTGGGCCGCCGAGAACGCGCGCCTCAATTCGCTCGACACGATCCGCTGGATCGTGGACGACGCGCACAAGTTCCTCCGCCGCGAAGTGCGCCGCGGCCGCAAATACGACGCCGTGGTCCTCGACCCGCCGACCTACGGCCGCGGCGAAGGCGGCGAGACCTACAAGCTCGAGCGCGACCTGCCGGAGACGCTCTCGCTCTGCCGCGCGCTGCTGTCCGGCGAGCCGGCGTTCGTCCTGCTCTCCGCCCACACGCCCGGCTGCACCGCGCAGGTGCTCGAGAACCTCCTGCACCAGGCGCTGCGCGCCGGGCTCGGCGGTTCGGTGGAAAGCGGCGAAATGCTCCTCGAAGGCGCGCCCGGCGTCCTGCCGCTGCCGAGCGGGACCTGGGCCCGCTGGACGGCGCGCTAGGCGAAGGAGCCGCGCAGGTCCGCGACGGCCAGGCGGCGGCGGAGCGCGGCCGCGGTGGCGGGCGCGCCGGGACGGTAGCGCACGACGCGCGGCGCGCCGGGCAGGACCGTGAGGAGGTTGTCGGAGAAGCGGCCGCGCGGATCGGCGTCGTCGGCGACCCACGCGAAGAACGACGGCGCCTTCGCGGCGAGCGTCACGTCGAACGCGCCCCGTTCGTCTTTCGCGGGACGGACCGCGGCCACGCGCAGGCCCGACACGGGCAGTTCGCAGCGCTTCCAGACGTCGAGGCAGACGGTCCCTTCGTGGCGGAAGACGCGGCCGTCCGCGGCGCGGCCGTTCGTTTCCAGCGTCAGGAAATGCGTGGCGGGGTCCGGGCCCGCCGGCGCCGCGAAGACGCCGCGGCAGGAGCGGTCGGGAAGCGGCGCGGCGAGGTCGGCCGGAAGCGGCAGGCGCCGCGACGCGGCGCGCGGGAGTTTTTCGCGGAAGGTCCACGTGCGGACCGCGGCGCCGTCGGACACGCGGCGCAGCGCGAGGCGCACCGTCGCGTCGACCGCGAACGGCAGGTCCCACACGAGGTGCGCTTCGAGCGGCGCGCGCGCTCCGGGCCGGAAGACGAACGCGGCGAGCGGCGCGTAGAAGCGGCGCGCGGCGTGGTGCAGCGCCTTCCA
>JAFTHC010000003.1 GCA_017457625.1 Kiritimatiellia bacterium
CGCGTAGACGATGTACTGCACGCTGCCCAGCCCGTCCGCCGAGCCCCGCAGCGCCTTGCCGTCCACCGCCACTTGGTCCTCCTCCACGCGCCGCCACACCGCCTCCGTCCACAGCCGGAAGACGTTGCCGAAGTGCTTTGGATCGACCAGGCCCAGCACCCGCCGGAAGGTGTCGTGGCTCGGCACCCCGCCCGCCAGCTCCAGCCATTGCCGCAGCCACGAGAAGTAGTCCGTGCAGAAGTCCTCCATGTCGTAGTACGAGTTGTAGCCGCACAGGATGGCGGCCGAGCGGCTCGAGGCCGCGCGGGAGGCCACGGCGAACTACCGCCGGTTCTTGGAGCTGGTGGAGCGCTACGTGGCGCTCTGCGAGAGGCGCTTCCGGCTCTGAGACGCCCGCAAGCCGCAAAGAGAGCAGCCCCCGATGGGGGTTGGGGGGCTATGCGGGGAATTTAGATGCGTCGGCCCTGCGGCGGACCGCCGCGCGCCAGGCGAGCAGCGGGACCGCGAGCGCCGCATACCAGAGCGCGGCCGCGGCGGACGGCCAGGGTTCCACGTCCCAGGCCGCGCCCGGAATCGAAGCGGCCGCTTCCGCGCAGCGGACCATGAGGTCGGCCAGGAACCCCGTGGCGCGGTTCAGAAGCGGCACGGCGGGCGGCAGGACGCACGCGCACCCGAGCGACGCGGCGGCGAGCCACACGACGCCGCCCGCCAGAGGGATCACCGGCACGTTGCACAGGATCGCAACGGGCGAAAGCCGTCCGAAGCAGACCGCCGTGAGCGGGGCCGAGACGAGCCACGCGACGAGCGACACTTCGCACGTGCCGAGCAGCCAGCCCGCACCCCGCCACGCGAGGCGCCGCCACCCCCGGCGCAGCGGCCGGCGCGCGTCGGGCGCCGCGCCCCGCGCGGCGAAGCGCGCCGCCAGCCGCCGCCGCGCGTGGCGCACGAAGGGCAGCACGAGCAGGATGCCGCCCACGCACGAAAACGAGAAGAGGAAGCCGAGGTCGAGGATCTGCATCGGGTCGGCCGCCAGGATCAGCGCCGCCGCCGCGAGCAGCGCCCCGAGCGAATCCGGCCGCCGGTCCGCGGCGGAGGCGGCCGTGTAGAGCAGCGTCATCGTGCAGGCGCGCACGGCGCTCGGCCGCCCGCCGGTGAGCGAGACGTAGAAGACGAGCGCCGCGCCGGCGAGCGCCCACGCGGCCCAGCGCCCCCACGCGCGGAAGCGCGGCAGCGGCGCGAGCCGCAACAGCAGCCGGATCACCGCGAAGACGACCATGACGTGCATGCCGGAGATGGCGAAGACGTGGATCGTCCCGGACGCGCGGAAGCAGTCTTCCGCTTCGCGCGGGATTTCGCCGCGGATGCCGAGCGTCATCGCGCGGACGATCGCCACGCTCTGCGTCCCTTCGCCGACGCCGCGCGCGAGCGCCTTCGACGCGGCGCGCCGCACCGCCCAGAGCCACCGCCGCGCCGGGCCGGCGTCCAACCGCGGCAGCGCGCGCGTGGCGGGGTCTTTCGCCTGCTTGCGCAGCACGAGCAGCGGCGAGGAGGCGCGCGTGGCGATTTCCGAAAGCGTGCCCGCGACCTGCCACCCTTCCCCGGCGCGCGGGACCGGGAACGGCGGCTTTTCGCTCCCCATCGCGACGGGGCCATACCAGTCCACGCGCACGGACGCGGCGCCGGGGACCGGGATCGAGTCCCACTCGAACGGGACTTCCGCCACGCGCAGGTCGAAGCGCAGGCGCGCCCCGCCGTGCGGCAGCGCGGCGACGGTCGGCTCCGTCGCGACGGTCCCGCGCAGGACGCACTCTTCGTTGGACTCCACGAGTTCGCGGAAAAACGCCACGGTCCGCCCGCGTTCGCGCGTGGCGCCGCGCCCGAGCGCGACCGCGAGCGCGAAGGCCGCCGGCGCGAACGCGGCCGCCCGCCGCAGGCGCGCCGCGACCGCGGCCAGGAGGAGCGCCGCGCACCACCACGGCCATCCGGGCAGCGCCGGGTGGAGGCGCACGCCGAGCGCGGCGCCGAGGACGAACGCGACGCACGGCGCGGCGAGCGGCCGCCGCCGCGCGGGGCCGAACGGGCCGCGCGCCGCCTCGTCCGGCCGGGGTTCCGTCTGCATCGCGGCGGCCCCCGGCGCTACTCCGCCGGCGGGAAGTAGGGCGACACGACGAGCCGCCCGCCCTCGAAGAGGACCGGGTCGAGGCGCGCGTCGTCGCTCTCGCGGTGCGTGCCCGGTTCGGTCAGGGCGCTTGCCCGGTTGCCGCGGGCGAACACGCCGCCGGCCGTGACCGTGCCGCCCGCCAGGTCGAGCGAGCCGCTCGAGTTGAAGCCGAGCAGCCGCACGGAGAACGACCCGTTCGCGACGACCGCGCCGTTGGCGTAGGCGAAGAGCTCCGCGTCGCGCAGTTCGTCCGCGCGGCCGGCTTCGTCGGAGGGCAGGCGCGTCGAGGCGAGGCTCGGGCGCACGCCGTTGTAGACGAACACCTGTCCGCCGCCGGGCACGCATCCCTCTCCGGTGCGCTCCAGGTAGATCGTCCCGGCCGCCGCGCGCACGTGGCGGTCGCGGTTCGTGTCGTCGCGCGAGCCCGTTTCGCCCGTGCCGCCGAACGCCGAAACGGAGCGCCGTTCGGCCCACCAGCCCGAGCCGACGACGTCCGGTCTCTCCGCGCCGGCGCGGATCGCGAGGCGCCCGCCGCCGCCGCCGCAGCCGCCGCCGGCCCAGGCTTCGCCGCCGTTGGCCGTGACGAGCCCGCCTTCGCCCGCGAAGACCTTCACGTCGCCGCCCGCCTTGAGCCAAACCGAGCCGCCCGCCGCGCCGCCGCACAGCAGCGCGTGGTCGGAAAGGCTGTCCGCGTCCGCGCGCAGCGGCCCGCGGATCGCGATGTCGCCGCCGGCCTCGAAGCGGACCACGCCGCCGCCGTGCGGCCCCTCGGCCTCGCGCCCCGCCGGGCCCGTGCCGCCCGAGCCGGGCAGCACCGGGTCGAGGACGGAGCCGACGCAACGCGCCGTGCCGGCGCTTTCGGCCATGTTCTTGGGCGCGCCCTGCCCGCCGTGCGACGCGCCGAACCCCGGCGCGAGCCCGGGCGACGGGCCCTTGCCCGGCGCGAACCCCTTGCCGGAAACCGACACGATCGCCTCGCGCCCGATTTCGATCGAACCGCCCGCCTTGACCGAAAGCCACCAGTCGGCGGACGCCCCGTTCTGCGGATGCGTGAGCGCGCCGCCCAGGATCCGCGCGTCGCCCGCGACTTCGAGCGCGGGGAAGTCCTTCGGGGATGTCTCGAGCGTGACCACGGCCACGTAGCCCTCCTCCTGTATCCACCCCGCCACGGCGTGCGGCGCGGCCTTGTCCCAGACCGCGGCGCTGGCGTTGCGCTTCGAGAAGACCACGACGTCCGTCTTCTTCGGCACGCGCTTGAGCGACCAGTTCGCCGGATTGCTCGCCTTCGGGTCCGATCCCGGCCGGCGCACCCACGTGTTGGTGGCGGCGCCCGCGCCGAGCGCGGCGCCGAGCAGGATTGTCGCGAGGAGACGTTGCATGCGGGGAACTCTACCACAATCGGCGCGCGCCGGCAATCTTGGACACGCGGCGCCCGTTTTGCTAGAATGCGCCCCGTTTCCACGCCGCCATGCTCACGCGCCGCATCATCCCCTGCCTCGACGTGATCCGCAACCGGGTCACCAAGGGCGTCAAGTTCCAGAACAACGTCGACCTGGGCGACCCGGTCGAGCTCGCCGCGCGCTACTACGCGGAGGGGTGCGACGAACTGGTCGTCTACGACATCACCGCCTCGCACGAGCGCCGCCCGACCGACCTGGAGATGGTCGGGCGCGTCGCGCGCGCCGTCCGCATCCCGTTCGCCGTCGGCGGCGGCGTCTCGTCCGTTTCCGACATGGAGAAAATCCTCCTCGCCGGCGCCGAGAAGGTGAGCGTGAACTCGCTCGCCGTCGCCCGCCCGGACGTGATCGCCGAAGGCGCGCGGGCGTTCGGCTCGCAGTGCGTCGTGCTCGGCATGGATCCCGTCCGCACGGCCGACCTCGCGCGCTGCCCGTCCGGCTACGAGATCACGACGCGCGGTTTCCGCAACCGCACCGGCATGGACGCCGTGGAGTGGGCGAAGCGGGCCGAAGGGCTCGGCGCGGGCGAAATCGTGGTGAACTCCGTGGACGCGGACGGCACGCGCGCCGGCTTCGAGCTCGGGGTCACGCGCCTCGTCGCCGACGCGGTCGGCGTCCCCGTCGTGGCCTCCGGCGGCGCGGGCCGCCCGGAGCACCTGCGCGACGCGTTCGTCGAAGCGCACGCCGACGCGGCGATCGTCGCGGGCATGCTCCACACGGGCGAGTGGACGATCCCCCGCCTCAAGGCGGAGCTCGCCGCCCTCGGCGTCCCCGTCCGCCTCCCGCCGCCCGCCGCGGCCCGCGGTTGAACGCGTCCGCGCCGTTGTGCTAGAATGCCCGGCGTTTCGCGGAGCGTTGCGCAGCGGTAGCGCGTCTGGTTTGGGACCAGAAGGTCGGGAGTTCGAATCTCCCCGCTCCGACCACACGTTTTCCAAGGAGAACATCCATGCTCGACCACGACTCCGCCCTCGCGCTCCTCAAGGCCCACGGCCAGGAACACGTCCTCGCGTTCTGGGACAGGCTCGACGAAGCCGGCCGCGCCGGCCTGCTCGCGCAAATCGGCGAAATCGATTTCGCCGCGCTGGAGACGTGCCGCGCGCTCCTCGCCTCGCGCGCCGCGGCCGGCGCCCCCGCCGCGCGCGCCGCCGCGGCCCCCATGGAACCGGCGCCCGTCGTCGAGCTCGCCGGGGTCGCGCGCCAGGCGTCGCGCGCCGTGGGCGAAGCGGAGCTGCGCGCCGGGCGCGTCGGCGCGATCGTCGTCGCGGGCGGCCAGGGGTCGCGCCTCGGCTTCGAAGGGCCCAAGGGCTGCTACCCCGTCGGACCCGTCTCGGACGCGCCCCTCTTTTTCTTCCACGCCCGCAAGCTCCTCGCGCTCGCGCGCCGCTTCGGGAAACCGGTCCCGCTCTACGTGATGACGAGCCGGACGAACGACGCGGCCACGCGCGCTTTCTTCGAGGAAAACGCCTTCTTCGGCCTCCCCCGCGGCGACGTGTTCTTCTTTTCGCAGGCGATGTGGCCCGCGCTCGACCCGGACGGCCGCATCGTCATGGACGCCCCGGGCCGCGTCTTCCTCGGACCCGACGGCCACGGCGGCATGCTCGCCGCGCTCGAGCGCTCCGGCGCGCTCGCCGACATGCGGGGCCGCGGCGTGGAATCGGTCTTCTACTTCCAGGTCGACAACCCGATGGTCGACGTGGCCGATCCGGCGTTCGTCGGCTGGCACGTCGCGCAGAAGGCTGACGTCTCGATCAAGGTCTGCGCCAAACGCGACCCGCAGGAGGGGCTCGGCGTCGTCGTCGAACGCGGCGGCCACACCGAAATCGTCGAATACACCGAGTTCACGGACGAGCAGAAGAACGAGCGCCTTCCCTCCGGCGAGCTGCGGTGGAAATACGGTTCCGTCGCGATCCACGTCTTCTCGCGCGCCTTCCTCGAGCGCGAAGCCGCCGCGGGCCTGCCGCTGCACGTCGCGCACAAGAAGGTGCCGCACGTGGACGCGGCCGGCGCCACCGTGAAGCCTTCCGCGCCCAACGCCTACAAGTTCGAGAAGTTCATTTTCGACTCGCTCGCCGACGCGGGAACGGTCTGCAACGTCGCCTTCGACCGCGAGGAGGAGTTCTCCCCCGTGAAAAACGCCGAAGGAAACGACTCGCCCGCGACGTGCCGCGCCGACCTCTCGCGCAAGTGGGCGCGTTGGCTGATCGCCGCCGGCGTCGCCGTCCCGCTCGACGGCCGCGGCTACCCGCTCCGCAAAATCGAGATCGACCCCGCCTTCGCGAACGCCCCCGGTGAGCTCGCCGGGCGCGACCTCTCCGGCGTCGATCCGTCCGGCGACGTGTGGCTGCACTGAAGACGCCCCGCCGCCCGCCGGTACTCGGTCAGGAATCGGGGCGGCGCATGGGGCGGGGCGGGCGCACGGTCTCATGCACCGCACTTGGAGGCGTAGCCGAAAATGCCGGGCCGGCGCGTTCGGGGCGCCCGCACGGCGGCCTCGCGGCGCTCGTCGGCGCGGCGGCGTGTAGGCCGCCTGCGCCTCCTCC
>JAFTHC010000213.1 GCA_017457625.1 Kiritimatiellia bacterium
AGTGGTGCGCCGACGACTACGCGCCGCGCGCCTCCATCGACCCGGTCCGCGACCCGCCGCCCGCGCGCCTCGCCCCCGGCGCGCCGAAGGCCGTCCGCGGCGGCGCCGCGGACTCCGCGCACCCCGCCGAGCTCACCCCCGGCTTCCGAGCGGGCCGCGTCCGCGAGCTGCGCGTCCCGTCCATCGGGTTCCGCGTCATTCTGGAGGAGGACCCTTCATTGTCCACCAACGCCCAATGACACCAATGTCCACCAACGCCAACATCAATGCCAATTCCCTGCCCCGTCCGAGCGCGTGCCGGGAACCTTCTAGCACCACGGGCGCCGCGCCATCGGACCCCGCCACGAAATGAAAACGCCCATCTTCCGCCTTTCCTTCCTCGCCCTTGTCGCCGCGGCGGCGATGGCCGCCGCCGCGGCCGACCCCGCCACGCGCTCGGCGAAGGCCGCGCGCGCGGAGGACGCCGCGCGGGCGGCGCGCCTCGCGGCGTGGAGCGAGGGGCTGCGGACGAACGCGAACCCGCGCACGCAGGCGCAGTTCCGCGACGAGGTCTTCCTCCCGTTCTGGCGGCGCCAGACCGTCGAGCCGTTCCTCGCCGGCCCCGAGGGCCGGGAACCCTGGGCGCCCGAGGCCGTCCGCCTGATGGAGCGCGAGATCTTCGAGCTCTGGAACACCTCGCTCGTCGACTGCTCCGGCACGCCCGGCATCGGCGACGCGCGCGACAGGTCGGACATCGTCGAGTTCGTCGAGCGCGTTCGGACGAAGGATCCGTTCCTGCTCTTCCTGCGCGCGGCGGCGTTCCGGGAGGAGCGGCTCCGCGCCGGCGCGCTCCCCGGCGGCATGATGGGGCGCATCGCCCCGATCAACCAGGAGCTCGTCGCTCTCGACCGGATCTACGCGGGACGGCCGGACCGGACGCTGCACCGCTTCCTCGTCGCCGCCCTCCGCTCGATCGCGCCGACCGCCGGCGCCAACGAATGGAAGAACGAGGCGGCGGCGGCCGTCGAGTGGCTGAAGTCCGTCGGCGGGGATCCGGACGGCGCGCGGGCCGTCCGCGTGCTTCTGCTGGACGCCTTTCCGAGAGGCATCCCGTTCCTCGCGACGGCGATCGACGAAAAGCCGGACGGCATCGACCCGTGGATCGTCCGGATGATTCGCGCGGACGGCGCGATGGCGGGGTTCGGCACGGTCCGTCCGGGTCCGGGCGACGAGGACCGGCGCCGGATCCTCGAGCGCGCACGGACCGCCCTCGAGGAGGCCTGGGCGCTACGGCCCTGCGCGCCGACGGCCGTGCGGCTCGTCGGCGTCTGCGGGCTGCTTGGCGGCGACGGGGCGGAGGAATGGCTCGCCCGCGCGACGGAGGCGGAGATCGACTTCGCGGCGGCCTACGGCGCCTACGAGGACACGGTCTGCCGCGTCCGGGAGAAGGGCGGCGCGGCGCGCCTCCGCGCCTTCGCCGACGCCTGCCGCGACGCGCGGCACGACGCCTCCCTGCCGGGGCTCTGCTGGATCGCCGCCGAGTTCCGCCTCGCGCGCCTGCAGGGCCGCGACCCGCGGACGCTCCTCGACGACGCCGACTTCGCGGAGCGCGCCGGACCGGCGGCGAGCGCCATCCGCGACGACGGCGACCTCCACCGCTTCTCGCGGGAACGCGCCGCGAAGTTCGCGTCCGTCATCCCGCTGCTGCGCGGCGACCTCGAGGACGCGGCGGCGCAGGAGCGGGCGCGCCCGCCGCGCGCGACCATCCTCTACGACGACGACGAGCTCGCCTTCGCCGGCGACGTCCAGACCGTTCTCTCCGGCATCTCGGGCCCGCACTCGGCGGACCTGATCCGCCTCGAGCGCCTTCGCCTCGCGGGCGACGCGGCCGCGACGCGGCGCGAGGCGGAGCGGCTCCTCGACCCCGCCGCCGGCCTCTCGCCCGCGGAGACCGCGCTCGCGGCGTGGCGCGCGGACGACGCCCGCGCCGCGCTCGAGTGGGACTCGGGCGCGTGGATCCCGGTGCGCTTCTCGGCGAACGGCGCGTTCTGCAACGGATGGAACGCCGACCGGTCCGGCCGCTCCGGGCCCGGCCGCTGGACCGCCGGCGACGGCTGGGCGGACCAGCCGGGCGGCGACTCGGACGCGCTCCGGTGGACGGTCTCCCTTCCGAACGACGTCGAGCTGCGCGGGACCGCGGTCTGGGACGAGCGCGACTGGTGGCTTCGCCCGCGGGACTTCCACAACCTCTCGCTCGATCTGGACCCCGACCGGGCCGACCTCCGGCAGGACCGATACAGCGAGGTCAACCTCTTCCCCTGCGACGAGGGCACCTGCGTGTCCTTCACCGGCGCCCAGCACTGGGACGAGCGCACCCGCTCGCGACCGGGGCTCTATCTCGTCCGCGGCCGGACGCAGCGCGTCGACTTCCGCGCGGTCTGGAGCGGCGGGACGCTGTCCGTCTGGATCGGGGACGACCCGACGCCGTTCACGCGGTCCCGCCGGCTCGCCGTCGCGGGCGCCCGTCCGGACGCGCGCGACCGGCGGCTCTCCATCGAGGGCCGCGGCGTCGCGCTCGCGAACCTCGCCGTCCGCAATCCGCACGCTCCGCCGCCCGCGGACGCGGCGGCCTTTCCGCCGCTGCCGCCGACCCTTCCGTGCCCGCCCGACGCGGAGCCCGCGGCCCCCGACCCGTTCGGCCTTCTCGCGAACGCCCGCACGAACGCGGCCCTGCGGACGCGCGCCGCGTTCGTCCGGGAATCGCTCGCGCCCCTTCTGCGCCGGGAGCTGCTCGAACCGTTCGAGGCGGGGCCGGAGGCGTCCGCGCCGTGGGCGGACGAGGCGCGAACCTTCCTTGCGGACTCGGTCCGCCTCGGCTGCTACGACACGCTCTCGCGCCGCTTCGAATGGGAGTGGGAGCCCGCCTTGCGGCTCGTCCTCGGGAAGGGCGCCGCCGACCCCGCGCTGCGCTGGGGCTGCGCGATGGGCCTCGCCGCGCAGGGCCGCAAGGACGAGGCGCGCGAGCAGGTCCGCGCGCTGCGCGAGGCCGTCGCGGGCGATGGCGGGACGCCCTTCCTGCGCTACCTCGCCGCGCTCGCCGACTGGCGCGTCGACGGCCGCGCGCGCGACGAGACGGCGCGCCTCGGCGTCGCGTGGGCCGAGACGCTCGCGGACCGCCCGCAGGACTCGCGCGCGGTCCTCCATCTGCTGCGCCAGGACAACGGGACCGGGCAGCTTTCGCCGCTCTTCGAGGCCTCCGCGGCAGACCCGTGGCTCGCCGCCGCGTGCCGCGCCATCGAGGAGAGCCTCGCCGCGGAGAACGCCTACTGGCGGCGCGGCGCGGCGGACGACGGCGCCCTGGAGCAGGCCGAGCGCTTCGCCGCGGCCCGCGCCGCGCTGGAGCGCGCCTGGGCGCTGCGCCCCGACTGCCCCGAGCCCGCCTACGAGTTCGCGAACGTCTGGCGGGACCGCCTCGCCCCCGCGGCGTTCGAGCGCTGGGTGCGCCGCGGCCTCGACGCGCAGTGCGACCACGACGGCCTTCTCGCGCTGTGCGAGCCGTTCCTCGTTCCGCGCGGGGCGGACCAATGTTCGCCGCAGTACAAGGACGCGCTCCGGCGGTTCGGCCGCGCGCTCGTCGACACCGGGCGCTTCGACACGCAGCTCCCGGCGATCGGCGTCGCGTGGATGCTCCGCGGCGCGTTCCGTCCGCCCGCCGGCGAGGAGCTCTGGCAGGTCGACGAGGACTACCGCCGCGTCTGCGACGTCGCCGGGGCGGTCCGGGACGGCGACGCGGCCGGGTGGCTCGAGCACGACCGCGCGATGGGCATCGCCGCCGCCTGCTCGCGCGAGCGCAACGACCCGGAGCTGCGGACCGACCCCGCCCGGCCGCTGCGCCACGCCCTCCACCCCGGCGACCCGATCAACGGCTGGCCGATCTACCTGCGCGACTTCGGCGGAACGGACTACCTTCGGATCCACGCCGCCGACTACGCCGCCGCGCTCGGCGGCCGCTCGGCCGCCGCCCTCGCGAAGATCGAGTCCGCCAAGCGGGGCGGCGACGTCGCGGACGTCCTCCGCGCCGCCGACGAGGTCCTTTCCGCGGACCTCCCGCCGCTCGACGAACACGAGGCGGGCTACCTCTTCGAGGAGTGGGCGCGGGCCTGGATCGGCACGCGCTTCGCCTCAGGCGAACCGTTCCGCCTCCCGTTCCTCTTCCGCGGGTCCTCCCGCCACTGGATCCTCTACAACGGCGCCCCCGGAACGCTCGCGGACGACGAGGCCGTCATCTCGAAGCCCAACCGCTCCCTGGAATGGCGCGTCCGCCTTCCCGCCGACGCCGCGATCGACGGCTGGGTCGCGCCGGACCCCGGAAAGGCCCCCGGCGACGCGAGCCGGTTCGCCCTCTCCCTCAAGCCGGAAGGCACCGACGGATCCGGCCCGGAGTTCCGCATCCGCCTCGCGGAGACGAACGCCGAGGCGTGCATCGCCGCCCGCTGGAAGCCGGACGAGGAGCCCGTCGTCCGGATCGGCCTTCCGGAGGACGGCCGCATCCCGTTCCGCGCCGTAGCGGACCACGGCCGCCTCTCGCTCCGGATCGGCGGCGACGACGGCCCTGTCGTCGAGACCGAGGCGTTTCGCGAGCGGTTCGTCGGAGGCGCCCGCCGCCCGAAGACGCTGCTCGTCCTCGCAGGCGAGCATGTCGCGTTCGGCGGCATCGTTCTGCGCGCGCCGCTCGGCGCGGCGCCGGGCGAGGAGCAGCCGGAGGGCGCGCTGCCGCGCTTCCGGACCGTGCTGCTGCCGGGCGGCGTGCCGCTGGAGCTGGCGTGGTGCCCGGCCGGGTCGTTCGAGGAGGGGTTCTGGGAGCTGGAGCGCCAGGGCTGGACGGGCGAGAATCCCGCCCCGCGCCGCACCGCGGAGCTCACGCGCGGCTTCTGGATCGCGCGGTGCGAGACCACGCGCGCGCAGTGGAGGGCCGCGATGGGCGGGGACGCGCCCGGGGACGGCGAGCCCGACGCGCCCGTCGCCGCGAGCTGGGACGAAGCCGCCGCCTTCGCGGAGAGGCTCGGCGCGGTCGCGCCGCAGGAGGGGCTGCGCTGGGCGCTCCCGACCGAGACGCAGTGGGAGCGCGCGGCGCGCGCGGGGCGAGAGGGTCCGCTCGACCCCGTGGCGCTCGGCGAGGCGATCGCGCCGGCCGCCGGCGCGGGGCCCCGGCCCGCGGGTGCGGCCCGCGCGAACCCGTGGGGCGTGTGGGACCTGTGCGGCAACGCGCGGGAGTGGTGCGCCGACGACTACGCGCCGCGCGCCTCCATCGACCCGGTCCGCGACCCGCCGCCCGCGCGCCTCGCCCCCGGCGCGCCGAAGGCCGTCCGCGGCGGCGCCGCGGACTCCGCGCACCCAGCCGAACTCTCCCCCGGCTTCCGAGCGGGCCGCGTCCGCGAGCTGCGCGTCCCGTCCATCGGGTTCCGCGTCATCCTGGAGGAGTAGCCTCGACACCCGTCCCCCGCCGCCGTGGCGGGGTGTCCACCCCGCCACGGCGTGCAAGGTCATCGCATCTCAGCCGATTCCACCGTGCGTGATTTTTATCACTTTCGCCACTACCAGAGCGGAGAAACGCACAAGTTTTGCACACGGTGCGATTGAATTCAAAAACTCCCGTCCGCCCGCCTTGCTGCGCGGGTGCGGATACGCCGCCGTTTGTAGTGTGGAACGGAAAATACTTTTGCATTGACAATGCACTCTGATTTTCATAGAATGCACTCGTTTTTGCAAACTCAAGGAGATTTCGCAATGACAACTTCGCTCACCATTCGAATGGACAACACGCTCAAGTCCGATGCCGAGGAGTTCTTCGAGGACATCGGCATGAATCTAACGACGGCCATCACCTGCTTCTTCAAGAAGTGCCTTGCGGACGGGGAGATTCCCTTCAAGCTGACGCGCCAGCGCAAGGAGGCCCGCCTCGCGGCCGCGCTCGCGGAGGCCAAGGCGGTCGCGCACGCCCCCGCGGCGCCCACGTGCAACGATCCGGACAAGATCGAGGAATTCATGCTCTCATGAAATACTCCATCCGGAAAACCTCCCGCTACAAGAAAAGCCTCAAGCGAATGCTTCGGCGGGGGAAGGACATCGGAAAGATCGCGGATGTCGTCCGAATGCTCGCCAACGGCGAGACGCTGCCGCCGCAGTTCAAGGACCATGCCCTGACGGGCAACCTCGCGGGGCTGCGAGACTGCCATGTCGAGAACGATTGGGTCCTCCTCTACTACATCGAAGAGAACGTCCTCGTTCTCGTTCTGGCGGACACCGGCACGCACTCCGACCTATCGCTCTGACGCGCAAGTCCTTTTGCCCGTCCTCCCCGCGGGCGCGAGGGGGGGGCGAAATTTTACATTGGCTTGACATTTCCCCCGGGGCGTTCTGGTAGAATCCGTGCGCATCGGAGCCCGCCATGAACCATTCCGTCATTCGTCATTGCGCCGCGGAGCGGCGCGCGTCATTCGCGGCGCCGTGCGCCGCGCCGTCGTTGCGCCGCGCGGCGGCGCTCGTCATTGCCGCGGCGGCGGCGCTCGCCGCCGCGGCGGAGCCGGACGCCGCGCCGCCGGACGACGGCCGGGAGGCGGTCGAGGCGGCGCTCGTGGCGGCCTTCGACGGCGAACCGCCCGCGCTGATGCTGCGCTACGCCGGGATCCTCGAACGCGCCGGCGAGGCCGCGGGCGCCCGTTCGTGGGCGCGGCGCGTCCTGGGCGCGCGGGAGGGGCTTTCGGAGGCGGACCGCGCCGAGGCGGACGCGCTCGCGGAGCGGCTCGGCCTCGGGCCCGGGGACGCCGCACCGCCGCCCGCCGTCCGGTGGCGGGGCCTGGAGGGGAGCGCCGCGTGGTGCGCGAACGTCCGGACGAACGCCGCGCTCCCGAGCTTGGGTTCGCAGAAGGCCGAGATCGTCGCGCTGCTGCGGCGGGAGCTCTTCGCGCCGCTGCTGGCGGAGACGGAGTCGGCCCCCGCGTGGGGGGAGGAGGCCCGCGCGTTCGTCCGGGACGAGCTCGACCTGGTCGAGCGCGAGATCTTCGCGCACGGGAACTGGTCGATGATCCTCGGGCGCGAGGCGTCGTGGGCGCGCGCGTCGGCGCTCCTCGAGCGGGGCGCGACGGATCCCTTCCTGCGCTGGATGCGCGCGATGGACCTCTTCGCGAAGGGGCGCGAGGCGGACGCGTTCGCGGCGCTCGACGCGGTGCTCGGCGACATCGCGGGCGACCCGTCGCGGGCGTTCCTGCGCTTCCTCGCGCTGCACACGCGGGCCTGGAAGCACGGCTGGCCCGGCGGCGACTACCTCGAGATGCGCGACGCGTGCGTCGCCTGGGCCGAGACGCTCGCGGACCGGCCGGAGGCGACCTGGGGGGTCTACTTCTTCGTCCGGCAGCTCGTCGGGGCGACGGTCCGCGACCGGCAGACGGCGTTCGCGCGCTCGAAGGCGGATCCGTGGATCGCCCGGATGATCGAGGGGGAGGTCGAGCTGGACCTGGCGTGGAAGGCGCGCGGGGCCGGATGGGCCTCGGAGGTGACCGAGGAGGGCTGGAAGGGCTTCGCGGAGCACCGCGCGCTCGCGCGGAAGGCGTTCGCGGCGGCCTGGCTGATGGCCCCGGAGCGCCCCGGGCCCGCGACCGGGATGCTGACCGCGCTGGCCGGCGAGCGCAGCGTCGCGGAGTCGGACGCGTGGTTCCGGCGCGCGACGGAGGCGGAATGCGACGACCCGGACGCCTTCGATCGATACTTCTGGTATGCCTGCGCCCCCCGCTGGGGCGGATCGCCCGCGCGGATGCTGCGGATGGCGGAGGTCTGCCGGGACGCGGCGGGCCCCGCGAACTGCATCGGGCTCTACTACCCGGAGTTCCTGGCCCGATACGCCGAGGACTCCGGCGTCGACCCGCGCAAGGTCTTCGGCGATCCCGCCTACGGGCCCGCCGCGCTCCGGGCGCTGCGGAAGGGGATCGAGGGCGGACGGCCCGACACCAGGATGCTCCGCGACCGCGCCCGCAACCTGCGCCCGATGGTCGCCTGGTGGGCCGGCGACATCGCGGGCGCCGTCGCCGCGTGCAAGGACCGCGGCGACGAGCCCTTCCGCGGCGAATGGTGCTCCAACCCGTATGCCGTGTTCGACCGCCTCGAAAAGCTCGGCGGGCCGCACGGCGAGCGCCTGTTCCCCCTGGAGCGGCTGCGCCGCGCCGAGGACTGGGCCGCCCTGGCCGAGGCCGCGGAGAAGGCCGTGGCCGAGGCGGAGGCGGAGGGCTGGGACGAGGACGAGCGCCGCTTCGCCGCGACCGCGCGCGGGACCGCCCGGTTCGCGCTCGCGGCGGCGGCCGGCGACTGGCTGCCGCTCACGGACGGCGACGCGGCGACCGCCTGGCACGTGCATGCCGGCGCGTGGTCACCCGATCCCGACGCGCCGGACGCCGGCGTGCGCTGGACGGTCGGCGACGCCGCTCCGCTCACCGAGTCCACCATCCATCCGAACCTGGACTTCCCCGGCGGCGGGCTCCGCTGCGAGGCCCGGTTCGCCTTCGACGGCGTGGGCACGGGCGCCGTCCACGCCGCGACGATCGAGCTCAAGGACGTCGCCCCGCGCGGACGGAACTGGCCCGGCGCGCTGCTCGTGTGGAGGGACGGGCGTCTCGGTGCGGTCGCCGGCGAGATCGCGAAGCTGATGAAGGACGCGGACGCCCTTCCCGAGCCGTCGCGCTGGATCGACGCCGCCGGCGGCGCCGTCGCCGTCGAGGCGCTCTGGAGCGACGCCGCGCTCGAATTCCGGGCGGGCCCCACGCGCGCGCTCCTCGCCTCCTTCCCGACCGACTACTGCGACAAGCGGCAGTGGCTCGGGCCCGGCCTGCTGATCCTCCGCGGGCGCAACGTCACCGTCTCCGGCCTCCGCGTCGCGCCCCCGCGCGACGCCCGCTAGAATCCCCCGGCCCCCGCCGCACCGCGCAAGGCCGCCCCTGCATCTCCCACACATTTCCCATAATTTCGCCCGTCGATCTATGATAGAATACGCCCCGCCCGCCCCCTAGCCCCTCCATCCCGCCGCGCCGCGCAAGGCCGCACATCCCATGAGCTTCATCCTGATCGCCGAAGACGACCCCGCGATCCGCGAAGGGCTGGAGGCCGCGCTGCAGAGCGACGGCCACGAGACGCGCGCCGCCGCGAACGGCGTCGAGGCGCTCGCGCGCATCGCCGAGCGGCGACCCGACCTGCTGCTCCTCGACGTGATGATGCCGCGGAAGAGCGGCTGGGACGTCTGCGCCGAGCTGCGCCGCCGCGACCCCGCGCTGCCGATCGTGTTCCTCACCGCCAAGGGCGAGGAGGCCGACAAGGTCCTCGGCCTCGGCCTCGGCGCCGACGACTACGTCGTGAAGCCCTTCGGCGTGCGCGAGCTCCTGGCGCGCGTCCGCGCCGCGCTGCGCCGCGCCGCGGCGCCGTCCGCGGCGGACGCCGCCGCCGGGGGCGACTTCGACTTCGCCGGCGCCCGCGTCCTCGCCGCCTCGCTCGCGGTGCGCGCGCCGGGCGGCGCCGTCTCCGCGATCACCCCGCGCGAGCTCGCGCTGCTGCGGCTCTTCGCCGCGCATCCGGGGCAGGTCCTCACCCGCGACTTCCTCCTGAACGCCGTCTGGGGCGTCGCCTACTACGGCACGACCCGCACGCTCGACCAGCACGTCGCCAACCTCCGCCGCAAGCTCGGCGCCGCCGCGCGCGCCCTCGAAACCGTCCGCGGCGCCGGCTACCGCCTCGCGGCGCGTTGAAATTTTACATTCCCGTGACATTCCGCCGGAGGCGTTCTGGTAGCCTTTCCCCCGTCGCGCCCCGCCACGGCCGCCGTCGCGGCCGGCGCCCCGCTACGAACCGAAAGGAACCCAACCCATGAACCGCCACCCCACCCGCCTTCTCGCCGCCGCCTTGGCGGCCGTCCTCCTCGCCCCCGCCGACGCCCCGGCCGCACCCGGCGCTAACGCGAAATCCGCCGCGAAGGCGAAGCCCGCGGCGGCGACCGCCGCGGGCGCGTTGCGCGCCAAGCCGGTCCGCGTCGAAATCGACGCGCCTCTTCCCAAAGGCCTCCCGCGGGACCTGAACCTCGGCGGTTCCACGACCGTGATCGCCGGCGACGGCGATTCGTCCGGCGGCGGCTACGCCGTCACCTACCTCTTCCGCGGCAAAGGCATCGTCGGCGTCGACGCGGACTCGCTGCGCGTTTCGTCCGCCGTCGCGGGCGGCGCGGACGTTTCGAAGAACGACCGCGGCCGCGATTCGTGGAAGGCCGGCCCGTTCCCGTCCGTCGCGGAAGACGGCTCGGCCGCGACGTTCGAAGTGCGTCTCGCTCCCGGCGCCTCGCACGTGAAGAACGCCGTTCCCGTCGTGCACGGCACGATCGGAATCGAATGCGCGACGGGCCGCGAGACGAAGACCGCGACGATTTCGGCCAAACCCGGTTCGACGGCGCGTCTCGGCCCGCTCTCGCTCAAGGTGCCGGCCGCCGACGACGAGGACGACGGCGACGGCGCGGACGCCGCGCTCGCCGCGATGGTCGCGCAGCAGGCGGCAGCCGGCGGCGACGGCGGCGAAGAGGGAGACGCCGCGATGGCCGCCGCGTTCCTCGGCGGGATGTTCGGCGGCGGCGGCGACGGCTTCGACCTCGAAGTCTCCGGCGACGGCTCCGCCCTCGCCACGCTCGTGCTCGTCGTCGACGGCGAGGACGTCACGCCGCGCAGCTGGATGAACTTCGGCCGCGGCACCACCTACGGCTTCCCCGCCGTGAAAAGCGACACCGTCCGCGTCAAGGCCGAATTCTGGACCGGCCGCCGCACCGAAACCGTCTCCTTCTAGCGGAAACGCGCCCGCGCCCCGGCACGGCCCGGACGACCCGGCTTGATTTCCGGACGGGAATCGGCATAATCGTCCTCGTCCCCTCGGTTCCCTTGAATCCTCACGCAAAGTCCGCGCAGTCCGCAAAGAAACAATCCAATGACTGACAAAACGCCTTGCTTTTCGCGACGTCTGTTTTGGCGTTTCGCTTTCATTGTTCTTGCCGGCATTGCAGTGTGGTATCTTCCCGTTCCGTACGTGCCGGTCGTGCAAGGGGAACACCAATGGCTCTACTATCGTCCCGATCTCGATTCATTCGAACACCAAAAACGTGTCGCCAAAGTCATGGACGAGTATTGGGGTCGTCACTTCTTCATCGGTAACCGCCTGTTCATCAGTTGGCAACTTCTTCTCTTCGACAAGGATCTCCTTTGGAACTATACAAGCAAAGCCGTTCTTGATGAGGATTTGCCTGCCTGTTCCATTCCGAACCCCGCCGCGTCTGAATCCCACGCAGAGCCCGCAGAGAATGCGCCCGCCGCGCCCGCCCCCCACGCGGACTCCGCTGACGGCGCGAAGGAGCCCGCCCCGTGAACCCTCTTGCCCGCGAGCGGCGAAGCCGCGACACCCGGCCGCAGCCGGCGTGGCGGAACCGCGAAAAAGGAGTTGACTTTCGTCAAACGAATGTGTAGATTCGTTTGGCGAAAGGGAAACTATGGAACGATTCGGAAAACTACGGGAAACGGCCCTGAAACAGGGCGGAACCATCACGGCGGCGCAGGCGCGGGCGCTGGGGTGCAGTCGCGCCTCGCTCGCGGGGTGGGCGGCGCGCGGCCGGCTGGAGCGCGTCGCGCACGGCGTCTATCTGCTGCCCGAGGGGATGGAGGACGAGCTGTTCGTCCTTTCCCTGCGGTCGTCGCGGCTCGTGTTTTCGCACGAGACCGCCCTGTTCCTGAACGGGCTCTCGGAGCGAACGCCCGCCCGGCACGCGGCGACCTTCCCCCGCAGCGCGGTTCCCCGCGAGGGCGTCCGCGACGCGCTGCGCTGCCACTACGTCGCGCGGGAGCTCCTCGACCTGGGGCGGACCGTGCGCCGGACGTCGTTCGGCAACGAAGTCCCCTGCTATGACGCCGAGCGGACGATCTGCGATCTGGTGCGCAGCCGCAACAAGATGGACGAGGAGACCTTTCTGGCGGGGCTTCGTCTCTACGCCGTCCGACCGGACAAGGATCTGGGCCGGCTCGACGCCTATGCGCGCCGCCTCCGCGTCTCCCGCGCCGTCGCCCGCTTCCTGGAGGTGCTGCTATGAGGGCCGACGCGCGCGCAATGAGCCTCAAGGCCCGTGTCCGGAACCGGGCCGCCGCCCTCGGCCTCGCCCCGCACGTGGTCCTGCAGAACTACATGTTCGAGCGGTTCCTCGTCCGTCTCGCCGCCTCGCCCTGGCGCGAACGGTTCGTCCTCAAGGGCGGTCTTCTCGTCGCGCACCTGCACGGGCTCGCCGAGCGCGCGACGATGGACATGGACGCCACGGTCCGGGGCTTCGCGCTCACGGCCGACTCCGCGGTCGCGGCCCTCGCGGCCGTCTGCGCGGTCGACGCGGGCGACGGCATCGCCTTCTCCGTCGCGAGCGGCGAGCCCATCCGCCGGAACGACCCCTACGGCGGCTTCCGCGTCCATTTCGACGCCGCGGCCTTCGGCATCCGCGTCCATCTTTCCGTCGACCTTTCGACCGGCGACGCCGTCACCCCCGCCCCCGAGGAATACGAGCTTCCGGGCCTGTTCGACGACACGCCCGCCATCCGTCTTCTGGGCTACAGCCGCGAAACCATCCTCGCCGAAAAGATCGAGTCCATTTTGACGCTGTCGGTCTACGGAACGCGTCCCCGCGACTACTACGACCTGTGGCTGCTCTCCGGCGATGCGATCCGCGGGAACATCCTCCGCGACGCGCTTCGCGCGACCTGCCGCCACCGCGGCACGGAAGCGCGCCTCGCGGACGCCCGCGAGCGGCTCGCCGCCATTGAAACGAGCGCCGCCCTCCGCGACCATTGGGAACGCTACCGCGCCGCCTTTCCCTACGCGAAAGACGTTTCCTTCGACCAGACCCTCGCCGCTCTCCGCAAGTTCCTCGACATCGTCCTCTGATTCGCCCGCCCGCCATGAAACGCCCCAACCCCGTCCGCGAACTTGAACGCCGCACCGCGGCGGGCGAAATCGCGCCGATTCCCGCCGCGGGACGCTGGAACGGAGACCGGGCCCGGCGCGCCGCTCTCGCGCAGCTCCGCCTCCGCTCGAGGACGTCCGAGAGCGACCCCGTGCCGCGGATGCTCGCCGAGGTGCGCCGCATCTTCGTCGAATCCTCGGTCTGCGAAACCCCGGACGTCCTCGCCCGGATGGTTCCGGACGACGCCTTCCGGACGCTCCTCGCGACGCAGAACGACGAGGATTTCGACGCCGAGATTCTCCAACTCGGAATGGTCGGCGGACGCCTCTCCCCCGAGGAGTTCTTCGGCTGCCGCACCGTCGGCGACCTCGTCGCCAACATGGAACGCGCCGAACGCGAGGGTCGCCCGAAACCGACGCCGGATGACATTCGTCGCCACAACCGGAAGGCCCGCCACGGCGCTCGCGTGACCGCCGTCTTCGTCCTCGTCATCGTCCTTCTCGTCCTGTTCCGCCTGTCTCTTCTCTTCAACCGGATCGCGAACCTTTTCAACCCTTGATCCCTACACGCAATGGACCTTTTTCCGTCCTTCTCCGAACTGTCGACCGTCCGGCTCGTCGCACACGCAATCGTGTTCCTCGTCGCGGAAGTCGCGCTATTCCTTTCATTCCGGAAACGCCTGGTTCTTTTCGCCGCGGCAAGCGTCCTTGTTTTGTCCGCCGCATTGTTCTCGCTTCTCGCCGTTGACTGGGAGGGAATGTTATGATTTCCCGCCTCTGCCACGCCCTAGCACCCCTCCGCTCCGCGCGGACGCGGCCAAGTCGCCGCCCGCCGCGCCCGCCACCCACGCGGATTCCGCTGATGGCGCGAAGGAGCCCGCCCCGTGAACCCTCTTGCCCGCGAGCGGCGAAGCCGCGACACCCGGCCGCAGCCGCCCCCGCCACCAACCACTAACCACTAACTACTAACCACTAACTACTAACCACTAACCACTGCCCTTGACCCCGCCCCCGCCCGCAATGAAACGCCTCGCCCTCCTCTTCGTCCTCATCGCGCTCGTTGGTGCGCCGGCGCGGGCGAAAGCCGCCGCGGAAGATGCTTTGCGCCAACCGTCCCGTTCTTCCGGCTCGTTCCCGTAT
>JAFTHC010000004.1 GCA_017457625.1 Kiritimatiellia bacterium
CCGCAGTCCTCCTCGGTGATGATCACGTCCTGCGACACGTCGACGAGCTTGCGCGTGAGGTAGCCGGCGTCGGCCGTCTTGAGCGCGGTGTCGGCGAGGCCCTTGCGGGAGCCGTGCGTGGAGATGAAGTACTCGAGGATGGAGAGGCCCTCGCGGAAGTTGGACTTGATCGGGGTCTCGATGATGTTGCCGGAGGGGTCGGCCATGAGGCCGCGCATGCCGGCCAGCTGGCGGATCTGCTGCTTGGAGCCGCGGGCCTTGGAGTCGACCATCATGAAGACGGGGTTGATCTCGAGCTCCTTGGTTTCCGGCGTCCAGCCGTTCTCGTCGATCGCCTTGTACATGACGCCGACGAGCTTTTCGGACGTTTCCGACCAGACGTCGACCACCTTGTTGTGGCGCTCGGCCTCGGTGATGACGCCGCGGTTGTATTGGCCGCGGATTTCGTCGACGCGCGCCTGCGCGGCGTCGATGATCTTCTGCTTGTCGTCGGGGATGATCATGTCCACGAGGTCGATCGAGGCGCCGGCGAGCGTGGCCTGGGCGTAGCCGAGGTCCTTGAGGTCGTCGAGCATCTTCACGGTGGCGTCGTGGCCCGCCACGTCGTGGCATTCCGCGATGAGTTTGCCGAGCAGGCTCTTTTCGACCTTCTGGTTGACGAACCCGAGCGGCTCCTTGCCCTCTTCGGCGGAGGGTTCGGTGCGCGGCCAGATTTCGTTGAAGAAGACGCGGCCGACGGTGGTCTCGATGACCTTGTCCTTTTCGTTGCCGTGCTTGGTCTTCACGCCGAAGTCGGGGTTGCGCAGGCGGATGCGGCTGTGCATGCCGAGCGCCTTGTCGTCGTAGGCGAAGTGCACCTCGTCGAAGTCGCAGAAGAGCGGCAGCTTCTCGTAGGGCGGGTCGGCCGGCAGGCCGTGTTCGCGGCGCATGCGGTCGCACTGGTCCTCGGCCGTGACCCAGTAGACGCCGAGCGCGACGTCCTGCGTCGGGGTCTTGATGGACTTGCCGGACGCGGGCGAGAAGATCGCGTTGGAGGAGAGCATCAGCAGGCGCGACTCCATCTGCGCCTCGATCGAGAGCGGCAGGTGGACGGCCATCTGGTCGCCGTCGAAGTCGGCGTTGAACGGCGTGCAGCAGAGCGGGTGCAGCTTGATCGCCTCGCCCTCGACGAGCACCGGCTCGAAGCTCTGGATCGAGAGGCGGTGCAGCGTGGGCGCGCGGTTGAGCATGACGGTCTTGCCGCTCGTGACCTCTTCGAGCACGTCCCAGACGCGCGGGTCCTGGCGCTCGATGAACTTCTTGGCGGCGCGGACGGTGTGCGCGAGGTTCTTCTCCTTGAGGCGGCGGATGATGAACGGCTCGAAGAGCACGAGCGCCATCTTCTTGGGGAGGCCGCACTGCCAGAGCTTGAGCTCGGGGCCGCAGATGATGACGGAACGGCCGGAGTAGTCCACGCGCTTGCCCAGGAGGTTCTGGCGGAAGCGGCCGGTCTTGCCCTTGAGCATGTCGGAGAGCGACTTGAGGGCGCGCCCGCCGGCGCCGGTCACGGCGCGGCCGCGGCGGCCGTTGTCGAACACCGCGTCGACCGCTTCCTGGAGCATGCGCTTCTCGTTGCGGATGATGACGTCCGGCGTCTTGAGCAGCTGCAGGTTCTTGAGGCGGTTGTTGCGGTTGATGACGCGGCGGTAGAGGTCGTTGAGGTCCGACGTGGCGAAGCGGCCGCCTTCGAGCTGGACGAGCGGGCGCAGGTCCGGCGGGATGACGGGCAGCACCGAGAGGATCATGTCCTCGGGGCGGGTGCCGGAGAGGCGGAAGCCCTCGCAGACCTTGAGGCGCTTGGTCGTCTTCTTGTTGGCCTGTTTGCTGCGGGTGTTCTCGATCTGCTCTTCGAGCGTGACGCGGAGCTCGTCCAGGTTGATGTTGGCGAGGAGCCTCTGCACGCCCGTGGCGCCCATCTGCGCCTCGAACGCGTCGCCGTATTGGCTGAAGTAGTCGTTGTATTCCTCTTCGTTGAGGACCTGGTTGGGCTTGAGCGGCGTGTCGCCCGGGTCGATCACGAGGTAGTCCTCGTAGTAGAGGACGCGCTCGAGCGCGTTGGCGGTCATGTCGAGCATCAGGCCGATGCGCGAGGGGGCGCACTTGAGGAACCAGATGTGGCTGACGGGGACCGCCAGCTCGATGTGGCCCATGCGCTCGCGGCGGACGCGGGCGACGGTCACTTCGACGCCGCAGCGGTCGCAGACGATGCCCTTGTGCTTGATGCGCTTGTATTTTCCGCAGGCGCATTCCCAGTCGTGGGTCGGCCCGAAGATCTTCTCGCAGAACAGGCCGTCCCGTTCGGGGCGGTAGGTGCGGTAGTTGATCGTCTCGGGGTTCTTCACTTCGCCCTTGCTCCAGGAGCGGATCGTTTCGGGCGAGGCGAGGGTGATGCAGACGTCGTCGTATTGGTCGACGCTCGCGCCCTCGTCGAAGAGGTCCTTCATCGCGTAGGGATTCATGTCGGTGTCTCCTGAAGTCGGTTAGCGGTTGGCGTTGCGGCGGGGGGCGGGGGCGTCCTCGGCCTTTTCGAGGTGCATGTCCAGGCACAGGCCCTTGAGTTCGCTGATGAGCACCTTGAACGTTTCGGGCATGCCCGCGTTGAGCGCGTTCTGGCCCTTGACGATCGATTCGTAGATGCGCGTGCGCCCGGCCACGTCGTCGGACTTGACGGTGAGCATTTCCTGCAGCGCGTAGGCCACGCCGTAGGCTTCGAGCGCCCACACTTCCATTTCGCCCATGCGCTGGCCGCCGGCCTGCGCCTTGCCGCCGAGCGGCTGCTGGGTCACGAGCGAGTAGGGGCCGACCGCGCGGGCGTGGATCTTGTCGGTGACGAGGTGGTGGAGCTTGAGCATGTAGGTCACGCCCACCATGACGCGCTGGTCGAAGCGCTCGCCGGTCCGGCCGTCGTAGAGGACGGACTTGCCGTCTTCCTTGATCCACTCGAAGTCCTTCTGCAGGCCCGCTTCGTGGAGCATGTGGCGGATCGTCTCCTCGTAGGGCTCGCGCGCCTTGCGCGTGTAGTCGCTCGCCTTGTCGGCGCTCTCCTCGCGGATGCCGTCGAACACCGGGGTGCCGGCGTGCTTGCCGAGCGCGCGGCACGCGGCCCCGAGGTGCGTCTCGAACACCTGCCCGAGGTTCATGCGGGAGGGCACGCCCATCGGGTTGAGGACGATGTCCATCGGCTGGCCGTTCGGGAGGAAGGGCATGTCCGCGTCGGGCAGGATGCGGGCGACGACGCCCTTGTTGCCGTGGCGGCCCGAGAGCTTGTCGCCCACGGAGAGGTTCTTCTTTTCGGCGAGGTAGACCTTGACCGAGCGGACGACGTCCGCCGCGGCCTCGGGCCCGCCTTCGAGCTCGGCCGTTTCCTGGGCGCGCCTGGTTTCGAGCGCCTGGAATTTGGGCTCGAACGAGCCGAAGATCGCCTTGATCTGCTCGTCGACGGGCGAGCCGGCCTCGGCCGCGGCGTTCTTGCGCGCCTTGGCCAGGGCGGTGAGCATCGCCTTGGTGATCTTGCGGTTGGCGGGGACCAGCACGTCGCCCGTGGAGCCGTCCACGACGTCCGCGGCGATCTTTTCGCCGAGGAACTTGCGCGAGAGCGTGTCGGTGAGCTCGGTGGAAATTTCCTTGAGGCCCTTTTCGTAGCGCTTCTTGATGTCGGCTTCGGTGAGCGGCTTCTTGCGCGTGCCGCCCGCGTCGATGGCCGCGGTCGCCGCGGAGGCGGTGCGCCGCTGCGTCGGGCGCGCGTCCTCCGGGTTGTTGATCTTCACGTCCATCACGATGCCGTAGGTGCCGGGCTGGACCTTGAGCGAGGTGTCGCGCACTTCGGCGGCCTTCTCGCCGAAGATCGCGCGCAGGAGGCGTTCTTCGGGCATGAGCTCGGTTTCGCTCTTGGGCGTGACCTTGCCCACGAGGATGTCGCCGGGCTTCACTTCGGCGCCGACGCGGATCACGCCGCGCGAGTCGAGGTTGCGCAGCGCGTCCTCGCCCACGTTCGGGATGTCGCGGGTGATCTCTTCGTCGCCGAGCTTCGTGGTGCGGGCCGTGCATTCGAACTCGAGGATGTGCACGCTCGTGAAGACGTCGTCGCGCACGATGCGCTGCGAGACGAGGATGGCGTCCTCGAAGTTGTAGCCGCACCAGGGCATGTAGGCGACGA
>JAFTHC010000214.1 GCA_017457625.1 Kiritimatiellia bacterium
CCGAAGCGAAGCGCCTGCGCGCCGAGATGGACAAGCACGACAACGTGAACATCTTCGTCTCCGAGGGCGCCGGCGTCTCGACGATCATCAAGGAGATGGAGGCGCGCGGCGAGGAGATCGTGCGCGACGCCTTCGGCCACCCGCGGCTCGACAAGATCAACCCCGGCGCATGGTTCGCCAAGCAGTTCGCCGAGCTGCTCGGAGCCGAGAAGACGATGGTCCAGAAGTCCGGCTACTTCAGCCGCGCGGCGGCGTCCAACAAGGACGACGTGAAGCTCATCAAGGCCTGCGCCAAGGTCGCGGTGAAGGTCGCGCTCGACCCGAAGGCCAAGGGCGGCGTCGTGGGCCAGGACGAGAACGCGGGCGACAAGCTGCGCGCGTGCGAGTTCGAGCGCATCAAGGGCGGCAAGCCCTTCGACACGGACCAGAAGTGGTTCAACGACCTGCTGAAGGCCATCGGACAGAAGAAGGGCAAGAAGGCCTAAGCGGCATTCCAGCCCGTTCGCCTGTTCGCAGGTTCGCGAGTTCGAAGGTTCGAGAATCCGGGCGATGGCACCCGAAAAGGCGGCGATGGACCCCGCCACGTCACTTCCCTTCCGCCGGATCGGCGTCCTCGGCCCCGGCCTCGTGGGCGGCTCGCTGCTGCTCGCGTTGCGCCGGCTGTTGCCGCGGGCGGAGCTGGCGACGGGCGCGCCGTCCGCGGCGACGCGCGACGCGGTGCTCGCGGCGGGCGCGGCGGACCGCGTCTTCGACCCGGCGCGGACCGCGCCGCGGGACGCGTTCGACGGCTTCGACCTCGTCTTCCTCGCGGCGCCGCCGCGCGTCGTCTGCGACGTGCTGCCGACGCTGCGCGGCGCGCGGATCGGTCTCGTGACCGACGTCGCGTCGGTGAAAAGCGAGGTCATGGACGCGGCGCGCGGGTTGGGCAATTTCGTCGGCGGCCATCCAATGGCCGGCACGGAAGGCGTCGGCTTCGGCGCCGCCGATCCGGACCTGTTCCGCGGAGCGGCGTTCGTCTGGTGCCGCCCGCCGGACTACGCCGCGGGGCCGGAGACGCTCGAGGCCTTTCTCGCGCTGCTGCGCGCGCTCGGTTTCCGGTGCTTCGAAATGGGGCCCGGCGAGCACGACCGCCGCCTCGCGCTCGTCTCGCACCTGCCGCACGCGGCCGCGTTCGCGCTCGCGGGCCTCGCGGCGCGGGCTGGCGACCCGGTCCTGGCGCAGCTGGTCGGCGGCGGCTTCCGCGACACGACGCGCATCGCCGCGTCGGCGCCGGCGCTGTGGACGGACATCCTGCGCGCCTCCCCCGCCCTGCCCGCGGCGCTGGACGGCTACATGGCCGCGCTCGCGCGGCTGCGCGACGCGCTCGACCCGGCCGCTGACCCGGCCGCGCTGCGCGCGCTCCTGGAGGAGGCGGAAACCTACCGGCGCGCGATTCCGGACGGCCTTCACGCCGTCCCGCACGCGTAGGCGCCGGGCGCCTCAGCGCCGCGGCTTGACGGGGATCACGAAGCCCTTGTGGCTGATGTGCGTCCCCTCGGGCGGGTCGTGGATGTAGAAGTCCTGGTAGGAGAGGCAGCCGTCCTGGTATTTGTAGAGGCGGTAGGAGCCCTGCCGCCCCCAGAACGTGGCGATCGGGCCGGCGGAAATCGTCGGCACGCCGTCGGGGCGCTCCTCGTGTACCACGCGGTGGAAGTGGCCGCACATCACGGCGCGCGCGTTCGGGTGGCGCCGCAGCACCGCCCGGAAGGCGGCGAGCCCCTCCGGATCCGTCCACCCGGGATGGAAGGCGCCGTCGTAGTAGTCGTCGCAATCCGGCACGTGCGTGAAGACGAACGCGGGCTTGTCCGGCGCGCGGGCGAGCGCCTCGTCGAGGAACGCGACAGGGTCCCAGCCGGGGATGTCCGGCACGCCGGGCTGGCGGAGGTTCTCGGTGCTCAGCGCCACGTAGACGGCGTTGGACGTCTCGTGGACCTGTCCGAGCGGGCCGAGGTAGCGCCGGTAGGCGGAGGCCGCTTCGAGGTAGCGGTTGGTCGGATTGGACCAGCGGAACGTGAGGTCGTGGTTGCCGGGCGCGAGCACGACGGGACATGTCGCGAGCGAAAGGATGTTCGAAATCTCGGTCGCGACGTCCTTGCGGCGGATCGAATCGCAGGAGAAGTCGCCCGTGTGCGCGAGGCATTCGACGGGAACGGGCAACTCGGCGATCTCGGCGAGCGCCTGGCGGAAGCGCCACTGGTGAAGCGCCATGCCGTCGTGCGTGTCCGTGACCTGCACGAACCAGAACGGCTCCGGCTTCGCCGTGCGCGCGTTGAACGCGGCGTGCGCCTCGCGCGACGCGGCGTCGTCCGGCGCCGGCGGCGCGGCGCCGGCGGCGGACGCGGCGAGAAGGAAAAAGGCGGCGGAACGGATGGCGGCGGCGGGGCGGGCGGTCATGGGCGGCGGGGCGAGTGGCTCGGTTCGTCGCGATTGTAGCAAAAACGCGGCCGCGGGGCAACGGGGCCGCCGGAAATGCTTCGCTGCAAGATCGGACCATTCGCCGATCGGGGATATCTGGGTGTTTATGTTTTCCCTGCCCCGTCCGGTCCCAGCCCGCGCAGCGGGCTCCAAACACCCTTTGTCGGCCGGCCCTCGACCCGAGAAGGACGCGAAACGACGGAATCGGCCGCTCCGGCCGCTCCGTGCGGCTCGGTGTTCACGACAGGGCGGCAAGGCCGCGGATGGGCGACCCGGGCGGAAGCCTTGACACGATGCGGACGAGCATGGGAGAATGCAGGCCGACGAAAGGGACGATGCATGAAAATCCTCCTCCAACGCGTTTCGGAAGCCGCCGTGCGGATCGGCGGGGAAACGGCCGGCGCCGTCGGCCGCGGCTATCTGGCGCTCGTGGGCTGCCGCGCCGGCGACACGGCCGAGGACTGCGACCGGCTCGCGGTGCGAACCGCGAACCTGCGCGTGTTCGAGGACGAGGCGGGCCGCATGAACCGCTCCGTGCTCGACGTGGCTGGATCCGTGCTCGCCGTCTCGCAGTTCACGCTCTACGCCGACACGCGCAAGGGAAACCGCCCGAGCTTCGTCGACGCGGGCGACCCCGCCGAAGCGGAGCTGCTCTACGAGCGCTTCCTCGCCGACATGCGCTCGCTGCTCGGTCCGGACCGCGTGGCGCAGGGGCGCTTCGGCGCGGACATGAAGGTCTCGCTCGTGAACGACGGCCCGTGCACGATCGAGCTAAGGAGCGAGGTGGCGCTCGCCCCCACGCCGGCGCCGCGGCCGCGCCTCCCCCTGCCGGCGCTCTCGCTCGTCCAAGTCGAGACGGACGCGCAGATCGCCGAGGCGCGCGCGGTCGCGGAGAGAACATGGCCGCGCACCTACGCGGGCATCATCTCCCCGGAGCAGATCTCCTACATGGTCGGGCGCATGTATTCGCCGGAGGCGATCCGGCGCGACACGGCGGCGGGGACGCCGTTCTTCCTCGTCGTGGCGGACGGCCGCACGGCGGGCGTCTGCTCCGCCGACCTCGGTCGGCGCGGCGCGGACGGCGGCGCGGAGCTGCACAAGCTCTACACGCTGCCGCACTACTGGGGGCGCGGCGTCGGGCATTGGGTTCTGGACGAGCTTTCGCGCCGCTGCCGCGAGGCGGGCGCGACGAGCGTGTGGCTGCGCGTCAACAAGCGCAACGAGCGCGCGCAGAAGGCCTACCGCGCGGCGGGCTTCGCGAAGGAGCGCGCCGTCATCACGGACATCGGCGGCGGATTCGTCATGGACGACTTCGTCTACCGCCGGGCGCTGGCCTAGTTGGCGTGGTCGACGTGGTTCGACGCCGCGGTGACGAGGACGGACGTGCCGTCCCCCAACGCCACGCGGATCGCGCAGCCGCCCGGACCGCACGGATCGAACGACGCGCGGTCGGTCCCGGCGGGCCAGACGATGCGTCGCGCGACATCTGATTCGTCGTCGTCGGCAGCGACGACCGCGGCCGCGTTCTCGTCGGCAAGGCGGCGTTCGACGGCGTCGAGCGTCGCGTCCGCGCGGTCGGCCAGATCGCCGTCGCGCAGCATGTGCCGGACCATGCGGTCGCACTGGTGCAGCGACATCGACGCGATGTCGACGCGAGCGGCGTCCCGCGCGCGCCGGATGGTCGGAACGACCGCATGCCACGCCATCAGGACGATGGCGACGGCGAAGACCGTTTCGAGCAGAGTCGGGAGGCGGAAACGGAACGGGACGCGAGGCAGCCGGACGCCGGCCGGAAGGCGGAGACGCGGCAG
>JAFTHC010000031.1 GCA_017457625.1 Kiritimatiellia bacterium
GAACCACTGGATTCCGTTCACGGAAGACGAGGTCGACGCGAAGGATGCGTTCCAGTCGCATTTCATGTCCGACTTCCTGACGAAGGTTCGTGCGGGCAAAACTGTTTGCGTGGCAGGTGCCGCACCGACGTTGCCGGGATTCGGCGATTCGCCGCCTTCGTGTGTTTCGCGCGCGGCCTTCTCCCCCGCGGCGCAAGCGGCGCTCGACGCCGGTCGCGAACTCTGGCGCTACTATCACGCGCAGCAGAATGCTCTCCCCGACGCCTCGTTCTACGACATCCGCGCGCACTTCCAGGGATTCAAGCCGAACGGCCACATGAACGCGGAATCGGAAGATGCGACCTACACGGCGCTCGTCGGCGCGCTCCGCGCCGCCGAACGCGTTCTCGCCGCGAAACTCGCTCCCAAGGTCTACGAACACGGGTTCCTCAAGGGCGACCCCGTCGTTGCCGACAAACCCTATCCGGACGCGACGTATTCGCCGCTTCTCGCCGCCGAGGATTGAACGGGACCGTTCCCCGATTGGCAAAAATTTTCCACGGTGGGATTGAAGCGGCGCGTGCTGCAGAAGGCCGGCCGGCGGCAATAATTCTCCACGGTGGGATTGCGGCGGCGCGGGTCGCCGGGGAGCGCCGGACGGCAAACTTTTATTACGGTCGGACACTATGGATTTGCAGCCTATTGCGAAGTTCAATCGGCGGCGCCGGACGGCGAAAATTATCCACGGTGGGATTGCGGCGGCACGTGCTGCCGAGGGGCGGGCGGACCGGACTTCGCCCCGAATTGCGTCGCGAAGCGATCGCGTTCAAAACCGGATCGTCGGCGGACCGTCGGCCGGCCCTCGGCCCGAGAAGGACGCGAAGCGACGGGATCGGCCGCTCCGGCCGCTCCGTGTGGCTCGGTGTCCACGACGGGGAGGCAGGGCCGCGGATGGGCGACCCGCTCGATTTTTCTTCTTGACTTCGCGCGCGTGAAAGAGTAGTTTCCCGGGCGTTCCCGATGCGGGGGACGGCTCGCGAGGGCCGCCCTGCGCATTTTTTCTTTGGAAGGATTTTTCCGACACCCACACGGGCCTCGAACCATGAACAACGAACTCGACACCATCCTCCGGACCCTCGAACGCGACCGCGGCATCGGCCGCGAGGCGATGCTCGCCACGATCGCGTCCGCCCTCCAGGCCGCCGCGCGCAAGAGCCTGCTCACGTCCGACGACGTGCGCGTGGAAATCGATCCCCGCACGCTCGAAATCAAGGCCTGGGAGCGCCGCATCGTGGACGACGGCGTCCGCGGCACGTCCTACCTTTCGCTCGAGGCCGCCCGCCGCTTCAAGCCCGACGCGCAGGTCGGCGACACGATCGAGACGCCCGTTTCCCCGCGCGTGTTCGGCCGCATCGCCGCGCAGACCGCCAAGCAGGCGATCCTGCAGGGCATCCACGAGAGCGAGCGCGACGTGATGGAGCGCAAATACGCCGACCAGGTCGGCAAGATCGTGAACGCCACGGTGCGCCAGATCGTCCGCAAGGACGTGCTCTGCGACATCCACGGCGGCGGCGAGGCGATCCTCAAGGGCCGCGACCGCCTCAAGAGCGACCGCCTCAATCCCGGCGACGAGATCCGCGCCGTGATCCGCTTCGTGGGGATGGAGCAGGACCCGCGCCGCGTCGAGGACGGCGAGTCGGCGGACGGCACGGTGCTGCTGCCCGGCCACCGCCGCGTCAAATACATCGACGAGCCGGCCAACAACCCCTGCGTGAAGCTCTCGCGCACCGATCCGGAGTTCGTGAAGGCGCTCTTCCGCGAGCAGTCCACCGAGATCAAGGACGGCGTCGTGGAGATCGTGGCGATCGCGCGCCAGCCCGGCGTCCGCACGAAGCTCGCGGTCCGCTCCAACGACAAGAAGGTGGACCCCGTCGGCGCGTGCGTCGGCGTCCGCGGCTCCCGCATCAAGCCCGTCATCAACGAGCTCAACCTCGAGAAGCTCGACGTGGTGGAGTGGGACGCCAACGTCGAGAAGTTCGCCAAGGCCGCGCTCGCGCCCGCCGCGGTGCAGCGCATTTCGGCCGATCCGGAGACGCACCAGATCACGGCCTACGTGCAGGCCGGCGGCCTCACGCCGGCGATCGGCAAGGGCGGCGTGAACACGAAGCTCGCGGCCGAACTCGTGGGCTGGGGCATTTCGGTGCGCGAGCTCGGCGCCGACGGCGAGACGGAGGAAGACCGCGCCGCCAAGCAGGAGCGCTTCCGCCGCGAGCTGGAGGCGAAGGTCGCGGCCCTGGCCGCCACGCTCGGCTCTTCGCCCGAAGTCGCCGCGGCGATCGCCGCGCGCGGCTACCTCACCGTGGAGGGCATCATTTCCGCGATGCGCGACGAGTTCGTCGCGAACATGGGCGCCGAACAGCAGGACGCGGACGGCAACCCCGTCCCGACGCTCGACGCGGACTCCGCCCGCGCGGTCTGGGAGACCGCCGAGGAGATCGTCCTGAGCCGCGCGGCCCCCGCCGCCGAACAAGAAGAAGCCGCGGCCCCCGCCGCGGAGCAAACGCCCGCCGGCGAGGGCCCCGAAGCCTAGCCGGACAACGACCGGAGGAACGCCCATGAGACTCTACGAACTCGCGCAAAAGCTCAACGTCACGAGCGCCGACCTGCTCCGGCGCGCCTCCGAGCTCGAGCTGGACGTCGCGACCGCGATTTCGTCCGTGGACGCGGACGCCGAAGCGGCGCTGCGCACCGGCCTGATGCCGCCCACGATCGAAGAAGCGGCCAAGCGCCGCGAAGCGCGCGAGGCGAAGGCCGCCGCGCTCGAGGCGCTCTCGCGCCAGGCGGCTTCGGCGGACGCGCCGGCGCTGGAAGAGGCGCGGGCGCGCGCCGCCGCGTTCCTCGCGGCGCCCAAACCCGCGCTGCCGGACGCGCCGGCCGAGCCCGGCGACATCCCGGCCGCCCCCGCGCCCGCCGCGGCGACGCCCGCGCCCGAAGAGCCCGCCGCGGCGCCCGCGCCCGAAGAGCCCGCCGTCCCGCGCGCCGCCGAGCGCGCCATCGGCGGCATCGCGCCGCTGCCCGTGCGCCGCGCCACCGCGCCGCGCCCGGTGCTGGAGTTCCACCGCCCGCCCAAGATCAAACCGCCGCTTCCGCCGAAGAAGCCCGCCGCGCCCGCGCTCCACCCGGCCGACGCCGAGAAGGCCCCGACCGGCCCCGACAAGGGCGGACTGCAGGGCGCCGGCGGCGTCCCGAAGGAGACGCGCCGCATCCGCGACGCGGACGAACTGCGCGACCGCAAGCTCGAGAAGCAGAAGGAGCTGCGCGACCGCCGCAAGGCCGACCGCGCCGCCGAGCGCGCGGCCGCCGCGGCCGCCGCCGCCGGCAGCAAGACCATCGTCATGCAGGGCGGCACGATCGTCGTGAAGGACCTGGCCGAGCGCCTCGGCCTGCGCCCCAACCAGCTCATCACCGAACTGATGAAGATGGGCGTGCTCGCCTCGATCAACCAGAGCGTGGACCTCGAGACCGCCACGAAGGTCGCAACGGCGCACGGCTTCGAGATCGAACACGAGAAGACGAAGCGCAACCGCGGCGCCGCGCAGCCGTTCGTGCGCGACCCGGCCGAGGACGACGACATCCCCGAGGACCTGCCCGAGCAGATGGTCCCGCGCGCGCCGGTCGTCACGTTCCTCGGCCACGTCGACCACGGCAAGACTTCGCTCATGGACTACATCCGCAAGGCGCACGTCGCGCAGGGCGAGGCCGGCGGCATCACGCAGGCGATCAGCGCCTACACGGTGGACGTGCAGGGGCGCGAAATCACGTTCCTGGACACGCCCGGCCACGCCGCCTTCTCGGCGATGCGCGCGCGCGGCGCGAACCTCACGGACATCGCGGTCATCATCGTCGCGGCGGACGACGGCATCATGCCGCAGACGCGCGAGGCGATCCAGCAGGCGCGCGACGCGCACGTGACGATCATGGTCGCGATCAACAAGTTCGACCTGCCGTCCGCCAACCCGATGAAGGTCATGCAGCAGCTGCAGGCCGAGAACCTCACCCCCGAAGAGTGGGGCGGCTCGACGGTCGTGTGCCAGGTCTCCGCCGTCACCGGCGACGGCGTCGGCAACCTCCTCGACATGATCCTGCTGCAGGCGGACGTGCTGGAGCTTCGCGCCAACCCCAACCGCCGCGCCAACGGTTCGGTGATCGAAGCGCGGATGGAGCCCGGCTCCGGCCCGATCGTCTCCGTCCTCGTCACGGGCGGCACCCTCAAGGTGGGCGACGTGATGCTCTGCGGCGAACACTACGGCAAGATCCGCGCGCTCACCGAGAGCACGGGCCGCCGCGTCCGCACGGCGGGCCCCTCGCGCGCCGTCGCCGTGATGGGCCTCTCGGGCGTGCCCGAGGCGGGCTCCGAGTTCCGCGTGATGAAGAACGAGAAGCGCGCCCGCGAGCTCGCCGATCAATACGCCCAGGCCCGCAAGGAGGAGCTCCTCGGCGGTGCCACGCAGGCCCGCAGCGTGGACGACATCTTCAAGCAGATGAACAACGCCGAGAAGCTCGTCCTCAACCTCGTGCTGCGCGCCGACGTGCAGGGGTCGGTCGAGGCGATCGTCGACTCGATCGGCCAGATCAAGAGCGACAAGGTCTCGTGCAACGTCATCCAGAGCGGCACGGGCGCGATCGCCGTGAACGACATCGAGCGCGCCGACAAGGGCAAGGCGCTCGTGATCGGCTTCAACGTCTCGCCCGAGAGCGGCGTGAACGCGCTGGCGCGCCACGACGGCGTGCGCGTGCAGACGTTCCGCATCATCTACGAGCTGCTCGACTTCGTCAAGCAGGAGATGCTCGCGCTGCTGCCGGTCGAATACAAGGAAGTCGTGCGCGGCCACGCGTTCGTCAAGCAGGTCTTCGACCTCGGCAAGGAAGGCGTCGTCGCCGGCTCGATCGTCAACGACGGCTTCGTCACGACCGAAGGCCGGGTGCGCGTGACGCGCCGCGGCAAGCTGCTCTTCACGGGCCCGATCGCCACGATCCGGCACTTCAAGGAAACCGTCAAGGAAGTCAAGCAGGCGCAGGAATGCGGCATCATGCTGGACGGCTTCGGCGATTTCGAGGAAGGCGACGTGCTGGAGTGCTTCGCCTTCGAAGAGCTCCCGAAGACGCTCTAGAGCGCGGCCCGGATTTCTTCGAGCGACGCGGCGGCCGGCACGTCCGGCCGCTCCGCGCGCTTGCCCGCGTCGGGCTGCAGCCACAGCCCGCGCATGCCGGCGGCGGCCGCGCCGAGCGCGTCCTTGCGCAGGTTGTCGCCCGCGAAGAAGACGTCCGCCGGCGCGCAGCCGGCCTTGTCCGCGACGAGCGCGAAGAAGCCCGGTTCCGGCTTCTCGACGCCCGCCTCTTCGCTCGTGGCGACGAAGTCGACGAGGTCCAGCAGCCCGAGCGCGTCCAGCTTCCGGAACTGTTCGAGCGCGGTCATGTCGGTGCCGACGCCGACGCGGACGCCGCGCCCGCGCAGCGCGCGCAGAAGCGCCGCGGCGCCGGGGGCCGGCGCGACGCGCGCGAAGAGCTCGCGCCAGTAGAACTCCGTCCATTCGAGCGCGAGCCCCAGCGGCAGCCCGCGCGCCTCGAGCATGCGCCCGAAGCGCGCGGCGCGGCTGTGGTAGCAGGGGCTGTCCCGGCCGACGCGCGCGAGCTGCGCGTCGAGCGAGGCTCGGACTTCTCCCAGGAACGCGTCTTCGGAAATCCCGAGCCGCGGCGCGGCGTGCGCCGCCAGCGCGCGCATGGCGGGCGCGTTGGCGCCGCCGGGTCCGTCGAAGGCGTAGAGCGTGTCGTCGAGGTCGAACACGGCGCAGCGGACGCCGTCGAAGAAGCCGGGGGGAATCATGGAAACCTGCTTGCGGACGTGGAAAGCCAGAGGTCGAGGAGCGCGAACGCGGCGGCGCTCTCCACGAGCGGCACGGCGCGCGGCACGACGCACGGGTCGTGGCGCCCCGGGACGCGGATCGGGACGGCTTCGTTCGTTTCGAGATCGACCGTGGTCTGCTCGCGCGCGACGGACGGCGTGGGCTTGAACGCGAGGCGCGCCACGACCGGCAGGCCCGTCGTGATGCCGCCTTCGGCGCCGCCGGCGCGGTTCGTGGCGCGGCCGGCGCGGAGCGGGTCGCCGCCGGGCGCCGGCGTCGGGCGGTCGTTGTTCTCCGAGCCGCGGCGCCGCGCGCAGGCGAACCCGTCGCCGAACTCGAGCGCGCGCACGGCGGGGAGCGAAAGCAGCATCGCGCCCAGGCGCGTCTCGACGCGGTCGAAGAACGGCGCGCCGAGCCCCGCCGGGAGCCCCGCGGCGCGGACTTCCACCACGCCGCCCACGCTGTCGCCCTCCGCGCGGGCGGCCTCGATCGCCGCGACCATCGCGGCGGCCGCGTCGTCGGACAGCGCGGGGAGCGGCTTGCCGGAGAGGTCGGGCAGGGGCTCGAGCGGGTCGGGCGCGGGGCCGTCCGCCACGCCGCCGATTTCGGCGACGCGCGCGCGGACCGACACGCCGCGAGCCGCGAGCCACTGCAGGGCGAGGGCGCCGGCGAAGCAGAGCGCGGCGGTGACGCGCGCGGAGAAGTGGCCGCCGCCGCGCGGATCGTTGGCGCCGCCGTAGCGGATGCGGCCCGTCAGGTCGCCGTGGCCGGGGCGCGGCGTGCGCGCGAGCGCGGCGTAGTCGGCCGAACGCGCGTCGGCGTTGCGGACCAGCGCCGCGAGCGGAGTCCCGGTCGTGCGGCCCCCGAAAACGCCGGAAAGGATTTCCGGCGCGTCCGCTTCCGCGCGGGCCGTGCTCCACGCCCCGCCGCGGCCGGGCGCGCGGCGCGCCATGTGGCGGGCGGCGGCGGCCGGATCGACGGACAGACCGGGCGGCGGCGCGTCGAGGACGCACCCCACGGCCGGGCCGTGGGATTCGCCGAAAAGCGTCAGGCGGAGCGAAGTGCCGTAGGAGGAAGTCATGGCGGCGCGGCGGGGTCAGCGGGCGGCTTCGGCGGCAACCGCGGCCGCCGCCGCGGCGGGCGAAGCCTCCTCGATCTCGGCCAGGCGGGCGCGGGCGCGCGGCGCTTCCGCCGCGTCCGGATGGAGCCGCAGGAAATCGCGGTAGGCCATCGCGGCGGCTTCGGGCCTGCGGCGGACGCGGTCGTAGAATTCTGCGCGCTCGAAGGCCTGGGCGGTCTGGCGGGCGTGCAGCTCGCGCTCGCGCTCGGCCGCGCGCGGCGCGTCGGGAGAGCCCGGCGCCGCGGCGAGCGCGGAACGCAGCGCCTGGAGCGCGTGCACGAGCGTGCGCTCGTCGTTCGGCGCGGCGTCCGAAAGGCGGGCGCGGCAGAACGCGGCGCGGTAGCGGGCGGACGGCACCAGGTCGCTGGCCGGATACCGGACCGGGAGGCGTTCGTAGACGGGCACGGCCCGATCGTCCGCGCCGCCGAGTTCGAGGCTCATCGCCTGCAGGTAGACGCTCTCGGCGGCGCGAGGGCCGTCCGGCGCGTTGTCGGCGACCTTTCGGAACATGGCCGAGACGAGGCCGTAGGACGGCGACCACGGGCTGCCGGAAATGCGGGTGCGGAGCTGGTTGGCGCAGGCGAACTGGGCGGCCACGACGTCCGCGTAGCCGAACTCGCCGCCGCCGGACGCGCCGTAGTGCTCGAGAAAATACTGGTATTCCTTGAACGCCTTCTCGTATTCGCCCGTGAACTCGAGCAGGCGCGCGACCGAGAGCTGCGCCTCGGGCGCTTCGGGGCTGGAGCCCCAGTTGTGCACGAGCGCGTCGTAGGCCGAAACCGCGGCGCTCCAGCGCTCCTCGCCTTCGAGGCGGCGGGCGCGCGCGAACTGGGCGGCGGGGGAGTCTTCGGCGGGCGCGCCGAAGAGGCGCCAGGGCGTCTTGAAGTCCGGGGCGGCGGCGGGGTCGCGCGGCGCCAGGCGCGCGCCGTCGGCGGACGCGGCGCCGCCCGCGGGCGAACGCGCGGCCGCGGACGGCCGCACGGCCGAGGCGGGCGCGGCGGCGAGCAGGAAAAGCGCGAGACAGGTCGGGATTCGTTTCATCGGGCCGGAAGGGTTGCTTGTGCGCCGGATTATAGCCGCCCGCTCCCGCGCATGCAAGCGCGGCGCGCGTCCGGGGACACGCGGCGCGCTTGCACGGTGCGGCGGGGCGTGGTAGAATCGGCGGCCTTTCCACGACAAAATCGCGAACGACATGAAAAAGGCCCTTCCCCTTCTCTTCGCCGCCGCGCTCGCGGGCGCGGCCGCGCCCGCGCTCGCCGGCGGCGGAACCCTCGCCGGCACCGTCAACGCCGGCGGCGCCCTCGGCTACGCCTCGTCCACCGTGGCGGGGTCCGAGTTCGACCTCGACCTGCACGGCGGCGTCTACGTGGTCGACAGCGTCCTGGCGGGCGGCAACCTCTACGTCCAGAAGAACGACGCCGTCACCGCGTGGGAACTCTCCGCGACCGGCCGTTTCCACTTCCTCGACCCGTGGCTCACGGACGAAGGCGGCGCGATGGCGTCGTTTTCGCCCTACGTCGGGCTCCGCCTCGGCTGGGCGTCCGGCGACAACAAGGTCGACGACGACACGGGCGCCGTCCTCGCGTTCCGCCTCGGCACCGATTTCTTCATCACGGACAACTTCGCCGTCGACCTTTACGTGGACGCCGCCACGTCCTCCGGCGACGTCTACGCCGACAAGGCCGAGATGAAGTCTTCCAACGTCCGCGTCCACCTCGGCTTCGACCTCTTCTTCTAACCGGGAACATCCCTCCCGTCGCACGACCATCCGACCGTTTGGCCGTCCGACCATTTGACCATTTGACCATGAAAACCCACAACATCGCAGTCATCCCCGGCGACGGCACCGGCCCCGAAGTCATCGGAGAGGGCCTCAAGGTCCTCAAGGCCGCCGCGAAAAAGTTCAAGTTCGGCCTCAAGACGAAGGTCTTCCCCTTCGGCGGCCGGCACTACCTCGAAACCGGCAAACTCGTCGACGAAAAGGACGAGGCCGAGCTGCGCAAGTTCGACGCGATCTACCTCGGCGCGATCGGCCTCTCCGGCGCCGGCGCGAAGAACGTCGCCCCCGGCATCCTCGAGAAGAACATTCTCCTGAAGCTCCGCTTCGACTTCGACCAATACATCAACCTGCGCCCCGTGAAGCTCTACCCCGGCGTCGCTTCTCCCATCTGCGGCGTCACGCCCGAGGTCATGGACTACGTCGTCGTGCGCGAGAACACGGGCGGCGTCTACACCGGCATGGGCGGCATCATGATGAAGGGCACGCCCCACGAGATCGCCTCGCAGGAATGGGTCTACGACCGCTTCCAGGTCGACCGCTGCCTGCGCTACGCCTTCGAGCTGGCGAAGAAGCGCCACTCGAAGAAGGCGCCCTTCCGCGGCCTTTCCGCCGAGGCGAAGGCCGCCGGCAAGACCGCGCGCCTCACGCTCTGCGGCAAGACGAACGTCCTCACGAACGTCTTCGGCCTCTGGGAGCGCGCCGCCAAGGAAATGGCGAAGGAATACCCGACCGTGGAGCTGGCCTACCGCCACGTCGACGCGATCTGCCTGCTGATGGTCCAGGACCCGGGGCAGTTCGACGTGATCGTCACGGACAACATGTTCGGCGACATCATCACCGACCTCGGCGCCGCGTGCCAGGGCGGCCTCGGCGTCGCCGCCGGCGGCAACCTCAATCCCGACAAGGGCGGCGTTTCGATGTACGAGCCCATCGGCGGCACCGCGCCCGACTGGACCGGCAAGAACGGCATCAACCCGATCGCCGCGATCGGCGCGGCGGCGCTCATGATCGGCAATCTCGGCGAAACGAAGGCGGCGGCGGCCATCGAGGCGGCCATCGCCAAGACGACGCCGAAGATGAAGACGCAGCTCGCCGGCCAGATGGGCTACACCACGACCCAGATCGGCGACCTCGTCGCCAAGAGCCTCTGAGATGGATACGGCGGAAGCGGTCGAAACCGTCCGGCGGGCGCTGGAGGAAAAGAAGGCGGAGGACGTCGCGGTCTACGACGTTCGCGGCCGCTCCAGCGTCACGGACGCCACGGTCGCCGCCTCCGCCACGAGCGCGCCGCACCTGCGCGCGCTCGCCGTCGCCGTCGAGCGCGCGATGGCCGCGAAAGGGGAGCGCGCCCGCGTGTCGGGCGACGCGGAAAGCGCGTGGATCGTCCTGGACTACGCGGACCTGATGGTCCACCTGTTCCTGCCGGACGCCCGCCGCTACTACGACATCGAATCGCTCTGGAAAAAAGCCTGACCATGGCGATCCGCCCCGTCCGCGCCGTCCGGCACTTCGCCGAATACGCCGTCCTCCGGGTCGTCGTCCTCTTCCTTCGCCTGCTGCCGCTGGCGGTCGCGCAGTGCGTGGCGTGGGTCCTCGCGCGCGCGGCCTACGGCGTCATGGCCTCGCGCCGGCGCGAGGCCAAGCGCCGCATCCGCTTCGTCGTCGGCCAGCGCGCGACCCGGCGCGAAATCGCGGACGCGGCGTGGCTTTCGTTCCGCAACATCGTCTTCAACGCGGTCGACCTCACGCGCATCCGCTCGTTTTCGCGGCGGGACGCCGAGCGCCGCATCGAGGACCTCCGCGTCGCGATCGAACACATCCGGCGGACCCTCGACAAGGCGGGCGGCCGCGGCGCGATCCTGGCGCTGCCGCATTGCGGCAACTGGGACCTGGCCGGTTCGGCCGTGTTCCTCTCGGGCATCCCGATTTTCAGCGTGGCGGGCCGCCAGCGCAACCCCTGGACGAACCGCTGGATCAACAAGCTGCGCGAAGGCCGCGGCATGGCGGTCCTGGAACGCGGCGAGTCGGGCGGCCGCACCTACCTGGAGATGCTCCGCCGCATCAAGCGCGGCGAGGTCTTCGCGATCCTGCCGGACACGCGTTCGCGGACGCCCGCGCTGCCCGTTCCCTTCCTCGGCGGAACCGCGAACATCGCCCGCGGCATGGGCCTGCTCTCCTGCCAGACCGGCGCGCCCGTCATCCCGCTCGTCATCCGGCGCTCGTCGTGGCGGCGCTTCGTCATCGACTTCCATCCGACCGTCTGGCCCGATCCCGCCGCCCCGCGCGACGCGGAGGAGCTCCGCATCACGCGCGAAGTCCTCGCCCGCTTCGATGCCGACATCCTCGCCACGCCCGACCAGTGGTTCTGGTATAACAAGCGCTGGGTCCTCGATCCCGTCGAGCCGGACGCCGCCGCCGGCGCGCCGGAAAGCAACATCCCTCTCGCGGAAACCCCCGCGCCGGAGCCCGCGCCTGCGCCAGAGCCCGCGCCCGTCGAGCCCGCGCCGGCACCGGAGCCCGCGCCCGCGCCCGAAGCGGCGGCGCCGGCGGCCGCCCCGAAGAACAAGGCTTCATCCGCGAACGGTTCGCGGAAATCCAAGAAAGCGAAAAAACGCAAAAACAAGTGAGGACAGCCATGCGCATCTTCAGCCACCTTTCCTTCGTCGTCTTCCTGCTCGCCCTCGCGCTGCAGTTTCTCGTCGTGCGCGACGCGAACAGCGGCCTGACGCAGAACTACGAGGCCATGCAGCAGGCCGCCATCGGGGAGCGCGTCAAATACGGCAGCGACGAGGAAGTCAAGGACCGGGGCCCCAAGAAGGCCTTTCTGGAAGACTTCCGCAACGACATGCGCCGGAAGGTCGAGACGGCCGTCGGCCACAAGGCGGACGCTTCGCAGCTCGCCCTCGGCGCGATGATTCTCGCCGCCGTGCTCTGGGCCGTCGCGATCGTCCGCAAGGAAGACCGGCCGTATTACGGAACCAACGGCGTCCTGCTCGCGGTCTTCTGCCTCGTCCGCTGGCTGAACATCTTCTAGTCCGTTCCGCCCGGCGGAAGCGGCGGCGCGATGCCCCAGTTTTCCTACACCGCAAAGAGCCGGGACGGCCAGACGCGCACCGGCGTCGTCGACGCGGCGGACCGCCGCGCCGCCCTCGCCGCCGTGTCGCGCCTCGGTCTGCTCCCCGTGCGCGTGGATCAGGGCGGCGGCGGGGCGGCCGGCGCCGGCAAGGCGCTTCCGGCCGGCAAGGGCGGAGCCAAAAAGCGCGGCGGCGGCGGACTCAAGCTTTCGCGCCCGAACTGGATGAGCCCCCAGGAACGCGCGCTCTTCACGAACGAGCTCGCGGACCTGCTCGAGGGCGGCATGACGCTCGGCAACGCGCTCAACGCGCTCGCCCGCCGCGCGGACGACGGCAGCGGCCGCTCCCAGGTCATCGCCGCCCTGCGCGACGCGATCGTCGGCGGCGAGTCGTTTTCCGCCGCGCTGTCGCGCTTCCCAAAGGTCTTCTCGCCCGTCTACGTCAGCATGATCCGCGCGGGCGAGGCGAGCGGCGCGATGGACGACGTCCTGCGCCGCCTCATCGACCAGGACGAGCGCGTCCAGAACATGCGCTCCAAGATCCGCTCCGCCATGGTCTACCCGGCCGTCGTCCTGTGCATGGGCGTGGCCGTGGCGGTTTTCGCGATGACGTTCATCCTGCCGAAGTTCGAGTCGATCTTCGCGCAGATGGGCGCGGACGGCCTGCCTCCCATGACGCGCGCGCTGCTTGGCGCCAACGCGTGGTTCAAGAAATACTGGCTGCTCCTCGTCGCGCTCGTCGCGGGCGGGATTTTCGCGTTCCGCAAGTGGACCGCCACCGAACGCGGGCGCCGCGCCTGGGACGGCTTCAAGCTCCGCGCCCCGCTCGTCAAGGGCATGGTCGCGTGCGGCGTCTACGCCTCCTTCGCGAGCACGCTCGAGTCGCTCCTGCGCAACGGCGTCCCCATCCTGCGCGCCCTCACGATCACGGGCGAAACGGTCGGCAACGCGGTCGTCGGCGACGAACTCGCCAAGGCGCGCGACCGCGTGACGGACGGCACGACCATCTCCGGCCCGCTGGAGCAGGGCGGCGTCTTTCCGCCGATGGTCATCGACATGATCGCGATCGGCGAGCGCACCGGCGACATGCCGCGCGCGCTCGGGCACGTGGCCAAGCGCTACGAACGCGAACTCGAGAAAAACATCGAGATCTTCACGACCGCGCTCGAGCCCATCATGATCGCGGGCGTCGCGCTCGTCGTGGCCTTCATCGCGGTGGCGATCATGCAGGCCGTGATGAGCGTCACCAACGGCATGAACGTCCAGTAGACGCGCGCGGCCGCCGGATTACGGTTCCTCCGCGAACGGCTTCGCCTCGGCCGAGCCGTCCGCGCGGCGCGTGAGGATTTCCACCTTGCGCTCGATCGCCGCCAGCCTCGCGCCGCAGAAGTCGACGAGCGCCCGGCCTTCCTCGAAATCCTTCACCATCGCGTCGAGGTCCTCGGCGCCCGTTTCCATGCGCGCCACGATTTCCTCGAGGCGTTTGACGGCTTCTTCGAACGAAGCGGGTTCCGTTTTCTTGTCGGTCTTGGGCATGGCTGGGTCTCCGTCGCGGCCGGGAAACGTCCCCGCCGGCGCAACCGACTCTACCACGGACGCCCCGTCCCGCGCAAGAGCGCTCACGAACCCGTGACCGCCGGCCACGCGCGGCGGATCGCCAGGCGCGCGAGCCAGCACGCCGCCGCGAGCCCGACGAACGCCGCGACGGGTTCGCCGGACGACTGCAGGGGGATGCACAGGAAGCCCGTCTGCATCCACGGCAGACCGCCGATCGCGCGGCCGACCGCGCGGCCGCGTTCGGCCGGGCCGTGCGGCTTCCCCAGCGGCGCGACGGCCGCGCACCACGCCGCCATCGCCGCGACGGAGCCCGCGAACGGAACGAGGAGCCCCCGGGAAACGCCGACGGAGACGCCATCCGGATGGAGCAGCGACCAGACGACGCACAAGGGCAAGGGTCCCCAGCCGAACCAGGACGGGATGAGCGCAACGGCGGCGGGGAGATACCGTTCCGGCCCGAGCGGCGCCGAAGCGCGCTCCTCGCCCGCGCCGAGGCGCGTCACGGCCGCCGTGTAGAGCGTCCAACCCAGGACCATGGGCAGGACGAGGAGGCCGAACAGCTGCGCGTCGCTCAACTGCGTCCCGACGACCGGCGCCCGCAACGCGCCGCGCGCCGCCGCCGCGCCGGACGCGACCGCAAGGCCGCGGCACAGGCCCATGAGGAGGAATCCGAGACGCGGCAGCCGTTCCTTGAGCCGGTCGTAGGCGAGTACGCACCCAGCCACGGCCGCGGCGCAGGCCCACCATCCGGCGCCGAGGCGGAACGCGAGCCCGACAGCCGCGGCGCCCGCGAAGCAGACCGCGCGCGCGGTGCGGACCGCGCGACGCGACAGCGCGCCGGTCGCGAGCGGCCGCGACGAACCGGCCGCGCGGTCGGCTTCTTCGTCGACAAGGTCGTTGTCCGCCAGGCCGCCCATGTAGAGCAGCAGTTCCGCCGCGCCGGCGGCGAGGACCGCGCGGACGACGGATGCGGCGTCGATCCCGTCGACGGCGAACAGCACCGCCGCGCCGCCCGCGACGGCGTCGCCGATCGCGGTCGGGAGGTTCGGAACGCGGAAAAGCCGGAGCCAGGGGGTGATCATGTTCGGAAAACGCCGGATTGATTCGCGGTCTGGAATCGTTGGATCAGGACACCTCTCTCACTCCGCCGGCCGAGCGGAGCCCGAGGAACTCGCAGCGGTCGAAAAGCGACTCCGCGCGCCGGCGGACGCGCTTGGGCAGAGACCCCGCCACGCGCTTGAGAAACCGATCGCCGCCGAGCGCCAGCCCCTGCACGAACCCCGCCGAACGTTTCTCCAACAGCGCCTTGAGCGAACCGGCGCGAACCGGACGACCCTTCGCGTCCGTCTCGATGACGTCGTCTGTTCCGGAGACAGCCCCGTCTGGAGCCGGCAGTTTTCCGCCGATGGCTTCCGCGCAAACCGCCCGCGCGCGCTCCCATGTCGTTTCCGAAGGTTTCGTACCATACACACGCGCGGCGAGGCTCTGGAGTCCCGCGCGCGCCAGCGCGTCGCCATGGCACCCCGCGCCGTAGCCCGTCCACTTCGCTTCCTCCGGCCGTTCCACGATGGCCGCGCGCACGGGATTGAGATGCACGTAGCCAGCCACCGTCGTGAGCGCCCGGAACGAACCTTCCAGGAGAATGCTCTTGAAGCGCCCCTCCCAGATCGTCCCCGTGTTGTCGTGGCGCTTGTTGTAATCCTGCGTGTAAGCCTCCTTGAACGTC
>JAFTHC010000215.1 GCA_017457625.1 Kiritimatiellia bacterium
ATTAGGGATCAGAGGAATCAGGGATTAGTGAAGAGTGAAGAGCGAAGAGTGAAGAGCGAAGGGTGGAACGGCCGGGGGGGGGGGTAAACGAGGTGGTTGAAAATCGAAATGGAAAGCAGCGGAGGGCGTCACGCCCCCACGGGGGGCAAGACTACCACGCCCCGCCCCCCGTGTCAACCCCTGCGCGACGCGCGCGCGCATACGCGTGCCAAGTGCGGTCAATCCGCAGGAGGTCGCGTGTCAACCCCTGCGCGACGCGCGCGCGCATACGGTCGGGGATGGGGGTGTGGCCCTGTCGGGCGAGGGAGGCGGAGCCGAAAATCCCGGGCCCGTGCGGTCGGGGCTGAATCGGGGTTCCCGATTCGAACCCCCAAGGCAAAGTTCAATTGCACTTTTCAGTGTGTCGTCCGACTCTTGATTGAGCCAAAATCGGAGTGTTTATTTATGCTTCAAATCACCCTCGGTTTTGGGGACTCCACTGGCTATGCAAAGGGGCGTATTTCAAAACAAGCGGTTTGAAAATCTTATTGACTTTTCAATAAGATTATGAGAGAATACTTCTCTTTTTGAAGGGTTTGAAAAGCCCCTCTATCGTCCACGCCGAAAACCGCCCGCCCGCGGCGGGCGAGCGGCTCCCGCGCGACTTCCGCACGGCGCCGTTCAGGGCGTGAAGGGTTCGGGCGCGAAGAGGGCGTCGGGAGAAGCGGTCCAGCGGCGCAGGATGCGCAGCGTGGTGCGCCACGAGTCGGGGTGCGTGCAGTCGGGCCACTTCCGGTCGAGGAAGGCGAAGAGGCGCTTGGCCTCCTCGAACGCAAGGCCGCGGTCGACCGGAACCGGCTCGGCGCCGTAGCGGCGGAGGAAGTTGCCGCGCAGCGCCGCCTCGCGCGTCGCGGGGGAGAGCCCGAACGGGCGGAACGTGTGGACGTCCCCGCTGCACTCGACCGTGAAGGGCGACGGGTCCTCGCCGAGGAGGTTGCGATCCATGTCGTAGGCCCAGCGGAACGGCTCGTCGTAGGTCGCGAGGTCCGCGGAGGCGTGCCAGTTCGCGTTGTCGGTGCCGAAGTAGAAGCGGTCGGGGAAGCGCTCGACGATGTCGTGCCAGCGGTCGTGGAACTTCGTGAAGCCGATGTTCATCTCCCAGCCGGGCGTGAGGTCGAGGCCGAGGTTCGGGTAGGTCGCGAGGAGACGTTCGGCCTCGTCGGGATCTTCGCCGAGGAAGAAGACGTGGGCGAAGTTCACCGCGAGCGCGGGGTGCTTTTTGAGGACGTTCTCCGCCTCGGCGCGCAGCTGCGCGAGCGGCGGGAACGTCTCGTCGTAGGTCCAGCCGTTCGCCTTCGCGTCCGGGCGGGCGTTCTCGACGTCCCAGAAGTCCGCCGGGTCGCCGACGTGCATCACGAGCGGCTTGCCGCGCTCTTCGAGGACGGAATAGAACGGGTCGAGCACGGGCGCGTCGAGCGCGAAACCGCAGCGCTTGCGCAGGCCGGGCTTGCCCTGGAGGCTCTTGAAGCCGTCGTAGCCCGTGTCGAGCGCGCGGCGCGCCTGGTCGGCGAACTCGCCGGCGGAGAAGGGCGCGGCGCCGTCGCCGAGGTGGAGGCCGGCGAACGCGTAGACCTTGCGCGCGGGGTTCTCCGCGTTGAGCGCGGCCTTCACGCCGAGGCAGCGCAGGTTCGAGCCGTCGTCGCGCCACCACGGGATCTCCGTCATCGCGGGAAGGGCCATGAGCGCGGCGCGTTCGAGGCCGAACCACTCCATGTAGCCCCGCATCATCTGCAGGTTCCAGCCGAACGAGCGGCCGCGGTAGAGGTGCATGTGCGCGTCGCAGGCGGCGACCGCGTTCCAGGCGGGATGGGAATCGTTGTGCATGGCGGGAATCCTACCAAAACGGGGGGGCGCGTGTCACGCGCGATTGCGGGAGCGGGAGCTTTCCGGTAGACTCCGCGCCATGGCCGGGAAACTTTTTCCGCGGTTGCGGAAAACCGGGCGGGACGGTTCCTTTGGGAATTGGAGACTCCGACATGGACGACACGAACGACAGATACGCCGGCGACGCGGCGTGGGAGGATTGGTTCCGCATTTGCTCCGTGGCGGGGTGCGGCGAGGAGGACGCCCGCCGCCTCCGCGCGCAGATCGTCCCCGCGATGATGCGGCGGCTCGCGGCCTGCGGCGTTTCGCCGGAGGAGACGCAGGGCGAGGACCCCGTCGCGTTCTTCGACGCCTTCTTCCGGCTCAGGGGCTCGCGCGAGGGCGCCAAGCCGCTCAAGCTCTGGTTCGCCCACCGCATCCGCGCCGAGGGCCTCGCGATGCGCGACTTCGTCTGCGGCACGCTCTTCGGCGCCGCGTCCGGCCGCGTGCACGACATCGTCGTGGACTGGATCGCCGCCCTCAAGGGCTGGCGGCCGCGCACGCTGCGCGGCGAGGACGGCCGCCGCCGCCTCGTCTGGGAGGGCGCGCCCGCGGACGAGGCCGCCGCCGCGCTGCAGGCCGGCGACGCCGCGCCCGACGCGGCGGACCTCCTCGACGCGGAGCCGCTCCGCCGCCAGATCGAAGGCGCCCTCTCCCGCACCGCCGCGAAGCTCGGCGTGGAAAAAACGGCGGTCGCGCTCCTTTTGTATGCGACGGCCCAGGACGTGCCGCTGACGGATGCGGCGGTCCTCGAAGGGCTGCAAACCGGAAAATCGCGGGCCTACGCGCTGCGGGAGAAAGTCGTGAAACGGATGAAGGCGGAACTGTCGGAACTGGGCGAGGAGGCGGGAAGCCCCCTCGCCGGACGGCTGCTGCTCGAGGTCTGCGAGGCGGCCGTCCCCGCCGCGACGCGCGCCCGCTGGGAGAACAAGCAATGAACACCACGTTCGAACAGGAATGGAACCTCTACCGCGAAGGCGGCGCGCGCCGCCCCTTCGAGGCCGACCGCCGCCCCGCGGAGGGCGGCGCGTTCGACGCCCCCGTCCGCGCCGGGGAGATCCGGCTCTTTGCGGACATGAAGCGGCCCTTCGCCGCCCTCGTCGCCGAGGACCGCGGCGCGCCGGGCTGGCTCCTCGTCCCCGTCTCGCCCTTCACCGTCCCGGCCTCGCCCCGCGAGCGCCTCGCCGGCGAGCGCGTGTTCCAGCTCTGGAACGCCTGCACCGCCTCGCGCCGCTTTGTCGAGCGCAGCTGGCGCGTGGACACGCTCGGCGAGGCCGACCGGGCCGACCTCCTCGCCGCCGCGAAGCGCGCCGCGCCCGGACGGCTCTCCAAGACCGACGGCGGAAGCGCCGTCGCACAATACGAACGCGAATTCCTCGTCGCGGGCGGGAACTTCGTCCCGCTCTTCCGCCGCGAACCCGCGCGCTCCCTTTTCGCGCGTCCCGCCTTCCGCGCCGCCGCCGCGCTCGCGGTGTGCTGCGGGATCGCGGTGTTCCTCGCGAAAAAGGATGCTGGCGGGCGTCTCGACAACGCCGTCGTCGCGACGCCCGCGACGGAAGAAAGACACGCAGAGACCGCAGAGAGCGCAGAGACCGAAGCGACGGGCGACAAGTATTCGTCTTTGTATGTCGAGCCTGCGGTGGGTAGGTTCGAGGGATTGGCCGACGAGGCGGACGAAGACGAGGCTGACATCGAATGGAGCGACGAGGAAGCGGACGAAGCCGCGGAGGCATCCGCCGCCTCGGCGGCGCCCGAGCCGGCCGAAGTCACGTCCGTGACGTTCGTCAGGTCGCCGATTGTGATAGGGGGCGCGATGGCGCCCGCGGCGGCCGCCGCTCCCGCCCCGTCCGCCGCCGTGCGCGGAAATGCGGTCGTAAGACGTTCCCTCGCGCCCGGCGCGACGTATCACCGCGAAGCATGGAACGGCCAGTACGACTCCGGGCTTGCCGCCGGCGACCGTTTGGTCCTCGGCCGCGCCCCGATGGCCGTGCCCGCGGCGGAGCGCTACGCGGAGTTCTGGGAGAACGAGTTCCTCGACCCGAAGGCGACGCCGCTCTCGACGTTCTCGCTCGACGTGGACACGACGAGCTACGCGCTGATGCGGCGCGAGATCGCGGAGGGCAAGCGCCTGCCGCCGCGCACGTCCGTGCGGCTCGAGGAGTTCGTGAACTACTTCCGCTACGACTACCCGCAGCCGGCGGACGGCAGGCCGCTCGCGGTCTCGTGCGAAGCCGCGCCGTGCCCGTGGAACCCGGCGCACAGGCTCGCCCGCGTCGCGCTCCAGGCGAAGGAGCTCGACAAGGGGAACATCCCGCCGTGCAACCTCGTGTTCCTCGTCGACGTCTCCGGCTCGATGTCGTGGCACGGCGGCATCGACATGGCGAAGAAGGGCCTCTCGATGCTCGTCGGCGAGCTGCGCGACGAGGACCGCGTCGCGATCGTCACCTACGCCAACGGCACCGACGTGCGCCTGCCCTCCACGCCCGGCACCGACAAGGCGCGCATCCTCGGCGTCATCGACTCGCTGATGGCCGGCGGCGGCACCGCGGGCGGCGCGGGCATCCGGCTCGCCTACGAGGAGGCGAGGAAGAACTTCGACGCGAAGCGCAACAACCGCGTCGTCCTCGTCACCGACGGCGACTTCAACATCGGGATCTCCAGCCCGAAGGAGCTCGAGGACTTCATCGCGGAGAAGCGCGCGAGCGGCGTCTTCCTCACCGTCGTCGGCGTCGGCGAAGGCAACTACCAGGACGCGACGATGAAGAAGCTCGCCAGCGCCGGCAACGGCAACTACGCCTACGTCGACTCGCTCCTCGAGGCGAAGAAGGTGTTCCTCACCGAGTTCGGCGGCACGCTGCAGACCGTCGCCAAGGACGTCAAGCTCCAGGTCGAGTTCAACCCGGCGCAGGTCGCCGCCTACCGCCTGCTCGGCTACGAGAACCGCAGGCTCGCCGACAAGGACTTCAACGACGACAGGAAGGACGCCGGCGAGATCGGCTCCGGACATTCGATGACCGCGTTCTACGAGATCGTCCCGGCGGGGTCGGGCGAGGAGGCCGTCGCGAGCGTCGACCCGCTCAAATACCAGAAGACCGAAGGCGTCGAAAGCGGCGACCTCTTCACCGTGAAGCTGCGGTGGAAGGCGCCCGACGGCGATACGAGCGAGCTCGCCGAGACGCCCTTCGCCGCGGCGGCGGCGACCGAGACGCCCTCCGAGGACTTCCGCTTCGCCTCCGCCGTGGCCGAGTTCGCACTGCTGCTGGAGGACTCGAAGTTCAAGGGGACCGCGTCCTTCTCCAACGTCCTTTCCCGCGCCCGCACCGCCAAGGGCGCCGACGAAGAAGGCTGGCGCGCGGAGTTCATCCGCCTCGTCGAGGCGGCGGAAATCTACTCCGACCGCAACCACGAAGTCCTGCGTTACCGGAATCTTCCGCTGCCGCGGCAATACGAGGTCGGCGAAGGCCCGGACGGCGGCACGCTCTCCGGCATCGCCGCGCTCTTCTACGGCGATGCGTCCCTGTGGCCGCTCATCCGCGACGCGAACCCCGCCACCCTGCCCGACCCGAACGTCGTCCGCCCGGGGCAA
>JAFTHC010000216.1 GCA_017457625.1 Kiritimatiellia bacterium
GCCGCCGCGCCGAGCAACAGGAAACCGGTTTCGTAGGCGTTGGCGAAGGCAAGGCCGATGCCGAGGGCGGGGGGAACGTAGGCGGACATGGGGACGAGGTGGGCGGAGGCGGTGGAAGGACTGAACGGAGAAGACCGGAAAGGGGCGCGAACGGCCGAGAGGTTGGACGGAAATGGCCGGAACGGAGGGGAATTGTCGCAGGAGGCGGGCTGGAAGTCAAGAAAAATCACGCACGGTGTAATCGAATGCGGCCGGCATCGCGTGGGCGTGGCGGGGTGGGCGACGGAGAGCGTGGCGGGTGACGGGGTGGGTGGCGGAGAGAGTGGCGGGCGTGGTTAGGTTGTTGAAATCCTTGCGTCGGGAAGGGTGGTTGTGGTAGGATTGCATGGCGTGGGCGCGCGAGGTTGCCATGTGCCGGAACTTGCCGCAAACCGGTCTTCCGACCGCCGCGTCACACCGTCCTCGCGACAACCATTTCCCAATCACGCTGCATCATTCATCCGCATCAAGAGTTCCATGAAACAGAAAGTCGCCATTCTCCTCGCCCTGCTCGCCATCCCCGCCGCCGCCACGCTGCCCAGGCCGGCGACCGGCGACTTCTACGCCGCCGCCAAGTTCACGGTGTCCGGCTACGCCGCCGGCAAGGCCGCGCTCGCGGACTTCCCGGTCCTCGTCCGGCTTTCCGAGGGCTCCCCGGACGGGTTCTCCTACGACGACCTCGAGTCCAAGTCCACCGGCGCGGACATCGCCTTCGTCGACATGGACGGCAACGGCCTCCCGTTCGAGATCGACACGTGGGATTCGACCGGCACCTCGCTCGTCTGGGTGAAGCTCCCGTCGATGCAGAACGGCACCGAGTTCGTGATGTGCTGGGGCTCGGCGACGAGCGGCAAGACCGTCTGCGCCGACAACCCGTTCTCGGGCTACAAGGGCGTCTGGCACATGGAGTCCGCCTCGCCCGCGGACGTCTCCGGCTCCGGAAACGCCGGCACGGCCTCCGGCGCCGCCGCCGTCGCCGACGGCAAGTTCGGCAGCGGGCTCTCCCTGCCGGATTCCGCGAGCTACGTCTCCTGCGGCACGAGCCAGTCCAACGCCGAGCTCAAGGACGGCTTCACGGTCGAGGCGTGGGTGAACTCCTCCAGCTACAGCGGCAACCGCGTCGTCTTCGCGAAGGACGCGTTCATCTCCGTCCGGACGGGGAGCGCCACCCAGCTCCAGGTCACCACGCCGGGCAAGAAGGACCACAACATGTCCGTCGCGACCCTGCCGTCGACCGGAACCTGGTGGCACCTCGCGGCGACGTTCCAGAAGAACACGTCGGAAGGCTGCAAGGTCTACGTGAACGGCGCGCTCGCGGCCCAGACGGACGCCGGCGACATCAACGACCAGACGGGCTCGACCGAGATGTGGTTCGGCAAAAACCAGTGGGGACAGTATTTCCAGGGGCTTCTCGATGAGATCCGCCTCTCGACGGGGATCAAGGACGCGGACCGCATCGCGGCGGAGTACGCGGCGCAGTCGAGCGAGTCGTTCCTCACGGTCGGCGCGGCGGAGCCGTTCCGCGAGCGGGAGGAGCCGACCGCCTCGCTCGCCGTCGGGTCCGTGCAGATCTCGAACGCCGTCGCGACGGTGACGGTCTCGAAGCTCGGCGCCGAGGCGACGAGCGCGACGGTGGCCGTGGCGGTGTCCGCGTCGGAGTCGTTCTCCTCGACGGCGTGGACGACGTCGTATTCGGTCACGGGCGAGGACACGCGCTCGCTCGCGGTCGAGGGGCTCGATCCCCTCACCACCTACTACGCGCGCGCCGTCGTTTCGAACAACAAGGGCAAGTTCGTCGCGGCCGGCCCGGTCTCGTTCAAGACCAAGCGGGCGCCGTTGAGCTCGTCGGACAAGATCATCCCCGGCCTCGAGGACTACGGCGCGCTCACGCTCGTGGACGAGATCGACTGCTCGCTCTCGCTCGCGGAGGATCCGGACCACATGTTCCGCGAGTATCCGTCCGGCTGGTCCAAGGTCGAGGACATCCTCGACGTCCCCACGCGCACGATGGCCCACAAGTCCGACACGTGCTGCTACGTCTCGTGGCGCGTCGGCAAGGGCAAGGGGATCGTCCCGAACGAGCCCTACGTGCTCGTCGTGGACTACCCGGACGAAGCGCCGCGCTCGGTCACGGTCTTCAACTTCGGCAACGCCACGCGCCACGGCTACCACACGGGCTGGACCGCGGGCGACTCGTGGTCGCCGCCCTACGTCACGCAGTCGCTCGAGTCCTGGGCGATTCCGTATTCGGGCGAGACGAAGCAGCTCGTGCAGGTCATGGTGCCGTTCGAGAAGTCCAAGCAATACAACGGCAGCGACAACCGCATCTACATGGATACCGAGGGCTTCGACCTCAACTTCGGCATCATCAAGGCGGGCGAGGCGCCGGACTCGGTGGGCCTGGCGGTCTCCGCGATCCGCCTCTACAAGATCGACAGCTACGACGTCGCCCGCCCGTCGATCCCGTATCCGGCCGAGGGCCTGCCGCGCCGCATCGTCACGAGCCGCGAGGAGATGGGTGACGGCGACGACTTCGCCGGCTTCGCGCACCCGCAGGACTTCTACAAGGGCCGCGCCAAGATGATCCGCCTGCTCGGCATGAATACCTGCTCGAAGGACCTGCTGGAGTTCGGCTACATGCAGAACTTCCGCGGCGACAACCGCTGGGGCTACGCGGCGAACTACTGGGACGAGATCGTCGACAACCTCGCCGCCGAGGACGTCTCGATCCTGCCCTTCTACGAATACCACGGCTCCCGCGGCAACAGCGGCATCGGCTACATGGACAGCCTCAAGCCCTGGACGCTCAACTCCGCCAAGGACGCGAGCTGGAAGTACCTCTTCTCCAACCAGAGTTACGTTTACAACTGCATGGTCGACATGACGAACGACGAAGCGCTCTGGGACCTGCAGAAGCTCTTCCAGGCGACGATCCAGCCCTACCTCGGCAAGGCGAACTTCCTCGGCATGTGGATCCGCAACCGCGGCGGCATGCCGGTGGGCTTCAACGACGGCGCGATCGGGCGCTTCAACTCCGAAACCGGCCGCAACGTGACGCGCGCCCAGATCTACAACAACGGCAACTACGGCGGCACCGACCTCTACAAGGCCTACCGCGCCTGGTGGTATGGCAAGCGCTGCGGCATCTTCACCCGGCTCCAGGGCCTCATCAACGGCGCGCTTCCCGGCGCGAAGGTCTACTACTCCAACACGATCGAGGAACCCGGCGAGTTCTGGGCGAACTGGGGCAACCCGCGCCCGGCGCTTCTCAGCAACGAGGAGGGCTACACCTACCAGGGCAAGAACTTCAACCAGTTCACCGGCAAGAACTGGAGCACCAGCATCGGCGCCGCCGCGGGCCAGTATTGGCCCAACGCGCTCAACGCCGACTGCCCGACGTGGGGCAACTACGAAGTGCACCACTCCGCGCCGGCGGACGACCCGCACAACTACACGAACCTGAACAACGTCGCGCTCTGCTACCCGTTCAACACCGTGTGGACCGTCGCGGACAAGACCGCCTCCGCCCGCTACCGGAACAAGAGCGGCGACCTGCCGTTCGTCCGCCACTACTCGCTCAACGAGAACGACTTCCGGAACGCGTCCAACCAGGAGATCTGCGGCTACTACACCTGCGACTGGGACCACGCCGGCCGCGCCGTGGTGCTCTCCGAGCTCTACGCGATGGCCTACGACGACCCGACGATGCTCGCCTACCTTTTCACGGCGAACCTCGTCCGCAACGACTCGACCTACGTGCGCGAGTTCAACCTCAACTACCTGTCGCTGCCCGCGATGAAGGGCGAGGTCCTCGTCGGCGGCGAATGGCCGGCCACGTTCACCGTCCGCCGCTGGGTCACGGACAAGGGGATCTACTGGGCCGTGATCAACTGCGACTCCAAACCCTGGAGCGGCACGGTGGACTTCCGGACCGAGGCGGAGACGATCTGGTACACGGTTTCCGGCGAAGCGCTTCCGCTCTCCGGCGGCAAGGCGCACCTGGAGCTCGAGCCCTTCCAGATGGTGTGCTTCACCGGCGTCGAGCCCGAGCACGTCCTCGCGCCGACGTTCCGCTACGGCTACGCCTCCGGCGTCGAGGCGCGGGCGGCGACGCTCAACGTCAACCTCGCCGACCTCGGCTACGGCGCCACGTCCGCGACCGTCACGTGGACGCTCTCCGGCGGCGCGGCGGCCGAACCGGCCGGCACGTTCGCGGCCTTCGCGACGCACGGCGCGCAGTCCGCGGACGTCTCCGGCCTCGAAGCCGACACGCTCTACACCGTGACGCTCGTCGCCACGAACGACAAGGGCGAGACCGCCACGACCGAGTTCACCTTCCGCACCGCCGTCTGGCCGTTCGCGTTCGAGACGCCCGTCGCCGAAACCGACGAAGCCGGCACCACCGCCACGGCGTCGGTCCGCCTCACGCGCGCGGACGTCGCGGGCTCGCTCTACCTCGTCGTGGACGGCTCGACGAACCTCGTCTCCGCCGCGCCCGTCGTCGGCACGAAGTATTCCGGGTCGTTCGCCGTCCGCCTCGGCGCGACCAAGCGCTACCGGTTCTACGTCTCGGACGCCGCGGGGCAGTATCCGACCTGGAGCGCGCAAGGCAGCGTCAAGGGCCGCAAGACGGTCGGCTGGATCGACATCGAGCTCGACAAGTCCGACTACGCCGCGTGGCCGTTCGAGTCCGCCGCCGGCGCCGATCCGCTCGACGGCGGCACGTGGACGAAGGCCGGCGGTTCGTCCAACATCTCCCAATACGCGACGGACGGCGGCAACAAGCGGATCGACCTGGCGACCGAGGCGGACGGCGGCGTCGCCTACGAGGCGCACGAGGCGTCCGTCGCGGGCAAGAAGGTCCGGCTCCAGGGCCGCGCGCAGCTCGCTCCCGAATTCGGTGA
>JAFTHC010000217.1 GCA_017457625.1 Kiritimatiellia bacterium
GCACTCGATGTCCTGCACGATGAGACGCAGGCGGCCGCCCATGTCCACGAGGCTCGCCACGAGAGCCTTGCCGGCGCGACCCTCGAAGACGAGGCGGGCGGGATCCTTCTCGTTCATGCCGATGCCGAGGTGGTGCGTCTCGATGCGCGGCTTCTCCGCCGCGAGCGAGGGGCAGACCTCGAGCATGTGCGCGCCGAGAGAATACTCGCGGCCGGGCTCCAGGTGGTAGGTGTAGTCCTCCATGAACGCGGTGCCGCCGGTCTTGCCTTCGCCCATCGCCTTGATGACGGCGGTCATCGCGGAGACCTTCCAGTCGCCTTCGCCGCCGTAGCCGTAGCCGAGGGCCATCAGGTGCTGGCTCGCCAGACCGGGCAGCTGCTCCATGCCGTAGAGGTCCTGGAACGTGTTCGAAAAGGCCGAGCAGCCCTCGCGGTCGAGCATCGCCTTCATCGCGATCTCCTCGCGCGCCTGGTAGCGGATCGCCGCGAGGTTGTCGGTCGCGACGTCGTAGGCGGCCGTGTACTCCGCCACGAGCGCGTCGACCTGCGCCTCGGTCACCTTGGCCATCTCCTTGACGAGGTCGCCCACGGCCCAGGTGTCCACGTGCCAGCCGAGCTTGCGCTGGGCCTCGACCTTGTCGCCCTCGGTCACGGCCACGTCGCGCATGTTGTCGCCGAAGCGCATGACCTTGAGCGCGCGGGAGAACGCGACGCCGTGCGCGACGCGCATCCAGTCGCCGAGGCGCGCCTGGACCGCCGGGTCGGCCCAGTGGCCGGCTATGATCTTGCGCGGCTTGCGCAGGCGCGCGCCGATGAACCCGTGTTCGCGGTCGCCGTGGGCGGCCTGGTTGAGGTTCATGAAGTCCATGTCGATCTCCGTGTCGGGGATCTCCACGTTGTATTGCGTGGCCAGGTGGCACCAGGGCTTCTGCAGCAGCTGCAGGCCGGTGAGCCACATCTTGGACGGGCTGAACGTGTGGCACCACGTGATCACGCCGGCGCAGGCCGGATCGTGGTTCGCGTCCAGCACCGTGCGCTCGATCTCCTCGGGGGTCTTGGCGGTGACCTTGTAGACGATCTTGCACGGCAGGCGGCCGGAGGCGTTCATCTTGTCGGCCATCTCGCGGGCGCGGGCGTCGACGGTTTCGAGGACTTCGGGCCCGTAGAGGAACTGGGAACCGACGATGAACCAGAACTGGTGGTCTTGGAGCTTTTTCATGGTCTGATGGTCTGATGGTCGGACGGTCTGATGGTCGGACGGTCTGATGGTCGAATGGTCGGACGGTCGGAAGGGGGCCGTGCGACGAGTCGGGAGTATACACCAGGGCGCGCGGCGGTTCAAGCGGCGGCGCGAGGCGCTTGAAATCCGCGCGGCCGGGGGCTATACTTCCGCGCCGTTCAAGCAACCCAACCCGAAAGGACTCCACACCATGGCACTCACCGTGAAGGACATGAAGGGCCGGAAAATCGGCATCTGCGTTTCCGGCGGACTCGACTCCAAGACCATAGCCACGCGCCTGCGCGAAGCCGGCGCCGACGTGCTCTGCTTCACCGCGGACCTCGGCCAGCCCGACGAGAAGGACATCCGCGACGTCCGCAAGAAGATGGAGCCCTGCGGCGTGGAGACGGTGATCGTCGACGTGCGCAAGCCCATGGCCGAAGCGTGCTTCCAGGCGATCAAGGCCGAGGCCACCTACGACGGCGGCTACTGGAACAGCACCGGCATCGGCCGCGCGGTCACGACGCGCGAAATCGTCAAGGCGATGAAGCGCCGCGGCATCGACACGCTCGTGCACGGCGCCACCGGCCGCGGCAACGACCAGATGCGCTTCGAGCGCTACACCAACCAGTTCGCCCCCGAGATGGCGGTCTACGCGCCCTGGCGCGACGCGGCGCTCCTGAAGGAGTTCCCCGGCCGCACGCAGATGTGCGAATACCTCGCCAAGCACGGCATCGTCGCCTTCCCCGGCGGCAAGAAGCGCTACTCGACCGACTGCAACATCGCCGGCCTTTCGCACGAGGCGGAGGACCTGGAGAGCATGCAGACGCCGATGACGATCGTCGAGACGACGATGGGCTGCTGGCCCATGAAGGCGCCCGACAAGATCGAGAGCGTTTCGATCAAGTTCGAGGCGGGGCGCCCCGTCGCCCTCGACGGGAAGAAGTTCTCCCCGTTCGACCTCATGGTCGAGGCGAACAGGATCGGCGGCCGCAACGGCCTCGGCCTCTCGCACGCGCTCGAGAACCGCATCATCGGCACCAAGAGCCGCGGCGTCTACGAGGCGCCCGGCATGGAGCTGCTCGGCAAGGCGCTGCGCTACGTCTACCAGGCGGTCCTCGACCGCCGCTCGACGGACCTCTTCGAGCACCTCTCGCGTTTCCTCGCCAACCAGATCTACGACGGCCGCTACTTCGACCTCTCCTCGCAGGCCGCGTGGGCGGCGGTGGACACCTTCGCCGCGCTCGCGACCGGCACGGTGAAGGTCGGGCTCTACAAGGGCAACGTCCTCTTCCAGAGCCTGACCGGCGTCAAGGCCTCGCTCTACTTCGAGGAGAACGCCTCGATGGAGGACGCGCAGAAGGGCCTCAACCCCGTCTCCTCGCAGGGCTTCGCGGAAATCCAGTCCGTCGAAGCCCGCTCGATGGCCAAGGCCAAGCAGATCCGGTAGGCCCGGCCGCATGCCCGCCCCCGTCTTCCTCACCAGTCCGTCCAACCCGCGGATCAAGGAAATCGCGAAGCTGCGGCAGCGCTCGCACCGCGACAAGGCGGGCGCGTTGCTGATCGAAGGCTACCGCGAGCTCAAGCGCGCGCTCGACAACGGCTACAAGCCGCGGACCGTCGTCACGTGCCCGGAGCTCTTCCTCGGCAAGCACGAGCCGGCGCTCGTCGCGCGCTGCACGGCGGCGGGCGCGCGGCACCTCGTCGTCGCGCCCACGGTGTTCGCGAAGATTTCCGCGCGCGACCGGCCGGACGGCCTGGTCGCCGTCGGCCCGCAGATCCGGCTCGCGCTCTCCGACCTCGAGCTGCCGCCGAACCCGCTCGTCGTCGTGGCGGAGTCCGTCGAAAAGCCCGGCAACCTCGGCACCATCCTGCGCAGCGCGGACGCCGCGGGCGCCGCGGCGGTGATCGTGTGCGACCGCTGCACCGACGTGCAGAACCCCAACGTCGTCCGCGCCTCGGTCGGCACGCTCTTTTCGCTGCCGGTCGTGGAGACGACGACGGCGGAGGCGATCCCGTGGCTGCAGGCGCGCGGTTTCACGATCCTCGCCTCGACGCCGCACGCGGAAGACTTCCACACCGACCACGACCTCACCGGCCCGACGGCGATCGTCGTGGGCGCCGAGCAGGTCGGCCTCACGGACGCGTGGCTCGAAAGCCCGGCGTGCGTGCGCGTCCGCATCCCGATGCTCGGCCAGTGCGATTCGCTCAACGTCGCGGCGGCCACGACGATCCTGCTCTACGAGGCCGTCCGCCAGCGCGTGGCCAAGGACCGTTCGATCGTCCCGCCCCCGGCCCAACACGAACACGGCGGCGACGATCCGCACGACGACGCGCACTCGGTCGACTTCGGCGAGTGACGCGCGGGCGGCGCTTCAGGGGCGGACCCAGTCCGCGTCGGCGACGCCGCGGACGACGAGCCGCGCCGGGCCGGTGAAGAGGATGTCGCGGCAGAGACCGTCCGGGCCGGGCTCGGCCTCGACGCGCAGCACGTCGCCGAACGCGACGCGCACGTCGACGGGCGAGGCGCAGCGGCCGGTTTCGACCGCCGCGACGGCGGCCGCGATCGCGCCGGTGCCGCACGCGGCGGTTTCCGCCTCGACGCCGCGCTCGTAGGTGCGGAGCGCGAGCGCGTGCGGGCCGAGGACGCGCGCGAAGTCGACGTTGGTCCCCGCGGGGGCGAACTCGGGCGCGTGCCGCGCGGCGGCCCCTTCGGCGGCGACGTCGACCGCCGCGAGGTCCGCCACGAACGCGACCGCGTGCGGGACGCCGCTGTCGACGAAGAAAAACTCCCGCGCGGAGCCGGCGGGACGCACGGCGGGGCGGCGGTCGCGCGGGGGCGAAGTGCGCGCGCGGACGGTCGCGCGGCCCGTGGCGGGGTCCGCGGAAAGCAGCTCGGCGGAGAGGAGGCCGGCGTCGGTTTCGATCACCAGGACGGGGCCGGCGGCCAGGCCGGCCAGATGCGCGGCGAAGGCGGCGCAGCGCAGGCCGTTGCCGCACATGGCGGCGCGGGAGCCGTCCGGGTTGAAGAAGACCATGCGCAGGTCCGCGCCGGCGGCCTCGGCGGGCCGCAGGACGAGCAGCCCTTCGCAGGCGACGCCGGAATGCGGCGCGCAGAAGGCGCGCGCCAGGTCGGCGTCCGCGAGCGGGAAGCGGGCGTCCGGGTCGGCCAGGACGACGAAGTCGTTGCCGGCGCCGTGCATCTTGAAAAAATCGAATTTCATGGCGTGGCGGGGTGCAGGGGAGGCGGTTCGGGCGCGACGTCCGGCTTCACGTCCGTGCCGCTCAGGAAGAGCGCCTCGGACTCCCAGCTCGGGTTGTCGGCGCGCCCGGTCGCGCGGACGGCGAAGATGGACGAAATCGGGGAGAAGAGGTAGTAGAGGCCGGCGCCGACCCAGGAGCGGCGGTTCATGAGGTGGACCTTCACGCCGAGGTTCACGACGCCGTCCGTCCAGACGTTGCCAGAGCCGGTGACCGAGATCGCGCCGCCCTCGATGCGCAGCGCGTCGATCGCGACCACGCCGGCGTCCATGCGGGCGCGGACGTGCAGGAAATCGTCCGCGAGCGGGTCGAACGACGCGAGTTTCCGCGAGAGGAAGTCGCGCAGTCCGGAGAAGAAGACGATGCGGAAGGCCGGCACGTCGTGCACGTCGAGCCGGAGCGTGCCGCGCGTGCGGACGGGCCGCAGCGACGCGATGTCGGCGAGCGGCCCCTCGAGCGAAAGGTCCGCGTCGGCGCGGCCCGTGTCGCCCTCGACCGGTTCGCGGAAGAGCGCGGTCCAGGCGGCGTGCGAAACGCCCCGCAGCGCGGCGGCCGCGGCGAGATCCGCCTCCTCGCGCCCCGCGCCCGGCAGGGCGAGGCGGAACGTGCCGGCGATGTCGCCGCCGAGCGCGTCCGCGCGGACGGACGCGAGGTCGAGGACGCCGTTCGTGAAAACGCCCTCCGCGCGCGCCCGGTCGAAGCGCAGGCCCGGCAGGTCGGGCGCGGACACGCCCGGCGACGCCATGCGCAGGTCGATCGCCGTGCGCTCCTGCCCGCCGCCGATCGCGTAGACGCCGGAAGCGCGCGTTTCGGTCGGGTTGTCGAACTCCAGCGGGATCTCGCCGGGATCGGAAAGGACGCCGAGCATCGCGAGCGTCCGCTTCGGGTCCATCGTCGAAACGGCGTCGAAACGGAGCGTCTCCCCGTCCAGGTCGATCGCGAGAGAGCCGCGCGTCTCCCCCTCCGGGCGCGCCACGCGGAGGCCCTCCACGTCGAGCCGCGTCCAGCCCGAGGGCCCGGACACGCGCAGCCGCGCCCCGGCGGACGAAAACCGGACGCCGTTGTAGACGCCGCCGGCGTCCGCGCGGATCGCGATCGAAAGCGAGCGCACGCCCGCGCCCGGGTCGTATTCGTAGACGGCGTCCGCCTCGGGCGGCGCGCCGGCGAAGGAGAACTTCGCGATTTCGTCCGCCACGGACGGCGCGCCGACCGCGCGCAGCAGCGGGTCGAGCTTGGCCGGATCGATCCGGCCCGAGCCGGTCGAGCGGAACGCGAGCCGGGCCGGGTCGCATTCGAACGAGCCCTCCATGCGCTGCCGCGCCTCGCGCGGGGCGTGCAGGTCCGTGCGCGCCGCGTCCGCGTGCAGGATCCCGCCGCGGCAGGACAGCGTGCAGGACGTGAAGTGCGTCCGCAGCCCCATGATGTCGGACGACGCGCACGCGAACGCGACCGGCGGGAAGTCGGCGACGGCGAGCGGCTCCTCCGAGTCCCCGCCGGAAAGCGACAGCCCCCCGTCCGGCATCGCCACGGCGAGCGAGCGCAGGCGGACCGAGTCGATCCACTCGACGGCCGGCTTGGAGCGGCGCGGCCGCAGGTGGATCCGCCCGCCCGCGGCGCGGACGAGCGGGCCGGACACGACGCCTCTGGGGTAGACGCGCGCCTCGGCGACGCGCAGCTCCATCGCGGAGAGGGAAAACGAGACGCCCGAGAGCTCGACCGAATACAGGTCCGTCGAGAAGCGGCGCGAGAGCTCGTCGACCCACTCGGCCGGCAGGCCGCGGGCCGCGAAACGGACGACGAACCCGAACGCCACCGCCAGCAGCAGCGCCGCGCCGCCGAGCGCGTGCAGGAAGCCGCGCCGGCGGCAGCGCCGCAGCCGCGCCGCGCGCGGCGCCTGCGCCGCCGCCGGCCCGAGAGGCGCCGGAACGTGTTCGCTCATGCCGCGCATTCTAGCACACCGCGCGCCGGCGCGGCAACGCCCGCGGCCCCGCGCGCGCGGAACGCGAAAACGGGGTGGACCTCGGGGCGGAAAACTGGTAGACTTCTGCCCCCGCGGGACCGACAGGCCCCCGCGCGCCTTTCCCATGTTCGAACGAATCAAGTCGCTTTTCCGCCGCCGCGTCAAGACGCAGGACGCCGAGCTGGAGCAGTTCCGCGCCATCCTCGAAGTGCCCGAACACTTCTCGGACGGCTTCAACTTCACCTCGCTCGCGGGCACGATCTTCGTCGCCCTCATCATGGTGCCCGGCTCCATCTACATGGAGCTCGTGGCCGGCGCCGGCATCGGCGGCGCCGCGCAGTGGGTGACGGTGCTGCTCTTCGTCGAAGTGGCCAAGCGCGCCAACGCCAAGATGTCGCGCGCGCAGATATACGTGCTCTTCTTCCTCGCGGGCGCGCTCATGGGCATCGGCATCTACACGATGCCCATCTGGACGCAGTTCCTCGTCCGCTCCGACGCCGCGGTCGCGACCGGCATCGCCGACCAGATCCCCTCCTGGGTCGCCCCGAAAAACCTCGAGTCGCTCCCGCGCACGTTCCTCTCCAAGGCGTGGCTGCCGTGCATCGGGCTGATCGTCTTCCGCATGCTCGTCGGCACGTTCTCCGCGCAGGTCCTCGGCTACGGGCTCTTCCGCGTCACGAGCGACGTGGAGCGCCTCCCGTTCCCGCTCGCCCCGGTCGGCGCGCAGGGCATCGTGGCGATCGCCGAGCAGATCGAGGGCTCGGCCAAGGCGCCCGGCTCGTCCGTGCGCTGGCGCATGTTCTGCACGGGCTGCGGCATCGGCATGATCTTCGGCCTGGTCTACATGGCGCTGCCCACGATCACGGGCGCGTTCTTCCAGCGCCCGCTCCAGCTCTTCAAGATCCCCTTCGCGGACTTCACGCCCTACACCGAGTCGATCCTCCCGGCCACGGCGACGGGCCTCTCGTGGGACCTGGGCAACTTCGTGACCGGCATGGTGCTGCCGTTCTGGTCGATGGTCGGCTCGTTCATCGGCCTGGTGTTCACGTTCGTCATGAACCCGATCCTCTACCACTGCGGGATGATGACGACGTGGAAGCCCGGCGACACGACGGTGCTCACGCTCTTCGCCGACAACGTGGACTTCTACTTCTCCTTCCAGATCGGCATTTCGCTCGCGGTGGCGGTGTTCGGCTTCTGGGCGGCGTTCAAGACCTTCCGCCGCGGCGCGCGCCGGACGGCGGACGCGGCGGCCGAGCGGGCGCGCCTGCAGGAAGTCGCGCACAAGCGCGGCCACGTGCCGGACTGGCTCGTCTTCGCGACCTACGCCCTCACGAGCACGCTCTACATCCTCGTGTGCGGCTGGCTCGTCGAGTGGCACAAGGGCGTCATGCTCGTGCTCTTCTTCTTCGCCTACCTCTACACGCCCGTGATTTCCTACGTGACGGCGCGCCTGGAAGGCCTCGCCGGCCAGGTTATCGAGGTCCCCTTCATCACGGAAATCGCGTTCATCCTCTCCGGCTACACGGGCGTGGCGATCTGGTTCATCCCGATCCCGCGCGCCAACTACGGAATCAACGTGGTGAACTACAAGACGGCCGAGCTGCTGGGCTGCCGCTTCTGGTCGCTGTGGAAGGCGCAGGTCTACACGTTCCCGATCATCGTCCTGTCGGCGATCTTCTTCTGCTCGTTCATCTGGAGCCTCGCGGAAATCCCCTCCTCGATCTACCCCTACACGACGGAGATCTGGGAGTTCACCGCGAAGAACCAGTGCCTGCTCTACTCGGCGACGCTGGGCGAATACTCGCAGTTCCAGGACGCGCTGGGCTGGGGCCGCTTCCTCGCGGGCTTCGGCTCGGCCGGCGCGATGATGGGCCTGCTGGGCTGGTTCGGCGCGCCGACGATGCTGTTCTTCGGCATGGTCCGGGGCCTCGGCCAGACCGCGCCCCACACGGTGATCCCGAACTTCATCGGCGCGCTCGTCGGCAAACTCTGCTTCGAGCGCCGCTACGGGCGCGAATGGCGCAAGATGATCCCGGTCGTGGGCTCCGGCTTCGGCGTCGGCACGGGCCTCGTGGCCATCCTCGCCGTCGGCATCGTGTTCCTCTCCAAGGCCGTCTCGACCGTGTCCTACTAGCGCGGCGCCGGCGGCGCGCGCGGGGCGCTTGCGGGCGGGCGGGGGGTCTGGTAGAATCGCGCGCAAATGCCCGCAATCCCTCCCGGAACGCCCGGCGCGCCCATCCGCGTGCTGCCCGAAACCGTGGCGAACAAGATCGCCGCGGGGGAGGTGGTGGAGCGCCCGGCGTCGGTCGAGAAGGAGCTGCTGGAGAACGCGGTCGACGCCGGCGCGCGCCGGATCGACGTCACGGTCACGGCGGGCGGGCGCAAGCTCGTCGCCGTCGCGGACGACGGCTGCGGCATGGGGCGCGACGACGCGCTGCTGGCCCCCGAGCGCCAGGCGACCAGCAAGATCCGCGACGTGACCGACATCGAGAACATCGCGACGCTCGGCTTCCGCGGCGAGGCGCTCGCGTCGATCGCGTCCGTTTCGCGCTTCACGCTGCGCACGCGCCGCGCGTCCGACGACGCGGGCACCGAGATCCGCATCGAGGGCGGCGTGCTGCGCGACGTGCGGGACTGCGGCGCCGCGCCGGGCACGGCGATCGAGGTGCGTGACCTGTTCTACAACGTCCCCGCGCGCCGCTCGTTCCTGCGCTCGTTCCAGACGGAGCTGGCGCACGTGCGCAACGTCTTCCTCGTCCACGCGATCGCGCATCCCGGCATCGCGTTTTCGCTCACGTGCGACGGCGATCCGCTGCACCGCCTCCCGCCCGCCGCCGACCTGCGCGGGCGGCTGCAGGACCTTTTCGGCGCGTCCGCGCTGGACGCGTTCGTGCCGTTCGACCGCACGGCGGGCCCGATCCGCGTGCACGGTTTCGCGGGGCTGCCGTCCAACACGCGCGGCGACACCGCGGGGCAATACGTCTTCGTGAACGGCCGCCCCGCCACGGCGCCGGTCGTGCAGGCCGCGATCCGCGAGGCCTACCCGCACCTGCCGCAGGGCCGCAAGCCCGTCGTGTTCCTCTTCCTCGACCTGCCGCCCGGGGAGGTCGACGTGAACGTCCACCCGACCAAGCGCGAAGTCCGCTTCCGCCAGCTCGGCGCCGTGCGCGACGCGGTGCTCGAGGCGCTCCTCGGCGCGCTCGGCGGCGGCGCGCCGCGTCCCGCCGCGGCGCCGGCCGACGACCTCGGCGGCTTCTCGATCGGCGCGGGCGCGGCGGCCGCGCCGCAACCGCCGCCCGACCTCTACCGCCCCGTCCCGTTCGAAACCGTTCCCGCGCCGGCGCCGGCGCTGCAACCGGCGCCGGCGCCCGCCGCGCTGCCGCCGCCGCCGCGCCCCGACGCGTTGCCGTTCGCGGACGTCGCGGGGGGGGCGGATGCCGGGACCGCCGGGACCGCCGTGAATACCGCCGGGCGTTCGGCGTATTACGATCCGGACGGCTACGGGGCGCCGGCGGCGCCGGCCGCGCCGTGGACGAAGTTCCGGCTCGTGGGCACGCTTTCGAGCGGCTACGCGCTGCTGGAGACGGCGGGCGGCTACGCGGTCGTGGACCCCGCGGCGGCGCACGAGCGCGTGATCTACGACCGGCTGCTCAAGGACGCGCTGGCGCGCGAAACCGCGTCGCAGGGCCTGCTGCTGCCGCAGACGGTGCAGCTGCCGCCGGTGGACGCCGCGCGCATCCGCGCCGCGCTGCCGGTCCTCGCGGAGATGGGCTTCGAGGTGGAGGATTTCGGCGGCGACACGTTCCTCGTGCGTTCGCTCCCCGAGCCGCTTTCCGGCGCCGCGGCCGGGGCGCTGCTGGAGGACACGGCCCGCGCGCTGGAGGAGGCCGGCCCGAAGAAGGGCCGGCAGCGCTGGAAGGAGGAGCTCGTCGCCGCGGCGGCGAGCCGCTCGTGCGTCCGCACGCGCAAGCCGCTCTCGGAGAAGGAGCTCGTGGCGATCCTGATGGAGCTGGCGGCCAGCTCCATGCCCTACGCCACGCCCGGCGGCCGCCCCACGATGATCTTCACCTCCCGCAACGACCTGGACCGCCGCTTCGGCCGCGGCTGACGGCCGGCGCGGCGCAACCACGAAGGGATTTTCCGCATGGACAACGACAAGACCGACCGCAAGCTGGCGTTCCTCGCGCGGCGGCGCGGGTTTCTCGAAACCGTCCTGCAGTCGGTGCAGGAGGGCGTGCTCGTCGTCTCGTCCGAAGGCAACCTCGACTACGCCAACCGGACCGCCGAGGAAATGCTCGGCTTCGAGCTGGCGCGGCAGCGTTCGCGCCCGGTCGAGCGCTACCTGCCCGGCGTGGACTGGGCGGCGCTCGCGTCCGCCGCGCAGGAAGACGGCGGCGCGGGCCTCTCGACCGCGGAGATCGAAGTGTTCCGCCCGGCGCGGCGCGTGCTCTCGGTGCGCGCGTTCCCGCTCGAAGGCGGCGCCGGCGCGGTGGCGGTGCTGCGCGACGTGACGCGCGAGCGCGAAGACGCGCGCGAAGCGCTGGAGAGCGAGCGCATGCAGGCCGTGCGCATGCTCGCGGCGTCCCTCGCGCACGAGATCGGCAACCCGCTCAACGCGCTCGGCATCCACCTGCAGCTGCTCGAACGCGCCGCGAAACGGCTCCCGGACGAAGCGGACCGCGCCGAGCTGGGCGACTGCGTCCGCGTCGCGCGCGACGAAGTGGACCGGCTCGACGGCATCCTCTCCGAGTTCCTCAACGCGCTGCGCAACGGCGCGCCGAACCTCGAGCGCTGCGACGTGCTGGAGGTGCTCGAAAAGTCGCTCCGCGTCCTGCGCGCCGACGTGCAGGAGCGCTCGATCCGCATCGAGGTCTCGCACCCCGCCTCGCTGCCGCCGATCACGGCGGACCGCAGCCAGCTGCAGCGCGTGTTCTTCAACCTCGTCAAGAACGCGCTCCAGGCGATGCCCGACGGCGGGACGATTTCGATCGAACTGGCGGCGGACGACCGCGACCTCTCGATCGCCTTCCGCGACAGCGGGACGGGCATCGCGCCCGAGGAGTTCGTCCGCCTCTTCGAGCCCTTCCACACGGGGCGCGCCGGCGGCCACGGCATCGGCCTGGCGATCGTCCGCCGCATCGTGGAGGACCACGGCGGCCGCATCGACGTGAGCTCGCGCCCCGGCCGGGGCGCCTGCTTCCGCCTCACGTTCCCGCTCGCCGACCGCGCCGCGCGCCGGCTTCCGCCGGCCGGGCGCTAGCCCAGGCCCTTCATCATCTGCGGCAGCGGCAGGACGACCGCGAGCGCGAGCAGCAGCACGAAGAGGCCGACCGCCGCGAGTAGCGCCGGCTCGAGCAGCGCCAGGCGCACGGAGAGCCACCGGTCCCAGCGCGCGCGCAACCGCGAGGCCGCCGCCGCGAGCATCGCCGGCAGGCAGCCGCCCGCCTCGCCCACGCGCGCCCACGGCGCCAGCTCCGCGCCCACGAGCGGCACGCCGCGCAGCGCGTCCGCGAGCGGTTCGCCCGCCTCCACGCGCGCCGTGGCCTCCGCGAGCCGCGCCTCGATCCACGGGCGCCCCGTCGCGGCGGCCGCCAGCGGCATCGCCGCCGGCACGGGCATGCCGCCTTCCGCGAGCGCGCCGAGGACGGAGGCGAACCGCTCCGCCGCCGCGAGCCGCCCGGCGCGCAGCAGCGGCAGGCGCAGCAGGAAGCGGTCCAGCGCGCGCGCCGCGGCCGGGTCGCGCCGGGCGCGCGCCTTGGCGGCCGCGACCGCGGCGAGCGCCGCGAGCGCCAGCGGCGCGAGCGCGAACACGGCGAACCTGGCGGCGGCGACGAGCGCGCGCGAGGCGGCCGGCATCGACAGGCCGCTTTCGGCGAGCGCCTCCGCCGTCCGCGGGACGACGAACCCGAGCATCACGCACGCCACGACGCAGCCGAGCGCGAGCACGAACGAGGGGTAGACGAGCGCGCCGCGGACGCGCCCGCGCGCCGCTTCGCGCGCTTCGAGGAGCGCGGCGAGGCGCTCCAGCGCGGCCGGCAGCGAAGCGGAGCGCTCGGCCGCTTCGACCGCGGTGCGCTCGAAGCCCTCTTCC
>JAFTHC010000218.1 GCA_017457625.1 Kiritimatiellia bacterium
CCCCGCCTCCGATCGCGTAGCGAAGCGGAGCCTTCCGAGCGGGATTGCGAAGCAAGCCCGCGAGGGCGGAAAATCCGTTCCCGATCGCGGGGGGACCGCGAGGAGGCCGCGCGGGCGGGATGGAGTCGCGAGGCGGCGCGAGCGACGGCGGGATTCACCCCGCCGAGCGAGCGACGCCCGCGAATCCGCCCGCTCCGCGCGGTCTACGAGCGGCCCCGCGATCGGGAACAGCTTCTCATGCGACGACGCCGCATGCGACGACGGCGCAGACCCCCGATTCCTGACCGATTACCCCGCCGGAGAGGTCACGCCTTCTCGGGCAGGAGGCGGAAAAGGCGCTCGGAGAGAGGCTCGGGCAGGGAGGAGAGCAGCCACATGCCCAGGCGCATCGGCCACGGGAACGCGACCAGTCCCCGCCCCCGCTCGATGCCGCGGCCGACGATCCGCGCCGCGGCGGGCGCTTCGAGGAAGAACGGCATCGGGCACGTGTTCGCGTCCGTGATGCGCGAGCGGACGAAGCCCGGGCAGACCGTCGTCACCGCGATCCCTTCGCGCCGCAGCGAACCGCGCAGCGCGGCGCCCCACGCCTTCACGAACGCCTTGCTCGCGCTGTAGGCCGGGCACTGCGGCATGCCGTGGTAGCCGGTCATGGACGAGGTGAGCGCGATGCGCCGGGCCGCGCGCCCGATCCCCGGCTTGCGGTAGAGAGCGATCGCCGGCAGGACGGTGTTCACGACCCCGCCCACGTCCACGTCGAAGACGCGCCGCTGCGAAGCCTCGTCCGGCCCCGGCGCGGCGATGCCGGCGTTGGCGAAGACGAGGTCGAGCGGCGCGGCGGCGTCCGCCTCCTCGAGCCACGCGCGCGTCGCGGCGGCGTCCGCCACGTCGAGCCGGCGCGGGAACGCCTCGGCGCCGAGCGCGCGGATCTTCGCCGCGACGGCCGCGAGGCGCGCTTCGTCGCGCCCGCAGAAAAAGACGCGGCGCGCGCCGCGGGTCGCGAACCACGCGGCGCACGCCTCGCCGATCCCGCCGGAGGCGCCGGTCACGAGAACGTTCCGGAAAGGGGACGGTTTCACGGTGCGGCGCTCCGGGCGGCGGCGCTAGATCAGGCTCTTGTAGAGGGCCGCGATCTGCTTCTCCGTGACGTCGCGCGGGTTGCCGGGGCGGCACGCGTCGACGTAGGCCGAGTGGGCGAGGAACGGGATGTCCTTGGCCTGGACGATGCCCTTGAGGTCCGCCGGGATGCCGACGTCCTTGCCGAGCTTGGCGACGGCGTCGCACGCGGCCTTGCGCGCGGCGGCGAGCGGCATCGCGTCCGCGCCCTTCACGCCCATCGCCGCGGCGATCGCGGCGTAGCGCTTCCCGGTGGCGGAGGCGTTGAACTTCATCACGGGCGGCAGCAGGATCGCGCAGGCCACGCCGTGCGGCGTGTCGTAGAACGCCGAGAGCGGGTGCGCCATCGAGTGGGCGATGCCGAGGCCGACGTTCGAGAAGCCCATGCCGGCGACGTATTGCGCCAGCGCCATCTTCTCGCGCGCCTTCTCCTTCTTTTCGCCCTTGCCGTTCACCGAGTCGCGCAGATGCCGCGCGATCAGCTCGATCGCCTTGAGGTGGAACATGTCCGTCATGTCGTTGGCGGCCTTCGTGATGTAGCCCTCGATCGCGTGCGTGAGCGCGTCCATGCCCGTGGCGGCGGCGAGCTTGTCGGGCATCGAGAGCATCATGTCGGAGTCCACGACCGCGATCTGCGGGATGTCGTGCGGGTCGACGCAGACGAACTTGCGGTCCTTGGCGCGGTCGGTGATGACGTAGTTGATCGTCACCTCCGCGGCGGTGCCGGACGTCGTGGGGACGGCGATCGTGAAGACCGCGGGCTTCTTCGTCGCGGCGACGCCCTCGAGCGAACGAACGTCGGCGAACTTGGGGTTGTTGACGATGATGCCGATCGCCTTGGCGGTGTCCATCGAGGAGCCGCCGCCGATGGCGACGATGCAGTCCGCCTTCGCGGCCTTGAACGCCTTGACGCCGGCCTTGACGTTCTCGATCGTGGGATTGGGCTTGATGTCCGAGAAGACCTCGAACTTGATGCCGGCCTTCTTGAGCAGGTCGGTCACCTTCGCCGCCGTGCCGATCTTCACGAGGACCGGGTCGGTCGCGACGAACACCTTCTTGAAGCCGCCGTCCTTCACGAGGCCGGGGATTTCCGCGATCGCTCCCTTTCCGTGGAACGAAACGCCGTTGAGGTTGATGCGGTATGCCATGGTTGGCGTCCTTTTCTGTTGGTTGGTTCAGTGCCCGAGCAGGGCGAAACGGGTGAAGATGTCCTGGGTGTAGAGCAGCAGCTGCCCGCCCATCCACGAGGCGCACGCCAGGATGGTGAGCGAAATCGCGATGAGCTTCACGGCGAAGCCGAGCGTCTGCTCCTGGATCTGCGTGAGCGCCTGCAGGAGCGATACGAGGATGCCGATCACCGTCGCCACCACGATCGGGATCAGCGAGAGCCGCAGGATCAGCAGCAGGCAGGCCTGCGCGTATTGGAGAAGGTCGGCGTGGCTCACAGCACGTATCCCCGGATGAGCCCCTGCACGAGCAGCGTCCAGCCGTCCACCATGACGAAGAGCAGCAGCTTGAACGGCAGCGAAATCGTGACGGGCGACACCATCATCATGCCCATCGCGAGCAGGATGTTGGAGACGATGATGTCGATCGCGATGAACGGCAGGTAGACGAGAAACCCGATCTGGAACGCCTTGGTGAGCTCGCCCACGCAGAAGGACGGAATCAGGATGTAGAAGCTCTCGCGGTCGATTTCGGCCGGCTCGCCGTCCTTGCCCCAGAGCTGCTCGGCCGTGCGGACGAAGAACGCGCGCTGCTTGTCCGGCGTGTGGTCCGAGAGCCACGCGCGGAAGGGTTCGCCCGCCGCGGAAAGCACTTCGGGATCGGGCGCATACGGCCCGGGGCCCGCCGGACTGGCGGGGCCGGGCGCCCCCGCCACGGCTCCGGCCGCCGCCGCGGGCGGCGCGCGGGAGGCCATTTCCGAACGGGCGATGTCCCACGACTCGGAGAAGACCGGCGCCATCACGTAGAAGGTGAGGATCATCGCGAGCGCGTTGATCACCATGTTCGGCGGGATCGACTGGATGCCGAGCGCGTTGCGGATCAGCGACATCACGATCACGACGTTGAGGTAGCTCGTCGCGACCATCGCGACGAACGGCATCAGCGAAAGTCCCACGAAGAGGACGATCAGCGCGAACGGATCTGTCTGGAACATGTCGGTCGGGAACCCGGAACGTGTCGAACGGCGGCTCATTCTACACCAAACGCCCCCGCGTGTCCACAAACTTGCGCGGGCGCGGGGATTGCGGTTTTTCCGGAAATGCGCTAGAATGCCGCCCCGTTTTCCGGCAACAACCAACAACCAAACAAACACCATGGTCAGCTACAAGGAACTCGGTCTCGTCAACACGCGCGAGATGTTCGCCAAGGCGGTGAAGGGCGGCTACGCCATCCCCGCTTTCAACTTCAACACGATGGAGCAGATGCAGGCCATCGTCCAGGCTTCGGTCGAGACGAAATCGCCCGTCATCATGCAGGTCTCCAAGGGCGCGCGCAAATACGCCAACCCCACGATCCTGCGCTACATGGCCCAGGGCGCGGTCGAATACGCCAAGGAGCTCGGCTGCGAGAAGCCCGAGATCGTCCTGCACCTCGACCACGGCGATTCGTTCGAAACCTGCAAGAGCTGCATCGACAGCGGCTTCTCGTCCGTCATGATCGACGGTTCGTCCCTCCCCTACGAGGAGAACATCGCGGTCACGAAGAAGGTCGTCGAATACGCGCACCAGTTCGACGTCACGGTCGAGGCCGAGCTCGGCGTCCTGGCCGGCGTCGAGGACGAGGTGTCCGCCGCCGAGTCGCACTACACGAAGCCCGAGGAGGTGATCGACTTCTCGACGCGCACGGGCTGCGATTCGCTCGCGATTTCGATCGGCACGTCGCACGGCGCCTACAAGTTCAAGCCCGAGCAGTGCACGCGCGACCCGGAGACGGGCCTGCTGGTGCCGCCGCCGCTGGCTTTCGACGTGCTCGAAGCCGTCGAGAAGAAGCTCCCCGGCTTCCCGATCGTCCTGCACGGCTCTTCCTCGGTCCCGCAGGAATACGTGAAGATCATCAACACGCACGGCGGCAAGCTGCCCGACGCGGTCGGCATCCCCGAGGAGCAGCTCCGCAAGGCGGCCAAGTCGGCGGTCTGCAAGATCAACATCGACTCGGACTCGCGCCTCGCGATGACGGCCGCGATCCGCCTGCACTTCGCGGAGCACCCGGAGCACTTCGACCCGCGCCAGTATCTCACGCCGGCGCGCGAGGAGATGAAGAAGCTCTACATCCACAAGATC
>JAFTHC010000219.1 GCA_017457625.1 Kiritimatiellia bacterium
GCCGGATTGCCTTCGGTCTGCACGACGACCTGCGGCGAGGCCAACACGTCGACCGTGCCTTGCGCGTCAGTGGCCGGGTCGAGGCCGATCACGGAAGCCGAAAAGGCGGGAACGGCCGCGCAAAGCGCGGCTCCAAACGAAAGGAGAATGCGTTTCATCTTCTGTGTTTTCCTTTTTCGGGGGCGCGAACCCCCTCCCCCGCCTGCGCGGGGTTCGGGGGAAGTATGCCACACGCGTGCGCGGGGAGTCAAGGGGATTGCACGGCATTCACCCCGGAGCAGTTCCGCCGGCTGCGCGGCCGCCCCCGGCGGCCGCGCGTGCGATTTGCGGCGAGGGCGGTAGGATCGTAGAGGGGTCCAGAAGCCGCGCGAAGCGCGGCGAGGACTCCGGTTGCGACAGTCGCACGCCGGCCGACTTGCGGGTTCGCCATCCCCGGCCGCGGCCGGCGAAGCCGCGCTCCGGCCGCAAGAGTTTCTCCCGCTCGGGGTCCTCGCGCGGGCCGGCTCCGCTTCGCTCCGCGGCCCGCGCTTCTGGACCCCTTGACGTTCCGACCGCACGCGCCGCAAATCACGCGCGTGTCGGGGTGCGACATACCCCCCCCCACACACACACGGCAGCGCACTGCTCTGGGGCAACTGCCCGCCGGTCAACCACCGGCGATTGCACGTGCGGCGGCATTGAGCGCTTCGCATAGCGGCCGGTCGAGTTTGCGTCTATCTCCGCGTGGAAAGGGCGACAGGGCCAGCCAGCGACCCTCGCCGATGGCGGTGAGCCGGGAGGGGGCCGGTTTGTAGTAGACGTCGATCGGGGGGGGCTTCCAGGTGGATTACCCGGCCCCCAGCCCGCAGCGCGGCGTCGAGCGCCCGCTTTTCGCCCGGGGAAATGGCTGGCGAAACCAGCACCGCCCCCGAGCGGGCGAGTTCTTTCGCCCTCTCTTCGATCCTCTTCAGCCTTTCTTCCGGCTCCCGTTGCGAAATCCGGACCGCCACGAGTCTTTCCGCCGAAAGCGGCGCCGAATCGCCGAAGGCGGTCCATTGCAGGGCTCCCTCTTCGAAACCGTCCGGCCACTGTCCGGGCAGACGCGGGTGTGCGAGCGGCGCGGGTGCGCCCCAGCGAGCCCGCGCGGCCCGTTTTTCACGGGCCGCGGCCGGATTGTCTTCCGCGTAGATCCGGGCGCGGGCCACTTCCGCCGGGGTGGTTTTCATCCGCCAGTCGAACCCCGGTTTCCACAGGGGCTTTCCGGAAACAAGACCGAGCTTCGAGCGGGCCGCGGAAACGACCGCGGCCTTGTAGGCTCCGATCAGCCGGCCAAGCGGCCGGTCCAGAGGTTTCGCCACGTGCAAAACGACGTGTATGTGGTCGGGCATGGCTTGGAAGGCATGCGCGACCAGCAAGCCCTTCCACGTTCCGGCTTTCGCCCGCCACTGCCGCTCGGCTTCCTCTCCGAGCGGCGTCGGGCGGAACCCGTTCCGGTCCAGTCTCGCGAACACGTTGCGGTTCCTCTCCGCCGCCTCCAGCGTGATCAAATACCACCCCGGCTTCCGGAAATCGTGCCATCCGAACTTTCTCGCCACGGAATCCATGCCGCGGGATTCTAGCATGCCGGCAGACCGGAGGCAAATTCCCTTCCCTTCTGGAAAACCGCTGGGTTTTCACCCCAGAGGCGATCCGCCGGCTGCGCGGCCGCCACCGGCGGCTGCGCGTGCGATTTGCGGCGAGGGCGGTAGAAACGTAGAGGGGTCCAGAAGCCGCGCGAAGCGCGGCGAGGACTCCGGTTGCGACAGTCGCACGCCGGCCGACTTGCGGCTTCGCCATCCCCGGCCGCGGCCGGCGAAGCCGCGCTCCGGCCACAAGAGTTTCACCCGCTCGGGGTCCTCGCGCGGGCCGGCTCCGCTTCGCTCCGCGGCCCGCGCTTCTGGACCCCTTGACGTTCCGACCGCACGCGCCGCAAATCACGCGCGTGGCGGGGTGCGGTCGCACCTCGCCACGCAGCCTCCCCACGACAGAGCACTGTTCTGGGGCAACCGCCCGCCGGTCAACCACCGGCGGCCGCGCGTGCGATTTGCGGCGAGGGCGGTAGAAACGTAGAGGGGTCCAGAAGCCGCGCGAAGCGCGGCGAGGACCCCGGTTGCGACAGTCGCATGCCGGCCGACTTGCGGCTTCGCCATCCCCGGCCGCGGCCGCGCCCGGCGAAGCCGCGCTCCGGCCGCAAGAGATTCAAAAAAAACAAGCAGACCGCGCCTTGCGGCGCGGCCTGCTTGTTTGGCGGAGCCTTGCGGCTTACTCGGTCTTGCTCGCGCGGATCTTGAAGAACCGCACGGGCGGATCGTTTTCTCCCATCGCGACCGTGAGCGTCTGGATGTCGCCCGCGTTGGCCGACGTGACGACCACCGAGTCGACCGCTACCACGCCGCCGGTCTTGCCTTCCCAGTTCGCCGTCGTGACGTCGAGCGTGGGAGAAGCGACCAGCTCGTAGGTCACGCCGGCCTGGCCGCGGAAGCGGACCGCGAAGGACACGTCGCCCGAGTCCGGATCGACGATCACTTCGGCCGGCGGATTCGCGGCCTTCTCGGCAGCGGACATGGATTCGCCCGGATCGACCGCTTCGATCGTCGCGTCCTCTTCGAACACCGCGCCGAAGGACTGGTCGCCCGTGCTGCCGGCCGCGACGCCGGTCGAGACTTCGCCGAGCGCGTTGGTCCAGTTGAGGAACGCGTAGCCTTCCTTCGCCGGGGCTGGCAGGACGATCGCCGCGCTCTCGACCGTGTAGGCGTTGGTCTGGACGTAGCCTTCCGGCCACGAACCGCCGTCCAGGTCGTAGACGATCGCGTATTCGATCGCCGTCGCCGTGAACGTCGCCTTGTAGGTGGCTTCGCCGGTCACGGCCGCGACCTCGGGCGTCCACGCGGCGAACTCGTAGGAGTAGCCGCCCGCGGATTCCTTCGTCGGATCGGCGTGCGTCGGCGTGTCGCCGTAGGCCACGGTCGTCGTGTCGATGACCGAATCGTCGTCCATCGTCCAGGTGATCGTGTATTCGTTCACGGTCGCCGTGTAGACCGCCGTGTAGGTCGCGGCGGCATCGACCGCCGGGAGGTTCGCGGCGGACACGACCGCCGCGTCGATCGCGGCGTTCGTCCAGCCCGCAAACGCGTAGGTGAACTGCGCGTCGGCGGCCTTGGCCGGATCGGCCGGGCCGTAGAGCGTGTCGCCGTAGGGGGCGTTCGTCGTGGCGAGCCGTGTGCCGTCCGCGTCGTTGAAGACGATCTCGTAGGTGCGCGCGCTTTCCGTGAACACCGCTGCGTAGGTCGCCTCGCCGGCGACCGCCGGCAGGTCGGCCGTGGCGACGACCGCCGCGTCGATCGCGGCGTTCGTCCAGCCGGCGAACGTGAAGTCCTTCTCGGCCGTCGAGGCCTTCGTCGGATCGGCCGCCGGGCCGTAGAGCGTCGCGCCGTAGAGGACATTCGTCGCGTAGAACGGATCGTCACCTTCCTCTTCCGTGCCGTCGAGGAACGTCACGGCGTAGCTGCGGGTCGTGGCGGTGAACGTCGCCTTGTAGGTGGCCTCGCCGGTCACCTCGACGACCTCGGGCGACCAGCCGGCGAACTCGTAGGAGAATTCGGCCGTGGAGGCCTTCGTCGGATCGGCGTGGGTCGGCGTTGCGCCGTAGGCCACGGTCGTCGTGTCGATGACCGAATCGTCGTCCATCGTCCAGGTGATCGTGTATTCGCGCGCGCTTTCCGTGAACACGGCATCCCAGGTGGCGTTGGTGGTCACGGCCGGCAGGTCGGCCGTAGCCACGGCCGCGCCGCCCGCGAGGACGTTCGTCCAGCCCGCGAACGCGAAGTCGGTCGACTCGGACGAAGCTTTCGTCGGATCGGTGGCCGGACCGTAGAGCGTGTCGCCGTAGGGGGCGTTCGTCGTGAGGACCGCGACCTGGTCGACGTTGAAGACGATTTCGTAGGTCTTCGTCGTCTGCACGACCGAGTAGGTCGTCACGCCGGTTTCGGCATCGGTTTCGTCCGCGACCGCGTAGGCGTATTGCGCCGTGTCCGTTTCGCTCGTCTCGACCGTGAGGGCCGTGACATCGCCGTCTTCGCCGACGAGAATCTTGAGCGTTTCGCCGGAGGCGAGCGTCACGGTCTCCTCGGAGAGCACGGCGACGATCGTGAAGACGGGGTCGGCGATCTCGGCCGCGGCCGCGGCCGCCTGGGCGTCCGCAATCGAGCCGAAGGTCTTGACCTCGCCCGCAATCGTGATCTGGACCGCGCCCGTGCCGACCGTGTAGAGACCGGTGACCGGATCGGGCGTCGTGACCGGGACGTAGCCCTCGGCGCAGAGGTCGGCCGGGACGACCGAGGAGAACGAACCGCCGGAAACGAACCCGCCGATTGCCTCGTAGTTGCCTTGTCCGTAACTTCCGACGCCGGCGGCGTTGGCGCTCACGAACGTGCCGCCCGCGATGCTGGCCGAAAGGCCGTCGCCGACGTAGGCGTTTCCGAGGTAAGTCGTCGCGCCGAAGGCGATGGCATCGCCGGTGGTGGGATTGGCGGACGCGCCGTTCACGAAGTTGTATTGGTTGTTCGGACCCGTTCCGAAGACCTCGACCGTCGAATCGGAGGGGACTTCGAGTTGCCCGTTGCGCATTTCGATGCCGGTCTTGCCCTTGATCGTGCCGCCGTTGAGGACAAGCCTGCCCTGCTGCGGGTGGTAGATCGCACAATCGTCCTCCACGCACTCGAGGTAAGATCCCTCGTTAATCGTGATGAGGGTGTTGGGCTTCGTGTTGTTGCCGGCGACCGGGAATGCGTTCGTGGCGATGATCGACGCGCCGGAAACCGTGAGCGCCGTGGTCGTTTCGGACGCGAGACCGAGGCCGCGGACGAACACGCCGTAATTGGCGCTGAAGATTTCGAGACCGTCCGCGAGCGTAACGTTCGAGCCGTCCAGATCGCGCACGGCGTAGTTCACGGCGCAGATCGTTCCGTTCGAAACCGTGACGGTCGAGCCGATGAACTCGAGGACCTTGTCGCCCTTGATCACGTGGCCTCCCAGGTCGAGAACCGCGTTGACATTCGTCACCGAGAGATCGGCGGGATCAAGATCGACGAGCAAGTCGACTTTCTCGCCGGCGGTAGCCGCGTCGAGTGCCGCCTTGAGCGTCTCGTAGAACGTCGAACCGATCTTGGCGGCGTAGACGCCGAGCACGTAGGAGCCGTTGCCGTTGTCGATCCAGGAGGGGGTCTTGCCTTCGTAGCTGCCTTCCGCGTAGGTGGCGGCGGCGAAGGTCGTGTCGGCCGCGAGAGCCTCCGTGAGCGTGACCGTGACGGTCGCGACGCCGTTCGCGGCGTCGTAGCTCGCCGTGGCGCCGTTCGAGACGGTGACGCCGGTCAGGATGTTGGCGCCGTCCGTGTTGGGGAACGTCCAGGTGAGCGTCTTGGTGGCGCCTTCCGCGAAGTCCGAGGGCTTCACGACCGTCGCGTCGGTCGTCGTCGTGCCGTTGACCGTCGTCGTCGCGATGGCGTTGTAGGCACCGATGGAAACGAAGTAGATCTTCGCGATGACATTGGTTGAATCGACAGCGCCGTCCGTGACGGCTTCGATGTCAAAATCACCCGTCTGTTCACCCTCTTCTTCCACGAGTGTTACAATGTCATTCTCAACATCAACAGAGACAAAGCCCGTTTCATCGTCAATAGTGTAGTTGAACACCTTGTTCGTGCCGCCGATGAAGTCTGATATTTCAATCGTTCTCAGCGAATATGTCGAGACATCCCCGTCGTAGTCGTCAACGCGGAAACCGAGATATTCCACCGTCTTCCCGCTGCCCGCATCGCCGGCTTCGGCGAGGGCGTAGCGGGTGAGGTTTCCGCCTTCTTCGTTCTCGTCGACCGCCTGCTTCACGCCGTCGATGTAGACTTCCGCCGCGAACGTGAGCGTCGGGAAGCTTTGCTTGCGCAGGGCGCCGACGAAATTGTCGACCGCGCCGGTTCCGCGGAAGGAGACGGAGTTGAGGGCCGAGAAGTTCTGGCCGCGGTTAGCGACGGTCCACTTCGTCGTGGCCGCGTCGCCGTTGGCGGAAAGCGGCTCGTCCATGTCGTCCACGTAGACCGACACCTGCGCGTAGCTTTCGCCGGAGTAGTCCACGAGGACGCGGACGTGGTGCCAACTGTTGTCCTCGATGCCGACGTCTTCCAACGCCTGCCAGTAGCTACCGCCCGTCCCGCCGTCGAACACGTAGACGTAGAGGAGCGAATTGGTTGTGTCGCCGGTATCCGCGTCGATGAAGTTCCGGAGGAAGATGGCCGTCTGGACGTCGCCGCTGGCGTCGAAGTCGGCTGCGTCGGGCGGCGTGTCGGAGCCGACGAGCAGCAGGTCGGCGTCCACGAGGGCGATCGAGCTCTCGACCGAGTTGGTGGGCGTCCACTTCAGGTCGTTGCCCTGCGTGTCGAGCTTGAGGTAGGCGCTCGTGGTTTCGGTCTTCACCGAGCCCACGACGTTGGTGACGATCCCGTTGGTGACGTAGGAGTCGTCGCTGTCGATCGCATACCACGTGCCCGCGTCGTAGGGCTGCACGCCGGCCGCGCCGGCATACACCTCGCTGTTCGTGAGGTTGCCGAGCTCGCCGTAGACGAAACTCACGCCGTTCGGCGATGGGCTTTCGAAGTTCACGGACCACCATTCGGTGTCCGTGACGGCGCCCGCCGCCGACAAGCCGAAGCCCGCCAGCGCCAACAGCGCCCATTGTCTGAGTTTGTTCATGTTTTCGTTCTCCGTCGGGAGTGTGTTGTTTTCGCGTTTTTCCGGTTCTCCGCCGGGGCGCACCGCCCCCTTGGGTTTCCGGCAAGGCGGTTATCTTACGCAAAACCCCCGCCCGCGTCAAGGGGTATCCGCGGGCATCCGCGCTCTCGCGCACGCGTGAAGCGCAGTTCCGCCCCCTCCCGCATTCAATCCCACCGTGGATTATTTTTGCGGTTTTACATTGTATTCACCGACTTTCCGGCCGTAGAGGAAAATCAACTGGCGCAGCGCCGGCTTTCGGGAAGAAACCTCGTGGAGCGGAACGGTGCCGTGGCCGGCCGGAAACGCGATGCACCCCGGGGTGATTCCACGTTTGACTTTCGCGCGGAAATCGGCTAGACTGCGCCCCGTTTTCACGCGCCTGTCGCCCAATTGGATAGAGCGTCAGCCTCCGGAGCTGAAGGTTGTGGGTTCGAACCCCGCCAGGCGCACCATTTTTTTCGGGAAAAACTCCGACGCGGGCGGACGCTACCGGCGCGGTTCGCGGAGGAAGGGCTCCGGGTCGACGGGTTCGCCGCCGCGGAGGAGTTCGAAGTGCAGGTGTTCGCCGGTCGCGCGGCCGCTTTTGCCCATGTAGCCGAGGCGGTCGCCGGGGGCGACGCGGTCGCCCGGGCGGACCGCGACGGTCCCGCGCTCCAGGTGCAGGTAGCGCGTGCGCAGGCCGCCGCCGTGGTCCAGTTCCACGAAGTTGCCGGCGGGACGTTCGCGCGAAAAGCCGTCCACGCCGTCTTCCGCCGCGGCGACGACGCCCGCGAGCGGCGCGACGATCCACGATTCGCCGAGCGCCGAGCCGGTCCAGACCGCGCCGTCGACGCCCGCGTGGAAGCTCCGCTCCCCCGTGACCGGGTGCACGCGCCGGCCGAAGGGCGAGGTCTCCATGAAGTCGCCCTCGCGCTCGAACACGCGGCAGTGCTCGAGGCCGTAGGGGCGGCGGCCCTTGGCGATCATCTCTTCGAGCGTTCCGGGCGTGTCCACGGCGCGGCGGGCTAGCGGCCCAGCAGGAGGAGCCAGAGGTAGTCGGCGAGGCCGACGAACCGGCAGACGGCGAACGTCGCGCGGCCGATCAGCTCGTTGAACGCGGGAATCCAGAGCAGCAGGAACACGAACAGCATCCCGTAGCGGTCCATCTGCGCATAGCGCCAGGCCAGGTCGCGCGGCAACAGGACCGTCACGACGCGCGAGCCGTCCAGCGGCGGGACCGGCACGAGGTTGAACACCATGAGCACGACGTTCGTGACGACGTAAGAAATCAGAAAATAAAGCAGATACACGGAGAACCGCGCGTCGGGCAGGACGTGCAGCAGAACGTGGAAGAGCAGCGCGCCGAGAACGGCCTGCGCCAGGTTGCTCGCGGGACCGGCCAAGGCGGTGATCCAGTAGGCCTTTTTCGGGTCGCGGCAGCGCCAGAGGTTGATCGGCACGGGTTTGGCGCCGCCGAAGACGACGCTGGAGCCGGTAAGCACGAGGATCGCCGGCAGGATCACGCTCATGAACGGGTCGACGTGGCGCAACGGGTTGAGAGACAGGCGGCCTTCGTCCCGCGCGGTCGTGTCGCCGCACCGAAGCGCGGCGTATCCGTGCGCGATCTCGTGGATCATGATCGCCGGAATCAGCGCCGCGAAGCGCAGGAGCATCAGAAACAGGTTTTCCATTCGGTCGGTTCGCAGGTTCGCAAGTTCGCGGGTTCGCAGGAGCGTCAGGCTCCGGTCGAGCCGAAACCGCCGGCGCCGCGGGCGGTTTCGGGCAGATCGTCCGCCTCGACGACGCGCGGGCGCAGGATCGGGCAGAGCACCGCCTGCGCGACGCGCATGCCTTTTTCGACGCGGAAGGGCTCGCCGCCGTGGTTGATCAGGATCGCGCAGACTTCGCCGCGGTAGCCTTCGTCGATCGTCGCGGGCGTGTTGACCATCGAAATGCCGTTGCGGATCGCCAGGCCGCTGCGCGGGCGCAACTGGATTTCGGTGCCGGGAGGCGGGGCGAAGGCGATCCCGAGGGGGATCTTCGCGCGCTCGCCGGGCAGCAGCACGCGGTCCTCGCAGGCGTAGACGTCCATCCCGGAATCGTCCGGGTGGGCGAAACGCGGCAACGCGGCGTCCGGGCGGACGCGCTTCACGCGCAGGACGGGCGGATCGGTGTCGTTCATGGCGCGCATTCTACAACACGACCGGGCGGGCGCGCAAGCGAGGGCCGGAAACCGGGCGGGTCCGGTCCATGGGACATGATCGGAAACAATCCTCCGCACACAGGCCCATCCTCCCCGAAAACAGAAAGGACCCTGACCGATTCCGCGCGCGGGAAACATTTGCGCTTGCGCGCGAGGGCGAAATGGCCTAGAATGCGTGCCCTCATCCGTTCCGGACAACCAACCAACACAAGGAACCAACCACCATGACCACCCAGTTCAAACTGTTCGTTTGCGCGGCGGCCCTCGCCCTGTTCGCGCAGTCCTGCTGCGACGAGAAAGAGGCGGCCCCCGCCGAAACCCCCGCCCCCGTCGCCGCGGCCGAAGCCGCCGTCGAGAAGGCCGAAGCCGCCGTCGCGGAAGCCGTCACGGCCGTCGAAGAAGCCGCCGCGCCCGTCGTCGCGGAAGCGAAGGTAGCCGTCGAAGAAGCGCCCGCCGCGGCCGAAGCCGCCGTCGAGGAGGCGAAGGAAGCGGCCGCCGA
>JAFTHC010000220.1 GCA_017457625.1 Kiritimatiellia bacterium
GATCGCGCGGATCTGCGCGTGCACTTTCTGCGCCATGTCGGGCGTGGCGGTCTTGCCGGTGCCGATGGCCCAGACGGGCTCGTAGGCGATCACGACCTTGGCGAGGTCCGAAATCCCTTCGAGCGCCTTGCGCGTCTGGCGGTCGATCACGGCGGCCGTGTCGCCCGCCTCGCGCTCGGCGAGCGTTTCGCCCACGCAGATCACGGCGACGAGGCCCGCTTCGACGGCGGCCTTGGCGCGCCGGTTGACCGTTTCGTCCGTCTCGCCGAAATACTGGCGGCGCTCGCTGTGGCCGACGATGACGTGCGTCACGCCCGCGTCGAGCAGCATCGCGGTGGAGACTTCGCCCGTGTAGGCGCCGCTCGCGGCCCAGTGGACGTTCTCGGCGCCGATCTCGAGCGCGGAGCCCTTCGCGGCCTCGACGACCGCGGGGATGGTGAGGTAGGGCGGGCAGACGAGGATCTCGGGGAGGCTTCCGGCGGGGAGGCCGGCCGCGATCTCCTTGACGAGCGCGGCGCCCTCGGCGGACGTCTTGTTCATTTTCCAGTTGCCGGCGATGAGGATGCGACGGGACATTTGATTTCCTTTTTTTGTTGACGGTTCGATTGTCTGGAAGCGTCGTTCGTGACGGGCGGGAAGTCTCGCAAAAACGCCGCCGGAAGTCAAGCGCGCTTGCGCGCGCGGGCGGCTTTCTGCTAGACTCGGCGTCCGTGCGGCCGCGGTAGGCCGCGGAGATCCGGCCATGACCATCAAGGAAGTCCTCGAACATCCCGAAAACGTTTCGTTCGACGTCGCGCGCCTCGGCGAGTGCTCCGTCGATTCGCCCGTCCACGGCGGGCGGTTCGTCGAAGACGGCGAGCGGACGCTCTTCATCCACGACGAAGCGGAGGTGGCCGCGGCGCTGCGCGAAGGGCGCAAGGTCCCGTCCTTCGAGAAGGCCGGCCCGCGCCGCAGGATATTCTTCGATCCGGCCTGGTGCCGCGCCGCCGTCGTGACGTGCGGCGGACTCTGCCCGGGCCTCAACGACGTCATCAAGGGCGTCGTGCAGACGCTCTGGTTCGACTACGGCGTGCGCCACATCTTCGGCATCCGCTACGGACTGCAGGGACTCGTTCCCGAATACCGCCACGAGCCCATGATCCTCACGCCCGAGGTGGTCGACGAAATCGACACGATCGGCGGCACGATCCTCGGCTCCTCGCGCGGCGGACAGCCTACCGACCGGATCGTCCGCCGCCTCGCGGACATGAACATCAACCTGCTCTTCTGCATCGGCGGCGACGGCACGCTGCGCGCCGCGCGCGACATCGCGGACGAAATCGCGAAGCGGAACCTTTCCATCGCGGTCGTGGGCGTCCCGAAGACGATCGACAACGACCTGGCGTTCGTCGGCCGCTCCTTCGGTTTCGAGACGGCGGTCTACGCGACGACGGACGTGATCACGAGCGCGCACATGGAGGCCAAGGGCGCCTGGCACGGCGTCGGCCTCGTGAAACTGCAGGGCCGCGACTCGGGCTTCATCGCCGCCTACGCGTCCGTCGCCAACTCGTGCGTGAACATGTGCCTCGTGCCCGAGGAGCCGTTCGCGCTCGAAGGCGAGCACGGCGTGCTCACCGCGCTGGAGCGCCGCTTCGGCCTCGGCAAGAGCCACGCCGTGATCGTCGTGGCCGAAGGCGCCGGGCAGGACCTCATGGCCGGCGAGGAGCGGCGCGACGCGTCGGGCAACGTCCTCAAGAAGGACGTCGGCACGTTCCTCAAGGCCGCGATCGAAGACCACTTCCGGAAAAAGGGCGAACCGGTCTCCGTGAAGTATTTCGACCCGAGCTACTCGATCCGTTCCGTCGCCGCCCACGGCGCGGACGCGATCCACTGCCTCATGCTCGCCAAGAACGCGGTGCACGCGGCGATGGCGGGCCGCACCTCCTGCGTGGTCGGCAAGTGCGCGGACGTCTACATGCACGTGCCGATCGCGCTCGCCACGATCGAGCGGCAGAAAATCGATCCCGACGGAACGCTCTGGCACGCCGTCAAGGACGTCACGCGCCAGGACGAATACATGGGCTACGAGCCCCTCGTGAAAGGCTAGTGCGCCGCCCCCGCCGCGCGGCCGAAAATCGCGCTTGATTTCCGCCGGCCGTTTGTGGTAGCCTTGCGCGCCGTTCGACCGAACGGCGGGATTAGCTCAATTGGTAGAGCACCAGATTGTGGATCTGGGCGTTGCGGGATCATGCCCCGCATCCCGCCCCAATTTCAAACCCCGGCTCACGAAGGCGCGCGTTCCGTGGACAGACTCCTCCACCTCCCGATTACGCCCTTCGCGCCGCCCGGCGGCGACGGGGCGCCCGGAGCCGCGCCCGCGGCCCCGGGCGCGGCGCACGGCGGCACGCGCGGGTTCCTGGACGAGACGGTGCGCTCGCTGGCGCGCGAGTTCAACGCGGACCGCGTGTCGCTTTTCCTCTACGACGACGCCGCGGGAACCGCCACGCTGCGCGCGTGCGTCGGCTACCCGATGTTCGGGAAGGCGACGATCGTCCTGCGCCTCGGCGAGGGGCTCGTGGGGCGCGTCCTGGCGGAGCGCCGCCCGATCTATTCGGAGATGGCTTCGTCCATGCGCGGCTACGTGCCGCACCCGAACTTCCCGGACGGCGACGTGCAGACGTTCCTCGGCATCCCGCTGCTGCGCGGCCGGGACCGCGTGGGCGCCGTGTCGCTGCGCCGCCGGACGGGGCGGCCGTTCCTCGCGGACGAAATCTCCGCCGCCCGCGCGAAGGTGGCCGAGCTCACGGACGCGGTGCAGAGCGCCGTCGCGCTGCTGATCGCCGAGTCGCGTCCCGCCGCGGCCGCCGCCGGCAAGGGGACGCTGCGCCCGACCGAGCAGATGGTCTTCCGCGGCACCGCCGTCTCCAACGGCTGGGCGATGGGCCCGGCGCGCGTCGTCACGCCCGCCGCCCTGTCGCGCCTCCTGGGCCGGCCGGAGCCCGGCGCGCCGCCCGTTTCGTTCCCGCCCGCCGTGCGTTCGCTCGAAGAGGCGACCGCGATCGTCGAAGCTTCGCTGCGGAAGCTCGGCTCGGAGCTCGACCGGAAGCTGCCCGAAGCCGCCTCGATGATCCTCGAATCGGACGTGATGATGCTCCACGACGAGGCGTTCACGGGGCAGATCGCCAAGGCGGTGGAGGGCGGCGCCACGCTGCCCGAGGCCGTGGCGCGCGTTTCCTCCGACTACATCGGGATCTTCGAGGCGTCCGACAACGACTACATGCGCGAGAAGGCGCGCGACGTGGAGGACCTGGCGGTCCGCCTGCTCGACGCGGTCACGTCCGAAAACCCGGACGCGCCCGCCGCGGCGCGCGGCGCGTCCGTGCTGGTGGCCGAGAAGATGCTGCCCTCGGACGTGCTTCGCGTCGCGCGCGACGGCTGGGCCGGCATCGTGCTGTGCGCAGGCGGTGCCACGGCGCACGTCTCGCTGCTGGTGCGCTCGCTGCGCATCCCGATGGTCGTGGTCAAGTCGCGCGACCTGCTGCGCCTGGCGGAAGGCGAGACCGTCATCCTCGACTGCGCCAACGACACGGTCTACGTCCACCCGGACCCGCCGCTCGCGGAGAAGTTCCGCAACCGCGCGGGCGAGGAAGCGGCCGAGGCGCGGCGCCTGCGCGGCGTGAAGTCCGAGACGCGCACGCTCGACGGCGAGCGCGTGACGCTCGAGGCGAACGTGAACATCCTCGCGGACCTCGACGCCGCCGTCGCCGCGAAGGCCGAAGGCGTGGGCCTCTACCGCACGGAGTTCCCGTTCCTCATGCGCCCGTCGATGCCGAGCGAGGCGGACCAGTTCGCCATCTACTCGCGCGTGCTCGAACGCATGGCCGGCGCGCCGGTCGTGTTCCGGACGCTCGACGCCGGCGGCGACAAGACGATCCCGTATCTCTACCGCGGCCAGGAGGAGAATCCCGCGCTCGGCCTGCGGTCCATCCGCTTCTCGCTGCGCTACCCCTACACGCTCGACCAGCAGCTGCGGGCGATCCTCCGGGCCGTCCAGGCGAGCGGCAACGAGCGCGTCGGCATCATGTTCCCGATGATTTCCTCCGTGGAGGAGTTCCGCGCCGCGCGCGAACACGTCGAGACGTGCCTTGCGGCGCTCCAGACCGAAATCGGCGACAAGGACCTGCTTTCGCCGGCGATCGGCGCGATGGTCGAAGTGCCCGCCGTGGTGGGCGTGCTGGACGCGATCGCGGAGGAAAGCGACTTCCTCTCGGTCGGCACGAACGACCTGATCCAATACACGCTCGCGGTGGACCGCACCAACGCCGCCGTCGCGCAGAACTACGTGCCGCACCACCCGACGGTGCTCAAGCTCCTGCGCGCGATTTCGACGATCGCCGCGCGCCACGGCACGCCCGTGTCGGTGTGCGGCGAAATGGGGCGCGACCCGCGCTACATGCCGTTCCTGATCGGCGTCGGCATCCGCACCTTCTCGCTCGAGCCGGCCCAGATCCCGCACTGCCAGGAGCTGGTTTCCCGCTGCACGGTCCCGGCCTGCGAAGCCTACGCGCGCGACCTGCTTTCGATGTCGACGATTTCCGACGTCGAGGCGCGGATCGACGAATTCTCCCGCGCCACGTTCGGCTAGCGGCGCAGCGCGGCGAGGCGGCGCGAATGCGCGTGCGCCAGCGCGATCGCGAGGGCGTCCGCCGAGTCTTCCTGCGGCAGTTCCGGAAGGCCGAAGACGCGTTGCATCATGCGCTGCATCTGGTCCTTCGTCGCGCGTCCCGTGCCGGTCACCGCCTGCTTGACTCGCGCCGGCGGGTATTCGGCCATCGGCAGTCCGCGCCGCGCGCAGGTCGCCACCACGACGCCTCGCGCGTGCCCGAGCACGAGCGAGGTGCGGGCGTTCTTGCAGAAGAAGATGCCCTCCATCGCGACTTCGTCCGGCTTGAATTCGTCGATGTAGCGCTCGAGCGTCTCGGCGATGTTGACGAGGCATTCGGGCAGCGTCAGGCGGGCCGGATTGCGGATCGGGCGGCAGTCCACGAAGTCCATGCGAGCGCCTTCGGCCTCGATCACGGCGAGTCCCGTGCTTCGCAGCGACGTGTCCACGCCGAGGATGCGGACGCGACCTGCCGCTGCGCCGCCGGCGGGGGCGAACGGCAGCGCAGCCCGCACGGGCGTCCTCGGCGCGCGCGGCGGCTCGGCAACGGGCGTGCGGGCGGCGTCCGCCGCCCGCCGTTCGCGGTAGCGTTCGAGAAACCTGGCGTCAAACCCTTTCATGCATTCCGATTCTACCACGCGGCCGGCCGCAAAATCAAATCCTCTTGCCCATCGCCCCCATCGCCCCCATCCCGCGATTCAATCCCACCGTGGATCATTTTGTTCCCGCTCCCGTTCTCCCGCTCGCCCGGCCCTCGTTTTCGCCGCCTCCGCGAGCCGTCGCATCCGGTCCCGCGGTTCGGCCGGCCGCGGCCGCAATCCCGCCGCGAACGCCTTCACCGTCGCCGTGCCGGGGTCCGCCAGCCGTTTCCGGACCGCCCGCCGTGCGTCCGGCAGCAGCGCCCGCTGCAGCGGCGGCAGCCGCTTCTCCGCCGCCGGTTCTTCGGCTACTAGGAGGGATGCCGGACACGGGTCGCCGAGTCCCTGGCTCTCCCGCACCGCCGCAGCCAGCCGCCGGTAGCCCAGCAGCGCCCC
>JAFTHC010000221.1 GCA_017457625.1 Kiritimatiellia bacterium
CCCCAACCCCGACGCCATGAACATGACCCGCCGCGAATTCCTAAAGTCCGCCGCACTGCTGGCCGCGCTCGCCCCGTTCGCCCGCCTCCGCGCGCAGGACCCCGCCACGCCGCCCGCGGACGGCGCGGCGGCCGCGAAGCCCCGCCCGGCCGGGCCGCTCTCGCGCCGCACGATGGCCGGCGAGAGCGTGTCGCTGCTCGGCTTCGGCTGCATGCGCCTGCCGCGCGGCGAAAACGGCAAGATCGACCGCCCGGCCGCGCGGCGCCTCTGGTCGCGCTACCTCGAAGCGGGCGGGAACTACTTCGACACGGCCTACATGTATCACGACGGCGAGAGCGAGGTCGCGCTCGGCGAGTTCCTCTCGGAGCGCCCGCGTTCGTCGTATTTTCTCGTCGACAAGATGCCCGTGTGGATGGCGCGCACGGAGGACGGCGTCAAGCGCGTCTTCGAAGACCAGCTCGCCCGGACGAAGGCGGAGTATTTCGACTTCTACCTGATGCACTCGCTCGGCTGGGGCAACTGGGACCTGGCCAAGAAGATCCGCGCCCTCGACTTCCTGCTCGAAAAGAAGAAGGAAGGGCGCATCCGCCACCTCGGCTTCTCCTTCCACGACCAGCCCGAGGCGATGGACCCGATCCTGGAGGCCTACGACTGGGAGTTCGCGATGATCCAGCTCAACTACCAGGACTGGACGCGCTACCGCTCCAAGGAGCAATACGAGAAGCTGGTCGCCAAAGGCGTGGACGTGGCGGTGATGGAGCCGCTGCGCGGCGGCGCGCTGGCGCGCCTGAACGACCCGGCCAAGGCGATCCTGCGACAGGCCGACCCGGACGCCTCGCCCGCCTCGTGGGCGTTCCGCTGGGTCGCCTCGCTGCCCGCCGTGAAACTGGTCAACTCGGGCATGGGACGCGAGTCGGACCTCGAGGACAACATCCGGACGTTCTCGCCCGTCAAGGAACTTTCGGACGACGAGCGCGGCACGATCGCCGCGGCGCTCGCGGCGTTCCAGCGCACGCAGGCCGTGCCGTGCACGGCGTGCCGCTACTGCACGCCGTGCCCCGTCGGAGTCGCGATCCCGGACGTCTTCGCGCTCTGGAACGCCTACAAGGCGGAGGGCAACAAGCGCCGCTTCGTGTCGGGCTTGGAGCGCCTGACCGAAAGCGCCCGCCCCTCCCGCTGCGTCCGCTGCATGCAGTGCACGAAGCACTGCCCGCAGCAGATCGCGATTCCGGACGAACTCGCGAAGGTCGCCGCGGAATACGCCGCCCTCAAGGCCGAGGCGTGACGGGGCGCGCGGCGCGCGCGGCCAGAAGCACGCCCAGCTCGTAGAGCAGGAGCGTCGGGATCGCGAGCAGAATCTGGCTCCACACGTCCGGCGGCGTGAGGAGCGCCGAGAGCGTCAGGATCGCGAGAACGGCCCACGGCCGCGCGCGGCGAAGCCCAGCGGCCGTAGCCAGTCCGAGCCGCGCGGCGAGCGCGAGCGCGAGCGGCGTCTGCGCCATGAGACCGAAGCCGAGCGCGAGGCAGCCCGAGAGGCGGAGGAACGCGCCGAGTCCCAGGACGGGCGCGAGACCGGGTTCGGCGAACGACGCGGCGAAGGCCATGACGAGCGGCATCACGGCCGCGCAGGCGAAGAGCGCGCCGGCGAAAAAGAGCAGCGTCGAAAGCGGGATCCACGCCCGAAGCGCGCGCGCTTCGCCGTCGCGCAGGCCGGGTCTCGCGAAGCCCCACGCCTGCGCGGCGATCCACGGCCACGCGGCCGCGAAGGCGAGGACGAACCCGACGTGCAGCTGCGCGCGGAACGCTTCCAGCGGCTCGAAATAGTGCAGCGGACCGAGGCTCTCCGGAACCGCCCACCGGACCAGGAGCCGCATCGCCGCCGGCGCCGCGCAGAACCCCGGCACGAGCAGCAGCGCCACGCCCGCCGCCGCGCGCAGCAGCGCGCGCCGGAGATCGGCAAGATGGCCCAGGAGCGTGTCGGTCATGGTCATTCGGACCGGTGGGCCGTCAGACCATCAGACCACCGGACCATCGGACCCGGTCTTCCCGGCCGGCGCCTCCGGAGAAGCCCCGGCGGCCTTCTCGGCTTCGGCCATCAGGTCCTTGCCTTCGTTGGCGATGGCCTCCTTGGCCTTCTTGTATTCGTGGGAGGCGCGGCCGAAGGCGCGCGCGAGTTCGGGGATGCGCTTGGCGCCGAAGAGCAGCAGCGCGACGAAGACGATCAGCAGGATTTCGGGAAGTCCGATGTGCATGGCGTTGTTCCTTTCGGTCGGGTGACGGGGTCCGATTCTACTCCCCCGCCCCGCCCCGCGTCAAACCGGAGCGGGCAGGAGGTCGGCCACGAGCGCCGCGGCTCGCGCGACGGCGCCTTCGCCGCCGAGCAGGCGGCGCGTCCGGGCGTAGTCCTCGAGCATGGCCGCGCGGCGCGCCGGGTCGGCGCAGAGCGAAACGAGTTCGTCGCGGACCGTCTCCGGCGCCAGTCCGCCCTGGATCAGCTCGCGCGCGACGGACTTGCCCGGGACGATGTTCGCCAGCCCGATCCACTTCACGCCCGTGAGCAGGCGCTTCATGATCCGGTAGGTCGTCCAGGAAACGCGGTAGACGATCACCTGAGGGCAGCCGAGAAGCGACGCTTCGAGCGTGGAGGTCCCGCTTTTCACGACGGCCGCCTCGGCTTCGTGCAGGATGCGGCGCGAGCGGCCCTCGACGACCTCGACGCGCGCGGGGCGGCGCTTCGCGGCGGCGATCGCCGCGCGGACGTCCGCCGCGCGCTCCGCGGTCGGCACCGGGAGAAGGAACGAGCACGGGCCGAGCGTCTCCTCGGCCATCGCGGCGCCGGCGAGCACGTCCGGCAGGATGCGGCGCACTTCGTTGCGGCGGCTGCCGGCGAACAGCGCGATGCGGCGCGCGCCGGGCGCCCACGGAAGCGGCGGGCGGTCTTCCTCTTCGCGCAGCGACGCGGCGACCGCGTCCACGAGCGGATGCCCGGCGAAGCGCACGTCGAGCCCCGTGCCCTCGAAGAGCGCCGGCTCGAACGGGAAGATCGCGATCAGCCGGTCGAGCGCGGCGGCGATTTTCGGGATGCGGTCCCGGTGCCACGCCCACACCTGCGGGCAGACGTAGTGCACCGCGGGGATGCCGAGCGCCTTGGCGGCGGCGGCCAGGCGCAGGTTCATGCCCGGGTAGTCGACCGTGAGCAGCAGGTCGGGCCGGCGCGAAACGAGCGCGCCCTTGAGGCGCCGCAGCAGCCGCGCGAAGAAGCGCGCGCGCTTGAGCACTTCCCAGAAGCCGATGACGCCCGTGCGCGAGGCGTGCTCGAAGAGCTCCGCGCCTTCTTCGCGCAGGCGGTCGCCGCCGAGGCCGAAGAACTCGAAGGTCCGGTCCGGGCGCAGGCGGCGCAGTTCGCGCACGATCGCCGCGGCATACATGTCGCCGGAGATTTCGCCGGCGCTCACCATCACGCGGAGGGGGCGGGACTCCGCGCTCACGGCGCGTCCTCCAGCATGCGTTCGCGCCACGCGGCGATCTCCTCGTCCGAGAGGCCGCACGAGCGCGCGTAGGATTCGCAGCGCTCGTTCACGGTTTCGCCCGGCAGCGTCGCGAGATACTTGAGGAACGGGTCGAGGCGGCTCTCGTGGCGGAAGCCCGTGTGCGCGTTGGAAAACCCCGTGCACTCCCAGTCGCGCAGCTTGTCCGCGTCGGAAACGCCGAGCAGTCCCTGCAGGAGGAAGCAGAGCGTCCCGGTGCGGTCCTGCCCCTCGATGCAGTGCACGACCGCGGGGAGGTTCGCCGGATCGAGAAGCAGGCGGAAAACCGTCGCGAACATCGCCTTCTCCTTGTCGCCCGCGACCCACTGGTAGAGGCTCCACGGGCAGCGCACCCAGCGCACCTCCGGCCCGAGCGGCGAGCCCGTCATGCCGAAGACCTCGTTGTCCCAGCGCAGGTCGACGTCCGTCTTGACGCCGAGTTGGCGGAGCATCACGTCGCGCGTGGCGTCCGTCACGCGCGACGCGCCCGGCGTGTCGGGGTTCTCCTTCGGCGTCGCGTTCTCGTTGAGGCCCGCCGAGCGGATGATGAGCCCCTGCCGGATGCGGCGGCCGCCCAGACCCCGCCACCCGCCGAAATCGCGCGCGTTGGGGATGCCGGGGATGTCGAGCAGCCGCGGCGCGGAATCGGACGTTACGAGCCGGACGGCGGTTTCGCCGTCCGGCTCGGGCGCGTCGAACTCGAGCACGTAGGATTTTCCGACCATCAAGTTGGACAACTCGACGACGCCGTTTTCGGGAACCGTTCCACCGTCGACGATCTTCCCCGTGTCGGCAAGGCGGAGTTTCCAATCACGCGGGCCGGCGCCGGCGAACGCCGGTGCCGGCCGGACCACGGCGCGGGGTTTGTCGCCGTAGGACTTCATCTCCGTGCGGAACTCCGGATCGCGGAACAGTTTCCTGCGCTCCTCCCCCGACAGGTCCAGATAGTAGCGCTGCATCGGGGAAAGAAGCGGATCGGGCGGGGCCTCGTTCGTCTCGCCGCGGTGCTCCTCCCAGTAGCAGCACCCCGCCGCCACGAGAGCGGCGGCGATCGCGAACGCGGGGAGCGGGAGGCGGAACGTCTTCACGGCGCCAAGTCTACCACACCCGTTTGCGGCCGCGCAACACGCGCGCCGGCGCTACTCCCACTCGATGGTGGACGGCGGCTTGCTCGTTACGTCGTAGACGACGCGGTTCACGCCCGGCACCTCGTTGACGATGCGGCGCGAGACGGTCTCCAGAACCTCCCACGGCAGGCGGGCCCAGTCCGCCGTCATGCCGTCGATCGACGTCACCGCGCGCACGGCGACGGCCCACGAATAGGTCCGCTCGTCGCCCATCACGCCGACGCTGCGCACGTTCGTGAGGACCGTGAAATACTGCCAGACGTCCTTCTCGAGCCCGGCGCGCGCGATCTCCTCGCGCAGGATCGCGTCGCTCTCGCGCACGATCGAGAGCTTCTCCTCCGTGATCTCCCCGAGGATGCGGATGCCGAGACCGGGGCCCGGGAACGGCTGCCGCCAGACGATTTCGCGCGGGATGCCGAGCGCCTCTCCGAGGGCGCGCGCCTCGTCCTTGAAGAGCCGGTTGAGGGGCTCCACGAGGCGGAACTTCATCTCCTTCGGCAGGCCGCCCACGTTGTGGTGGCTCTTGATCGTCTGCGCCGTCGCGGTCCCGCTTTCGACAACGTCCGTGTAGAGCGTGCCCTGCGCGAGGAAGCCGAACGAGCCGAGCTTGGCGCTCTCCTCGTCGAAGCACCTCACGAACTCCGCGCCGATGATCTTGCGCTTGCGCTCCGGCTCCGTCACGCCCGCGAGCTTCGAGAGAAAGCGCTCGCGCGCGTCGATGCGGACGACGTCGATGCCGAAGAGCCCGGCGCACGTCTCCATCACCTGCTCGCCCTCGCCCTTGCGGAGCATCCCGTGGTCGATGAACATGCACGTGAGCTTGTCGCCGATCGCGCGGTGGAGCAGCACCGCGACGACGGTCGAGTCGACGCCGCCGGAGAGCCCGCACAGCACGCGCCCGTCGCCGACCTGCCCGCGGATCGCGCGCAGCTGGGACTCGAGGTAGCCCTCCATCGTCCAGTTCTTCTCGCAGCCGCAGACGCGGAAGAGGAAGTTGGCGATGATGTCGTTGCCGTAGACCGAATGCCGCACCTCCGGGTGGAACTGCACCGCGTAGAAGCGGCGCTCCGGGTCGAACGCCGCGGCGAAGAAACCGCTGTCGCTCTTGGCGGCGAGGCGGAAGCCGGGCGGCAGCACCTCGACGTGGTCGCCGTGGCTCATCCAGACGTCCTGGCGCGCGGGCAGGCCGTCCAGGAGCGGGCACGGCGCGACCTGCTCGACCGGCATGCGCCCGTATTCCTTGCCGCGGGGGTTGCGCGCGACGCGCCCGCCGAATTTCTTCGCCATGAGCTGCATGCCGTAGCAGACGCCGAGCACGGGGACGCCGAGCCCGAAGACGCCGGGATCGCAGTCGAAGAAACCGGGGTCGTTCACGCTCTTCGGGCTGCCGGAGAGCACGACGCCCTTGAGGCCGGGCACGGCGCGCAGCTCGGCGGCCGTCGTCGAATGCGGCCGCAGCTCGCTGTAGACGCCCTTCTCGCGGATGCGGCGGGCGACGAGCTGGTTGTATTGGGAACCGAAGTCGAGGACGATGACGGTGTCGGGCATGGCGCGCTCCTTGGATGGCGGCGCATTCTAGCAGAATCCGCCCCGGCCGGAAAAGGGAGAAAATCGCGTCCGCGCCGCTAGGCCCCGGCCGCGGCGCGAACGGCGAAGGCGGCGGCGGTCGCGGCGGCCGCCACGAACGGCAGCGAGCGGCCCAGGAGCGAAAGCGCGAGCGCGACGGCGAAGCCGGCGGCGGACGCGCGCGCGTCGCCCGCCGTCTCCGCCGAGAAGACGTCCGGCACGACCATCGCCGCGAGAATCGCGTAGGGCAGGCGCTCGACGAACGCGACGAGGCGCGGGTTGCGCAGCGGCCGGCGCAGCAGCGCGAGCGGCAGCACCCGCAGCGCGTAGTTCGCGAGCGCGACGCCGAGGACGAGCGCGAGGAGGGCGCGTTGCGTCACGGCGCGGCCTCCGCCTTTTTCGGGAAAAGCAGCGCGCAGAGCGCGGCTGCGCCGACGCCCGCGAGCAGCATCGAGGCGACCGGCGCCGGGCGCGCCGCGGCGGGCAGCGCCCGCAGCGCCGCGTTCGCGGCCGCCGCGAGCGCGACGCAGAGCAGCGTCGGGCGCGACGCCTTCGCGGCCGGGACGACGATCGCCGTGAACATCGCGTAGAGCGCGATCCCGAGCGGCGCAACGGCCGAGGCCGGCAGCAGCGCCGTCCCGATCGCGCCGAGCGCGTTGCCGGCGTTCCAGCCCAGATACGACGAGGCGAGCACGCCCGTCAGATACGGGAAGCCCGTCGGGAACGGGCGCGAGATTTCGAGCGCGACGTTTTCGTCCGTGACGCCCAGCGCCACGAGGAGCCGCCGCCCGAGCCCGATGCCGGGCGGGAGCTTCTGCGCGAGGGCGAGCGCGAGCAGCACGTAGCGCAGGTTGAGGCCGAGGCAGAGCAGCGCGAGCTCCCACGCGCCGCCGGGCGGCCCCGGGACCGCCCGGTGCGAGATCGCGCCCTGGCTCGTGCCGGAGAGCTGCGAAAGCGACTGCACGACCGGCGACCAGACCGGATGTCCGTTGGCGACCGACGCCGCGGCGATGGCGAAGCCGACGCCGAAGTAGCCGAGGCAGATCGGCAGGGCGTCGACGAAGCCGCGCCGGAACGTGGCGGGGACGGACATGGCTAGAGGCGGGTGCAGCGCCAGTCGGCGGGCTCGTCGCCCTCGTAGCGCATGTAGGCGTGGAACGGCCGCGGGTCGCCGTCGAAGACCATCGGCAGGAAGAGCCGGTCGCCCTTCCACATCGGGAGCGATCCGAGCGAGTCGAGGGGAACCCACGAGAGCGTCCCCTCGTCGTTGTCCGCGAACGGCTCGCCCTCCCAGGCCGTCACGAGGAAGACGAAGCCGAGCCAGTCCTCCTTCTTCGGACCGAAGTCGGCCCAGACGACGGTGCCGCGCAGCTCCATCGCGCGGACGCGCAGGCCGGTCTCTTCGAGGATTTCGCGCGTCATGCACGCGCCGGCGTCCTCGCCGCGCTCGAGGTGGCCGCCGACGCCGTTCCACTTGCCGAGGTTCTCGTCCGATTCGCGGTAGACGCGGTGGACGAGCAGGACCTTCGTTCGGTCGGGCGAGAGGATGTAGGCGAGCGTCCCGACGATCGGGCGCGGCCGCGCGGCGGCGTTTTGCATGGCGTGCGAGTCTACCACAGCGCGCGCCGCGCCCGCAACCGCCGAAAAACCTGTTCCCTTCCGGGCGGGATTTTGGTAGCATGCGCGCGCATCACGCACGAAACACGAACCGCAAACGCAGCCATGGACAATCCTTCCGACTTCGGCCTGACCGAACTGCAACTCGAAATCAAGAACACCTGCCGCGAGATCGGCGAGAAGAAGATACTCCCCGTCCGCGAAAAATACGACGCGGAGGGGATTTTCCCGCACGACATCGCCAAGGACTTCGCGGACGCGGGCCTCTTCGGGCTCTTCGTCCCCGAGCAATACGGCGGCATGGGCGGCAACACGATGGACATGGTCGTCGCCGTCGAGGAGCTCTCCAAATACTGCGCCGGCATCGCGCTTTCGCTCTTCGGCACCGCGCTGGGCACGCTCCCGATCCTGCTGTGCGGCAGCGAGGAGCAGAAGAAGAAGTATCTCCCGCGCATCGCCGCGGGCGAAATCGCCGCGTTCGCGCTCACCGAGGCGAACGCCGGGTCGGACGCCGCGGGCGTGGCCACCACCGCCGTGAAGGACGGCGACTTCTACGTCCTCAACGGCACCAAGCAGTGGATCACCAACGGCGGCGAGGCGAAGATCTACACCGTCTGCACCACGACCGACAAGTCGCGCGGCGCGCGCGGCGCGACGTTCTTCGTCGTCGAGGACGGCACGCCCGGCTTCACCTACGGCAAGAAGGAGAACAAGATGGGCATCCGCGCATCCTCCACGCGCGAGCTCGTGTTCCAGGACTGCCGCGTGCCGAAGGAGAACGTGATCTGGGGCGAAGGGCGCGGGTTCTTCGTCGCGATGAAGACGCTCGACCGCTCCCGCCCGTCCGTCGCCGCGCAGGCGCTCGGCATCGCCGAGGGCGCGCTCGAGTGCGCCGTGAAGTATTCGCGCGAGCGCCACCAGTTCGGCCAGCCGCTCAACGCCAACCAGGGCTACCGCTTCATGCTCGCCGACATGGCGATGAAGGTCGAGGCCGCCAAGGCGCTCGTCTACCGCTGCGCGCAATACATGGACGGCGGCGCCAAGGACATCTCGAAGATTTCCGCGATGGCCAAGTGCTACGCCTCCGACGTGGCGATGTCCGTCACGACCGACGCCGTGCAGGCGCTCGGCGGCTACGGCTACATGAAGGAGTATCCCGTCGAGAAGATGATGCGCGACGCCAAGATCACGCAGATCTACGAAGGCACCAACCAGATCCAGCGCGACGTCATCGGCCGCGAACTGGTGAAGGAAGCCGCCGCGGGGCTGATCTAGCATGAAAACATTCGAGCAATTGTTCTCGGAACTCTCCGCGAAGGCGAAGGCGGGCGACCCGGCGTCCGGCACCGTGAAGGAGCTGGAGAAGGGCGTCCACTTCATCGGCAAGAAGCTGACGGAGGAGGCCGCCGAATCCTGGATGGCCGCCGAATACGAGGGCGCCGAGCGCACCGCCGAGGAAATCTCGCAGCTGCTCTACCACGCACAGGTGATGCTGCTCGCGAAGGGCCTGACGCTCGAAGACGTCTACCGGCACCTCTAGACGCTTCCGATGGGGAGAGGCGCGCCGTGAAACGCACGTTTCCGCTTCTGGCGGTCCTGCTGGCCGGAATCCGTTGCGGGTCGTTCCCGGTCGGCCCCGTCGTCCTCTTCGTCCCGTGCCTCGCGCATGCGTTCTCCTTCGACGACGTCCACTTCTGGGCCGGCGAGGGGACGAACCGCGCGGCGGTCGTGGTCGACTGGAGCGCGGACGGCGCGGCGCCGCTCGCGTGGGGCTGGCGCTGGAACGGCGAGGCCACCGCCGCGGACGCGCTGCGCGGCATAGTCCGCGAGGACCCTCGCCTGCATTCGCTGACCGGCGGAACGGCCGAGGACCTTCTGCTCTACGCGCTGGGCTACGACCGCGCGGACGCCGCGACCGCGTTCCGCTTCGACTACAACGGCGGGAACGTCGTCGCGCAGGCGTCGGACGCGGACGCGCTCGTCGCGGGCGGCTGGCTGAACGGCTACTGGTCGCAGCAGTCCGCCCCCGTCGCCGATGCGTTCGACGCCTCGTCGCTCGCCTACAGCCTCACCGGCCTCTCCGCCACTCCGCTCGCCGACCGCTTCTGGCTCGTGCTCCAGTTCTCCCGCCCGGAGTGGAACTGGTGGGAGACGCACGCGCTCTCCGGCGAACCCGTCGCGGCCGAGTCGCCCTACGCCTGGCGCGTCGTCGCGGCGGACGTCGCCGCGGACGCCACCTACGGCGACCCCGCGAACGCGCTCGGCGGTCCGTCGCGGAGCGTTCCGGGCTGGGGCGCGATCCCGCCGACCACCGTGAACCCCGCCTCGCCCGCATGGGGCCCCGGCCGGCTCGTCACGCTCGCCTCGGCGGCGGACGACGTCGCCGGCGGCTCGATCACGGTCGAGTTCGACCACGATGTCGTCGACGATCCGCGCAATCCGTTCGGCCTCGACTTCATCGTCTTCGGCAACGCGCTGCACACGGTCGGAGGCAATGCGTATTTCGACGGGATCTCGGACCCCGCCACGTTCCGCTTCGCGACCGGGAGCGTCGTCGCCGAGCGCGGGCTCGTCGAGGCGAGCGCCGACGGCGCGACCTGGTTCGCCTTCGCGGACGGCCCCTACGCCGACGACTTCGCGCCGACGCTGAGCCACCGCTACGATCCCGAGGACCCCGACCGCTCGCTCTTCGGCGACGCCGCCGCGACGAACGAGTGGTGGGGCGCGCCGGCCGACGCCACGCGGCCGGTCGACCCGGCGCTCTCCGGCGCGGACTTCAAGGACCGCACCCTCGCCGACTACGCGCGCCTCTACGACGGCTCCGCCGGCGGGACGGGCTTCGACATCTCCGCGTTCGACCTGCCGCGCGACGCGCAGGGGCGCAAGTTCGTCCGCTTCGTCCGCATCACGACGCTCGAGCCCGGCGACGACACCGAGGTCGACGCCGTTGCCGACGTCGCCCCGGCGCCGTCGTTCCGCAACTGGGTCGACGCGCACGTCGCGTTCGAGGACCGCCCCGGCTACGCGACGACCAACCTCTGCGCGAACGGCGCGCCGGCGTTCGCGAACGCCGCGCTCGGCCTCGCGCCGGACGCCCCCGCTCCAGCCGCCTGGGCGATCGAAGGCTTCGACCCCGCCACGCGCACGCTCTCCGCGCCGCTCGCGCCGTTTGCGGCCGACCTCGTGCGAATCCGCTCCTCGGCTTCGCTCACCAACGCCAACTGGTCCGCCTCGCTCCCGGTCTACGCCGGCACCAACGCCATCGGCCGCCCGCTCTTCCGAGCGCAAGACCCCGCCACGCCGTCCGCCTTCTTCCGGCTCGAGCTGCATGAGTAGGCGCGCGTTCACTCTCGTCGAGCTGCTCGTCGCGATCGCGGTCCTCGGCGTGCTGGCGGGACTGGTCGTCCCGGCGGTGGAACGCGGCCGCGAATCGGCGCGCGCCGCGGCATGCGCCGCGAACCTGCGGCAGCTCGCGGCGGCGGCGCTCGACTACGCGGGCGAACACCGCGGACAGTTTCCGTGGGGCATGCGCCTCGAGGGCGGCGAAATGGCGTGCTGGGACTTCGTCGTCGGCGCGGACGGCGCCGCGCGCCCGGGCCTGCTCTGGAAACACGTTCCCGGCGCCGGCGCGGGACAGGTGCTCCAGTGTCCATCGTTCATCGGCGGCGAAGCCAACTGGCGCGGCGACCCGTTCACGGGCTACAACTACAACTGCAGCTTCGTCGGCAAGGTCCAGGGCGATTCCGGCTCGCGCGATGCACCGGCGCACCTCTCGCAACTCGAGGACCCCGCCCGCACCGCGCTCTTCGGCGACGGCCAGTTCGCCGGCGGCGCGAACAAGTTCATGCGCGCGCCGGTCCGCGACCGCGCCCAC
>JAFTHC010000222.1 GCA_017457625.1 Kiritimatiellia bacterium
ATCGTCGGGCGCCGTGGCGGGGTGCGGCGGTGGCTGGACGAAACGTGCCGGCCGCTGATGAAACACTACAAGACGCTGATGCGCTACAAGGCGATGGCGGACAAGTTCCGGCTCGTGTGCGGACTCGCGGACCCGGATTCTGCGGAGGACGCGCTCGTGGCGCCGGCGGAGTTGCGCGCCGCGGACGCGCGTGCGCCGCGGCCGTGGTTACCGGCGCCTTCGCCCGCGCGGCTCGAAGCGGCGCAGGCGAAGGCGCGGGAGCTCCTCGCGGCGCACAGGACGCTCAAAGCGCTCGACGAGGCGCTATGGGCGGCGCTGGGCCTCGTGCGGACGCGACGGCGGCCCGCGGCGGCCTGACGAGGCGTTAGTTAAGCCTTACGGCGTTTGAGCAAATCGCTTTTGCCCGTTGCTGCCTCGGGTTCGGCGCGTGACCGGCGGGCAAACGACCAAATCGGGGCCCCCGTTTTTTCTGGATTTCGGCCGGCGGCGCGTCCGCACCGCCGGCCAAAACCCCGCGACGCGGTCGCGCTCCGTGATTCTTCTTGTTGAAATTTCAACAAAGTTGAATTTTTTTTCAATTTTTTTGTTGACTCTGAAGGAGATTTTTGGTATATTGTTTGTCGCCAGCGAATCGTGGCGACCATTCAAAAGGAAACTTGCACTTGACTGAAAATAACTCACAACCAACTAAAAAATCATGCAGAGAGGTCGTTTTTGATCGACCCGCCAACCGAGGTTTTCATGCCCACGGTGGCCCCGGAGGAGAGTTCCTCCGGCATGAGCCGAAAGGAAAATCCATGAACCAAGCCTTCTAAAACAAGTGAACATCGGCGTCCCGTCGCGGGGCGCATGATCGCGGCCGGTTTCCGGCCACGATCCGGCCGGTCCGGCCCGTTTCCGGAACTCGGCCCCGGTCCCCGGCCCGACGCCGGGACGTCCGGCCCGCGTCTCTTCGTCCCATCCCACAACACCTTACATCAACCAAACGATCACCATGGACAACACTCAAAACAACACCTCCGCCATGAACACCGACTACATCAATCCCGACGCCGACGAACTGGTGGCCCGGAATCTGGGTCTCGTCAAAATGGAAGCCACCCGGCGGATTCTCTCCGCTCCCGTCGCCGACGAGGCGGACCGCGACGCGTGGTTCGATGAAATGGTCCAGGCGGCGCACTTGGGCCTGCGCCGCGCCGCCGAGAAATTCAACCCCTCTCTCGGGTTCAAGTTCTCCACCTACGCCATGCCCTGGATCCGCAAGATGGCGGGAGAGTCCTTCCGGGACCTCTGCGACACGTGGAACCACGTGTCCCTCGACGCCCCCGTCGGCGACGACGCCTCCGACGCTTCCCTCGTCGACTTCGTCGCCGACGAAGCCGCCGAAGACCCCTCCGAAGGCGCCGGGCGCGCGATGCGCGCCGAGTGGGCGCGCGCCCTCGTGGCGGCGCTCCCGCTCCGCGAGCGCCGCGTCGTCTCGCTCTACTTCGGCATGGAGGGCCTCAAGCCCCGCACCTTCCAGGAAATCGCCGACGCCGAAAACGTCTCGGCGCAGTGCATCCACCGAATCTACCAGCGCGCCCTCCGGCGCCTGCGCAAGTCGCTCCCGCCCGCCGCCTGACGCGGCGCGCGCGGCTGGCGCAATCCAATCCACGCACGCCCGACCCGCATGAAATCCCTTCTCACCGAACCGCTCGGCCTCTACGGCTGGGCCTCGCTCGAGCCCGTGCTGCTCGCCGCGCTCGCCTCCGAGGACCCGCTCCTGCTCGTCGGCCCGCACGGCTGCGCCAAGAGCTTCGTCCTGGAGCGCCTCGCCGAGAGCCTCGGCCTCGAGTTCCGCTCCTACAACGCGAGCCTGCTCAACTACGACGACCTCGTCGGCATCCCGATGCCCGACGAGTCCCGCGCGTCGCTGCGCTACGTCTCCACGCCCGAGAGCATCTGGGACGCCCAGGTCGTCTTCGTGGACGAGATCAACCGCACGCGCCCCGACCTGCAGAACAAGCTCTTCCCGATCGTCCACGACCGCCGCGTCCAGGGCCGGACGCTGGAGCGCCTGCGCTACCGCTGGGCGGCGATGAACCCGCCGCCGGACGAGGACGCGGACGACGCGCCGGCCGGCGCCGCCGGCGCGGACTACCTCGGCGCCGAGCCGCTCGACCCTGCCCTCGCCGACCGCTTCCCGTTCGTGGCCGCGGTGCCCGACTGGGAGGCGCTCTCCGAGGACGAGCGCCGCGCGGTCCTCGCGGACCAGTTCCGCGGCCGCCACGAGTTCCCGGTCCCCGTCGGGGCGCTCGTCGCGGAGGCGAAGGCCGCCTTCGAGCGCGCGAAGTCCGAACTCGCGCCCGCCCTCGAGCCCTACGTGCTGGAGCTCGTGCCCCAGCTGCGCGCGGCCGGATTCGACGTCTCGACGCGCCGCGCAACGATGTTGCACCGCGGCGCGCTCGCGGTCCACGCCGCCCGCGTCGCCCTCGCGCGCCGCGCCGGCGCGGAGGCGCCCGACCTCTACGCCTCGGCGCTCCTCGCGCTGCGCTGCGGCCTGCCGGACCGCGCACGCCGGCCGGTCCCCGACGTGCGCGTCGCCGCGCTCTGCCGCCAGGCCTGGGACCTCTCGCAGGCCGCTCGCGGCGGCGCGGAATGGACGGTGATGCGCGAGCCGGACCCGCGCCGCCGCCTCGAGGCGGCCGTCCCGCGCCAGGCCGAGCTGTCGGCCGAGCGGCTCGCCTCGCTCGTCTGCGACGGCGTGGCCGCCGCGCCCGCGCCGCGCCGCCGCGCGCTCGCGCTGGCGGCCTACCTGGCGCTGCGCGCCCGCGCCGACCTGCCGGCCTCCGCGATGGAGACGCTCGCGACCGAGATCGCCCCCGCGATGGAGCCGGGCGAGAGCGAGACCGCCGTCACGATGTCCAAGGCCGGCATCGCGCGAGAGGTTGAATCCCGGCGCGCGGCGGTGGACGCCCGCTTCGCCGCGCCGACGGCCTTCGAGCTGCGGCACCACCACGCCAACCTGCTGCGCTCGTTCCTGCCCGGCGGCTACCGCTCGCATGGCGAGGTGCGCGAGCTGTCCGACGAGTTCGTCCGCCTCTGGAAGAAGTTCGCCCTGCCGTGCTGAACGCCTACGCCAACATGTCCGTCCCGCCGACGTCGCGGGTCGTGCGCCGCATCGAGCCGCCGCCGCGCGGCCGCTTCGTCGTCGGCTACGGCGCCGTCCTGCCGCCCGGGTTCGCCGGACGCCGCCACGCTCCCGCCGTCGAGTGGCTGGAGAACCGGCTCCGGACGTTCCGCGACGCGATCGACGGCGCGGCCGTCCCGCTCAAATACACCGTCGTGGCGGCGCTCCGCGGCGAGGAGCGGCCCCGGTTTTCCGACGATTTCCCGACCGTCTTCTGCGAGGATCCGGACCTCGTGATGGCCCTCGTCGGCCGCATCTCGGGAACGCTCTACGTCCCGCTCCGCCTCGTCCGCGTCCGCCCCGAAGCGCTCGACCGCTGGTATCTCTTCGACCGAGCCGACTTCCCGCGCCGTCCCTGATCCCCCTCCGCTTCCCTCCCCGAACCTCCTGTGTCCGACCTGTCCCGCCGCATCCTGGGCGTCCTGCCCGCGCGCTCCCTGGAGCTCTACGCGTTCCTCTCCGTCGTCCGCGTCCGCGAGACGCGGCAGGTCGAAACCGCGTGCATCACCTGCGAGCAGTCGCCGGAGCTGCTGCTCAACCCGGACTTCGTCGCGGAGCACTGCCGCACGGACGAGCACCTCTTCATGCTCGTCATGCACGAGCTGCACCACGTCGTCCTCGGCCACACGCGGCTCTTCCCGCGCGCCACGCCGCTGCGCAACGTCGTGTTCGACGCGGTGATCAACGCGATGCTCTGCCGCCGCTTCCCGCAGCCGGACTACACGACCTTCCTCACGGACTACTACCCGTCCGACCGCCTGCCGTTCGCGCTGCTGCGCCCGCCCGGCCCCGGCACGCCGGAGGCCGCGAAGCCCGCGCTCGGCATCCTCTACGGCGACCACGCCCGCTTCGCGACCTACCACGACGTCTGGCTCGCGCTCCTGGACGCGCTCCCCGACGTCGGCCCCGACGTCGGCCCCGGCGAGGACGGGGACCCCGCCACGCCGCTCCTGCTCGGCTCCCACGCCGGGCCCGGCGGCGGCGAGCCGGCCGACCCCGCCGAACAACCCGGCGGAAGCCTCCTCGCCGAACTGCTGTCCGAGATGCTCGCCAAGTGGCCCGCCCCCGACCGGCCGCTCGCCGGGCGCGACCGCGGCGCCGCCGACCGCGAACGCGCCTTCGACGGCCCGGACGCCCCCGACGCCGCGCTGCGCCGCGGCATCCGCCGCCTCATGCGCCGCGCGCTCGAGCCCGGCCCCGCCGAGACGCGCCGCCGCGGCGCGAGCCTCCGCCCCGTCGCCGTCCAGACCGTCCTGCCGTCGCTCTCTGACCGCTCCCACGCCGCTCGCGAAGCCGTCCGCGGCGTCGAGCTGCTCTGGCGCGCCGAACCGCCCGTGCGCCGCCCCGCCCCGTGTACGAACCGGCGCGCGTTCGCCTACCTGGACGTCTCCGGCTCCGTCGCGGAGCGCGTCCCCGCCGCCGCCGCCGCGCTCGAGCCCTGGGTGCGCGCCGGGCGCTGCCGCCTGCACGTCTTCTCCACCGTCGTGCACCCCGCCACGCCGGACGACCTGCGCCGCCGCGCTTTCTCCTCCACCGGCGGAACCGACATCGACTGCGTCCTGGAGCACGTCCTCTCGCTCCCGCCGCGCAAGCGCCCGCACGGCATCGTCCTCGTCACCGACGGCTACGTCGGCCGCCCCGACCCCGCGCTCCTCGCCCGCCTCCGCGCCGCCCGCATCCGCCTCCACGCCGGCCTTCTCGACACCGCCTCCTCCGCCTCCCACGACCCCGCCGCCGACCTCCGCGCCGCCGCCTCGTCGCTCATCCCCCTCTCCTAACCCGACCGTCCGACCATCCGACCGTCCGACCATCCGACCATGAAACGCCACCTCGCCGAATTCGTCTCCCCCGGCCACCCCGACCGCCTCGCCGACGCCGTCGTCGAATCCTGCGTCGAGCTCGCCGTCTCGCGCGACCCCGACGCCCTCGTCGGCGTCGAATGCGCCGTCCACGCCGACGCCGTCTTCCTCGACGGCCGCATCGCCGCCGGGCGCGGCGCCTCGTGCGCCGTCGCCGCCCCCGAGCTCGACGCGCTCGTCCGCGCCGCCTACGCCGCGGCGGGCTACGGCGGCCGCTGGACGCCCGCGCCCGGCGCGCTGCGCGTCTTCGTCGAAGTCTGCCTGGAGCCGCTGCGCGACGACGAGCGCGCGATCCGCCGCTTCTCGGACGACCAGAACGCCGTCCTCGGCTACGCCTGCAACCGCCCGGAGACGGGCTTTCTCCCGCCCGCGCACTTCATCGCCAACGCGATCGGCCGCCGCGTCGCCGCCTGGCGCGCGGAAAACGCCGGCCGCTTCGGCCCCGACTTCAAGGTCCTCGCCTCGCTCCGCGAGGAGGGCGGCCGCCTCGCGTGGGAACGCCTCACGCTGAGCATCCAGCACGCGCCGGACGTCGACGCCCGCGCGCGCCACGAGGCGCTTTCGCCCGTCGTCGCGGACGCCCTCGCCGCGCTGGAGCGCGCCGGCCTGCGCGGCGCCGCCGCGCTCGACCCGTCTCGATTCGTCCTCAACGGCGCCGGCGACTTCGTCCAGGGCGGCCCCGAAGGCGATAACGGCCTCTCCGGCAAGAAGCTCGCCGTCGACTTCTACGGCCCGGGCGTCCCGCTCGGCGGCGGCGCCATCTGCGGCAAGGACCCGCACAAGGTCGACGTCTGCGGCGCCTTCCGCGCGCGGCAGCTCGCCGTGCGCCTCGTCCGCGAGCGCGGCTGCGCCGAGGCGCTCGTCCGGCTCGGCTGGACCCCCGGCGACGCCGCTCCCGCGCACCGCGAAGCCACCCTCGTCGACGCCTTCGGCCTCGCCCGGCCGCTCCCGGACCGCGACCTGCCGCCCGCCGACTGGTTCTCCATCGAGGCCACCGTCCGCGACCTCGGCCTCGTTTCTCTTCCCCGCCGCCGCCTCGTCCTCGACGGGTACTTCTTCGACCCGCCGTGTGCGACCAATCCCCGTCAAGACAAAAGGCCATGAACGACCCCGGAAGGCTCAAACCGCAAGGACTCAAACTTCACGCCTCAATCCTTGTCCCTTAAACCTTGTCAGGTCCCCTCCGGACCCGGCCCCGTTTCACCGGCGGGCGGCGCAGGCCGTCCGCCGGTCTTTTCCACGCAGAGAGCGCAGAGCCATGCTCCGGAGAGATCTCACGCAGAGAGCGCAGAGCCATGCTGCGGAGAGATCTCACGCAGAGAGCGCAGAGCCATGCTCCGGAGAGATCTCACGCAGAGAGCGCAGAGCCATGCTCCGGAGAGATCTCACGCAGAGAGCGCAGAGCCATGCTCCGGAGAGATCTCACGCAGAGAGCGCAGAGCCATGCTCCG
>JAFTHC010000223.1 GCA_017457625.1 Kiritimatiellia bacterium
ATCGTCACGGCGTCCGGCGGCAGTTCGTCGAGCATCTGCCAGACGGCCTTTCCGAGTTGCGGAACGACGACCGAGAGCATCTCCCGGAACGAATCGCCCGCGAATTCGAACTCCTCGCCGCCTTCCGGCGTGAAGAGATAGCCGTAATACCGGCCCCAGTATTCGAGTTCGCGGCCCGCGAACTCGAACGAGAAGCTCTCGAGGAGTTTCTTTCCCCGACATTCCAGGTCGACGGCCGCGAGGACGACGTCGAACGCCGTCCTGGGAGGAAGGGGAATCGGTCTGTTCCATTGAACGTCCGGGATGGGATGCGTCTTCATGCCATCGAGTATCGCAGAAACGCGGGGCGGAAACAAGCCCCCGACGAATTTGTGAAGATTCGCACAAATTGGCAACGCGCGACGCAGAAATCGAGCCGGTGACGGAGCTGTGGCGGGTGCACGACGCGCGCGCTCGGCGGCGGGTCGGCGGGGATTGAGGCGGCGCGGGCGGGTCAGGCGGGGGGCGACCAGGGGCGGAGCGGGTCGGCTGGGGCGCGTTCGAGCAGGGCGAGCTCGCGCGGCGTGGCGTCGCGCCACGCGCCGGGGCGCAGGTCGGGCGGAAGGCGCAGGGCGTTCACGGCGACGCGGACGAGCGCTTCGACGCGCAGGCCGACCGCTTCGCACATGTTGCGGATCTGCCGGTTGCGCCCTTCGCGCAGCGAGAAGAGCAGCGCGTGGCGGGGTCCGCGGGGGCCGTCGGGGAGGCGGCGGAGATACTCGACGCGGACGGGCCGGATGCGGTAGCCGTCCAGCTCCATCGGCCCCTGCAGCGCGTCGAGCGTCGCCTGCCCGAACGGGCCGCACGCGCGCACTTCGTAGCGCTTCTCGTGGCCGAAGCGCGGATGCGTGAGGCGGTTCACGAGCGCGCCGTCGTCGGAGAGCACGAGCAGGCCTTCGCTTTCGCGGTCGAGCCGCCCGGCGGAGACGACGCGTTCGCGCACGCCGCGGAGCAGGCCGTAGACGGTCGGTCCGCGCCCCTCTTCGCGCGTGCAGAGGACGCCGCGGGGCTTGTTGAGCAGGATCGTTCGGCGGGCGCGCGCCGGGGCGGGGTTGACGCGGCGGCCGTCCACTTCCACGACGGCCGTTTCCGGATTTTCCACGCGGAAACCGGGCTCGCGCACGACGTGGCCGTCGACGCGCACGGCCCCGCCGGCGACGAGCGAGGCGCAATGCCGGCGCGAGTCGACGCCGAGCGAGGAAAGGAGGGATTGCAGGCGCACGCTCATGGCCGCCGACTCTACGCCAACGGCCGTTTCCGTGTCAAGTCCGCCCCGGGGGCGCGGATTCTCTTGCTTTCCGGGGCCGTTTGTGGCAGAATCAGACTTGTCCGTGCGCGTGTGCGCACCGCGGGACCCCCCGCCCGCCGCCCGCGGACGCCCCCGGAACACCTGCCCATGATCCCCAAAACGAGAGCCGCGAGGACGGCCGGCTTCAAACATTTCGACCCGCTCCGCCAGGCGGGCCTTTCGCTCGACCACCTCGCGGCGATGACCGACGCGAAGCTCGGCCACCTGCCCTGGGGGCGGGTGCAGGCGTTTTCGCAGCTGCCGTTCGCGGAACACTCGCGGCAGGACGACGCGGAGTTCGCCGCGACCTGGTACGAGGGAATCTCCTGCGCCCGCGAGATGCTGCAGACGGACCGCGGCGCGGACGTCGAGGCCGCGCTCCGCGCGATCGTCCTCGACCCGGCCTGCTGGGAGGAGGAGACCGGCCTGCGCTATCCGGCGCGCCGGCCGTGGACGGGCGGGCGCGACTACTGCGCGATTTCCGAAATGGGGCCCGTCCTCTCCGCCCTCAACCGCATGATCGAGCGCGACAAGGGCGACAAGGAGGCGCTCGAGCGCGCCACGAAGCTCGTGGCGGGGTTGCGGCGGCTCGTCGTGGAACACGAAGCGCGCCTCACGCCCGCCGGGGAGTTTCCCGTCGATCCGCCCGTCTACTCGTTCCCGTCGGACGTCGTCGTGCGCGGCCGCGGCTTCGCGCCGGAGCTTTCGACCGGCTTCGCGGACGCGACGTTGCGCGCCTGCACCGTGATCCACCCGCTCATGGTGCACCACTTCCTGACGGGGAGCAAGCCGGCGCTGGACCTGGCCAAGGGCCTCTCGAACCTGCTCACGGGCCTTTCGCACTTCTTCAGCCACAAGACCGAGTTCCAGGGCGAGGTGCATTCGGCGCTCGTCGCCGCCGCGGGCCTCGCGGCGCTGGGCCGGCGCCTCTCCAAGGACCGCTACGTGGCGCGCGCCAAGTCGCTCTACGACTACGTGCGGCGCAATTCGTCCGAGGCCGGCTGGACGCCCGAGTTCCTGCAGTGGCAGCTCGCGGCGGACGAAACGTGCGACTCGACCTGCACCGCGGACATGATGGTCTGCGCGCTGGAGCTGATCGAGTGCAGCTTCCCGGAATACTGGGTGGACGTGCTGCGCTTCTGGCGCAACCACCTGCAGCAGTCGCAGCTCGAAGGCGCGCCGTGGCTCGAGGGCCAGCCCGGGCCGGACGGACCGGCCGTGCCCGAGGACACGCCGCAGCGCACCTACCGCGACGTGGCCGCGCGCCTGGCCGGCGCGTTCTGCGGCGCGGCGGGCCCGAGTTTCTTCTACCTCAACCGGCCGCGCGTCGTCTCCGCGCGCGCCTCGGCCGCCGGCCCGCGCGCGATGCTCTGGGCCTGGCGCCACGCCGTGGACCTGAACCGGGACCTCGTCACGATCAACTTCCCGGTCGACCGCGAGACGCCCTACGCCAAGATCACCGTGGGCTACCCGGACGAAGGCGTCGTGCGCGTCGAGCTCAAGAAGACCTGCCGCATCAACCTGCGCGCGTTCCCCTGGATGGTCACGCCCTACGAGGGCACCATCGCGGGGCGGCCCGCCGCGCTGGAGCGGCGCGAGGACTACATCGCGTTTCCCGCGTGCCCCAAGGGCAAGGAAGCGGTCTTCCGCCACGAAATCCGCACCAAGCGCATCCTCGAAAACATCACGGCGCTGGACTTCTACGGCCTGTGGCGGGGTCCGGACATGGTCGACATCCTGCCGCACGGCGCCGGCTGCGGCGTGCGCCTCTACCAGCGCGACAAGGGCGCCAAGCCCGATCCGCTGCCTTCGCCGCGCAACGCGCCGGACAGGATCGCCCCGTTCTGCGAGCCGCCCGTCTCCAAGGAGACGCGCCTGAACCGCCGCAAGGCGCCCCGCGCCTAGCGCGCGCCGCCCCGGCGCCGAGGAAGCGGCCGCCGGTCCGGACGGATCCGGGCCGGCGGCCTCCCGCCCCGCTAGAGAGCAAAAGCCTTCGAAAACGCCGCGGCCGCCGCCCGCCGCTCCGCGGCCCAGGCGCGCGGATCGGGCGCGAAACCGGCGGCCGGCGCCGCCACGAGCGGCGCGCCGCACGCCGTGCAGCAACCGCAGCCGCGCCTGACCGGCGCGCCGCACGCCCGGCACGCGCGCTCCAGCAGCTCGCCGCACGCCGCGCAGTGCCGGCCCGCGCCCGCCGACCCGAGCGGCAGCAGCAGCAGCTCGGACCCGACGAAGTAGGGCATGTTGGTCGGACACTCGAAATCCGGACAGAACGCGAAGCCCGCCGGCGGCGCCGCCGCGGCGGCCGCGAGAACCGCCGCCGCCGGCTCGGGCGGAAGCTCCACGCCGACCGCGTCCGCGATCCGCGCGAGCGTCTCGCGCGAAACGGCCGTCGCGCTGCCGTGTTCGAGCATGGACAACGCCGACTGCTTGCAGCCGACCTTCTGAGCGAGCGCGCTCTGCGTGAGGCCGGCCGCCAGTCGCCCGCGCCGAAGCGCGGCCAGAAAATCCCGGGGCGTGTCCATGACGGCGCGCATCCTAGCCCGCTTCGTTCCGAAAATCAAGAAAAACTTATCAACAAGCGTTGATAACCGTGTTGATATTTTTCGTGTTTTGCGACTTGTTTTCAGCGAGTTCCGTTGAAATATCAAGTAGCGGAAACAGATATCAACAACGTTGTGAACGCTCCCGCCTTTCTCCCGCCTTCCAGTTGGCGCATCTCCACTCCTTTCGGGTGGTGCATCTCCGCTTTTTGAGGGGTCTGTCCCCTTAACGAAGCCGTGCGGCGGGATGGTTTTGGCGCTTGTTTTTTCAAAGAAAGGGGGATAGAATGCCGCGCCGTTTTCCCCGCATGCCGGGGACCGGAGACGCGCCATGAAAATCTGCCGCACCAAGAAATCCCTTTCGTCCCTGTCCGCCGCGTGGCACCGCGCCGGCGAAACGGTCGCGATCGTGCCGACGATGGGGTTCCTGCACGAAGGCCACCTCTCGCTCGTCCGCCTCGCCAGGAAGAAGGCCCGCCGCGTGGTGGTGTCCGTGTTCGTCAACCCGACGCAGTTCGGGCCGAACGAGGACTTCGCGCAATATCCGCGCGACGAGAAGCGCGACTTCGCGCTGCTGCGCGCCGAGGGCGTCGACGCCGTCTTCGCGCCGACGCCGGAGGAGATGTACGGCGCGGACGCGACCGTGTCGCTGGTCGAGTCGAAGCTCTCCAAGGTCATGTGCGGCGCGTTCCGGCCGATCCATTTCGCGGGCGTGCTCACGGTCGTCCTGAAACTCTTCAACGTCTCCCGCGCCGACGTGGCGGTGTTCGGCCGGAAGGACGCCCAGCAGCTCGCCGTGATCCGCCGCATGGTGCGCGACCTGGACGTCCCCGTGAAGATCGTCGGCGCGCCGCTCGTGCGCGAAAAGGACGGCCTGGCGCTTTCTTCGCGCAACACGTATCTCTCGGCCGCGGACCGCGTCCGCGCGCTCGCGCTTCACGAGGCGCTCGACGCCGCCCAAGCGGACTTCCGCGCGGGGAAGACGGACGCCGGGCGCGCGACCGCGAAGATCGAAAAGGCCCTCGCGAAGGCGTGCGAAAAGGTCGACTACGCGGTCGCGGTCGACGCGGACACGCTCGAGCCGGTCCGGACGCTCGGCCGGGGCACGCTGCTCGCCGTGGCCGCCTGGGTCGGCAAGACCCGCCTGATCGACAACCACCTGCTCTGAAGCGCCGCCGCGCCGTCGTATTCGGTCAGGAATCGGGGGGCGGGGCATGGGGCGGGACG
>JAFTHC010000224.1 GCA_017457625.1 Kiritimatiellia bacterium
CGAGCGCGCCCGCGGCGCGTTCCAGGTCCTCAACGACGACTACGTGACGACGGACGACGGCGTGGGCCTCGTCCACATCGCCCCCGCCTACGGCGAGGACGACTTCCGCGTCTGCCGCGAGAACGGCGTCGAGGCGTGGGCCGACCCGCTCGACGCGGACTGCAAATTCACCTCCGCCGTTCCCGAATACGCTGGGCGCTTCTGCAAGGAGTGCGACAAGGACATCATCAAGCGCCTCAAGGCCGAGGGCAAGCTCGTGCACCAGGCGACGATCACGCACTCCTACCCGTTCTGCGAGCGCACGGACACGCCGCTGATCTACCGCGCGATCCCCGCCTGGTACATCCGCGTGGAGGACCTGCACGAGCGCTTCGCGAAGAACAACGCGCCCGTCGCGTGGATGCCCGAGTACGTCGGCGAGAAACGCTTCGAGAACTGGCTCGAGGGCGCTCGCGACTGGAACGTCTCCCGCAACCGCTTCTGGGGCTCGTGCATCCCGATCTGGGTGAACGACGAGGACGAGAACGACCTGATCTGCGTCGGCTCCGTGGCCGAGCTCGAGGCCCTCTCCGGCGAGAAGGTCACGGACCTGCACAAGCACTTCGTCGACAGGATCGTCATCCGCAAGGACGGCAAGACCTACCACCGCACGCCCGAGGTGCTCGACTGCTGGTTCGAGTCCGGCTCGATGCCCTACGCGCAGGTCCACTACCCGTTCGCGTTCCCCGACCGGGAGGCCTTCCTCAAGCGCTTCCCGGCGGACTTCATCGCCGAGGGCCTCGACCAGACGCGCGGCTGGTTCTATTCGCTCATGGTGCTCGGGACGCTGCTCTTCGACCGGTCGCCCTACCGGCACGTCGTCGTGAACGGCCTCGTCCTCGCCGAGGACGGCAAGAAGATGAGCAAGCACCTCAAGAACTACCCCGACCCGATGGAGCTGGTCTCCTCCTGCGGGGCGGACGCGGTGCGCCTCTACATGATCAACTCGGCCGTCGTCCGCGCCGAGAACCTGCGCTTCAGCGAAAGCGGCGTGCGCCAGATCCTGCGCGACCTGCTGATCCCGTGGTGGAACGCCTACTCGTTCTTCGTCACCTACGCGAACGTCGACGGCTGGCACGAGGAGAAGCTCGAGACGCCCGACTCCCCGAACGAGCTCGACCGCTGGATCGTCTCCTCGCTCGAGACGCTCGTCGCAGACGTCACCGCCGCGATGGACCGCTACGACCTGCAGAAGTCCGTGCGGCCGTTCGTCGCCTTCGTCGAGAACCTCACCAACTGGTACATCCGCCGCTCGCGCCGCCGCTTCTGGAAGTCGGAGGACGACGCCGACAAGCGCCACGCCTACCGCACGCTGCGCTACGTGCTGGTGCAGCTCTGCAAGATCGCGGCGCCCTTCACGCCGTTCATCGCGGAGGAGATCTACCGCAACCTGCGCGGCGCGGACATGCCCGAGTCGGTGCACCTCTGCGCCTTCCCCGAGCCGAACGCCGCCGCGCGCGACGTCGCGCTCGAGGCGCGCATGGCCGCCGCGCAGCGCGCCGTCGCCCTCGGCCACAACCTGCGCAAGCAGCGGAACCTCAAGGTCCGCCAGCCGCTCGCCCGCGCCGTCGTCGTGTGCGCCGCGCCCGGCTTCGAGGAGGCGCTCGCGCCGATGGCGCCCGTCATCGCCGAGGAGCTCAACGTCAAGGCCGTCGAGTTCGCCTCCGACGAATCGCGCTTCGTGACGCTCAGCGCCAAGGCCAACTTCAAGGTCCTCGGCAAGAAGCTCGGCCCGCGCATGAAGGCCGCCGCCGCCGCCATCGCCGCCCTCCCCGCCGCTGACATCGCCAGGCTCCAGGCCGGCGAAGGCGTCCGCCTCGCCATCGACGGCGAGGAAATCACCCTCCTCCCCGAGGACGTCCTGGTCCAGCGCTCCGAGAACGCGGGCCTCACCGTCGCGAACGACGGCGACCTCACGGTCGCGCTCGACCCGAAGCTCACGCCGGAGCTGGTGGCGGAAGGCATCGCGCGCGAGTTCGTCTCGCACGTGCAGGCCCTCCGCAAGGAGGCGGACCTCGACGTCGCGGACCGCATCCGCCTCTCCGTCTCCACCGACGCCGAGGCCGCCGCGGCCATCCGCGCCCACGCGGACTTCGTGAAGGGCGAGACCCTCGCCATCGACCTCGCGATCGAGGCCGGCGAGGCCGGGGGTGCGGGGGGCGCAGCCCCCCGTCCCCCGCTCGACCTCAACGGCCACCCCACCGCGATCTCGATCGAAAAGGCGTAGACCGGGAATGGCAACGCCGGCCCTTGCCGCGGGGAGGGGCGTTGGGTTAGAATCGATGGCATGACGCCGCGACTTTTCGCCTTCGACCTCGACGGCACCCTCACCCAGCACAAGACCCCGCTCTCCTCCGAGGCGCGAGGGGCGCTTGACGCCCTCCGCGCCCGGGGCGCCGCCCTGCTCATGGTCGGCGCCGGAAGCTGCGCGCGCATCGCGCGGCAGATGGAGGACTACCCGATCGACATCCTCGGCAACTACGGCATGCAGCTCGCGCTCTGGGATTCCGGCGCGCGGACGCACCGCATCGTCCTGGACGAGCGCCGCCCTTGCGACCGCGAGGACGTGCTGCGCCGCGCCGCCGCGTTCCGCGAGCGGCACGGCCTGACGGACTTCGCCGGGGAGAGCATCGAGTTCCACGACTCGGGCGTCGTCACCTTCGCCCTGCTCGGCACGCGCGCGGCGCAGGCCGACAAGCTCGCGTTCGATCCCGACCGGAGCCGGCGCCGCGCGCTCTACGCCGAGGTCTGCGCCCTCTTCCCCGACTTCAAGGTGTTCGTCGGCGGGTCGTCGTCCTTCGACATGGCCCCCGCGCCCTTCGACAAGGCCTACGCCCTCGCGCGCCTCTGCGGGGAGCGCGGGATCGCGAAGGAGGACGTGCTCTACGTCGGCGACGACTACGGCCCCGGCGGCAACGACGAGTCCGTCCTCCTCGCCGGCTTCCCCTTCCTGAAGATCGACGACTACCGCGCCACCCCCGCGAAGCTGCTCTCCCTCCTCTCCTGACGCCATGCGCTCCCCCCGCGACATAGACCTCTTCCTCCTCGACATGGACGGCACGATCTACCTCGGCGACCGTCTGTTCGACTGCACCCGGCCGTTTCTCGAAACGGTCCGGGCGCAGGGGAGGCGCCACCTGTTCCTGACGAACAACTCCTCGAAGGACCGCACGGCCTACGTCGCCAAGCTCGGGCGGCTCGGCATCGACGCGGCGCCGGACGACGTCTTCACCTCCGGCGAGGCCACCACGCGCCTGCTGCTCGGGCGGATGCCCGGCGCGGCCGTGGCGGTGTTCGGGATGCCGACGCTGGAGCGCGAGTTCCGCGAGGCGGGCTTCCGGCTCGTCGAGCGCGAGCCGGACGTCGTCGTGCTCGGCTTCGACCAGGCGTTCGACTACGCGAAGATGACGCGCCTGTGCGACCTCGTGCGCGAGGGCCGGCCCTACGTCGCCACGCACCCGGACCTGAACTGCCCCGTCGACGGCGGCTTCGTCCCGGACATCGGCGCCGTCATCGCCTACGTGAAGGCGTCGACCGGCCGCGAGCCGGACGAGGTCGTCGGCAAGCCCCACGCCGGCATCGTCGACGCCGTCGTCGCCAAATACGGCGTCCCGAAGGAGCGCCTGTGCATGGTCGGCGACCGCCTCTACACCGACATCGCGCTCGGCGCCGAGGCGGGCATCGCGACGGCGCTCGTCCTCTCCGGCGAGACCTCCGCCGCGGACGCCGCCGCCTCTCCGCACCGGCCCACCTGGACCTTCGACGACCTCGGCGGCCTGCAGGCCGCGCTTCTCGGGTCGCCCATCCGCGGCCCGGCCTCCCTGTCGTGAACACCGAGCCACACGGAGCGGCCGGGGGACTTATGGGGGACTTATGGGGACAGACCCCTTTAAATCCTATGGGGACAGACCCCTTTAAATCCCTTTAAATCAATCGCGTAGTCCGGCAGAGCCGTGTGGACACTGGGGGCAATTGGTGTTTGTGGACAATTCAGCGGGGCGCTCGGAGAGCGCGCCCTCCCGCCGCGCCGGATTCTCGGGTTCTCGGATTTTCGGGTTCTCGCCGGAAAATTTTCCACGGTGGGATTGCGGCCGGAATGCGGGGGGCGGGTTGCCCTCGGTGGCGGGGTGCGGGTCCCGCACCCCGCCACCGAGGACTTGCCGGTTGACAAACGACCCATCGCGGTTCATAATCTATCCTCGACGAACCGCGAAAGGAAACACACCATGTCCACGGCCCTCACCCTGCACAACATCGACGACGAACTCTACGCCGCCGTCCGCGACTACGCCCGCGAGACGAAAGCGAGTCTCGGAGCGGCCTTCAAGCAGCTCGCCCGCCGCGCGCTCGGTCTCCCCACCGCGGAGGAGAAGGCGCGGATCGACGCCGCGAACGCCCTGTTCGGGTGTCTTTCGGAAGAAGATGTCCGTCCGATTCGGGAGGCGCTGGAACTACAGTCGAAGATCGAGCCGGAGATGTGGAAATGAGTCGCCGGTTCCTCCTTGATTCGAACATCATCATCGACCACATTGGAGGGTTCAAACGACTTCCGGAGTCCGTTTCGAAATCCGAGACGATGTTCGTCAGCCGGATTGCGGTAGCGGAAACGAAGGCCGGACTCGACGACACCCGGCGCGGACGCCGGAACCGGGAGGCGCTGGAAGCGTTCCTCCGGCTTTCCAACGTCGTCGAAACCACGCTCACGCCCGACACGACGGACCTCTACGCGAAGGTGTTCCGTTCGCTGCGCGAGTCGGGGCGCACCATCCCCGTCAACGACATCTGGCTCGCCGCGCAGGCGCTCGAACACGGCGCCGTGCTCGTTTCCCGCGACCGCCATTTCGAGGCCGTCGCCAACCTGCGGACCCTGATTCCGGACGACTGACCGGGGACGGGGCTGGCGGCGCGGGCCGGTTGACGCGGGGGGGCGGTTGCGGGATAATCCGGCGCATCCGACGCAACCGGAGAAACAGCCATGCTCAAAGGAATCTCCCCCCTCGTTTCCCCCGACCTGCTCTCGGCGCTTTCGCGCATGGGGCACGGCGACGAACTCGTCCTCGGCGACGCGCACTTCCCCGCCGAAACCTACGGCAAGGCAAACGGCGCCGTCGTCCTGCGCGCGGACGGCATTTCCGCCGCCGCGCTCATGGACGCGATCCTGCCGCTTTTCGAACTGGATTCCTACGGGACCGACGCGCCGATGATCACGATGGAGGCCGTGCCCGGCGACACGCTCGACCCGGACGTGGAAGCCTCCTACCGCGCCGCCGCCGACAAGGCCGGCTACGCGTGGGCGAAGATGGGCCGCCTCGAGAGGTTCGCGTTCTACGAGCGCGCCAAGAAGGCGTTCCTGATCGTCCAGACGGGCGAGACGCGCAAATACGGCAACATCATCCTGCGCAAGGGCGTGACGCCCGTCGGCTAGGACGCGCCGCGCCGCGGCCGTCGGTTGCGCGCGGGGGGCGATTCTGCTATCCTCGCGCGCATGCCGAGCAACAAGAAAAAGAAGGGCGCGGAAGCCCCGCCGCCGCACGACCTGGGCGATCTGTTCGCGGGTTGGGCGGACTGGGAACCGCCCGCGATCGGGGCGGGTTCCCCGGCTTCTTCCGGTTCCGTTCCGCCCCCCGTTCCGCCCCCCGCGCCCGGGGAGCCCCCTGCTCCTCCTCCCCCCGTACCTGACAATTCGTCATTGGCGCCAAAGGCGCCCCCGTCATTGGCGCCGAAGGCGCCCCCGTCATTGGCGGCCCCGCCGCCTCCGTCATTGGCGGCCCCGCCGCCCCCGTCATTGGCGGCCCCGCCGCCCCCGTCATTGCCGGAGGCTCCGGC
>JAFTHC010000225.1 GCA_017457625.1 Kiritimatiellia bacterium
CCGTTCCCGATCGCGGGGGGGACAGCGAGGAGGCCGCGCGGGCGGGATGGAGTCGCGAGGCGGCGCGAGCGAAGGCGGGATTCACCCCGCCGAGCGAGCGACGCCCGCGAATCCGCCCGCTCCGCGCGGTCTTCGAGCGGCCCCGCGATCGGGAACAGCTTCTCATGCGACGACGCCGCATGCGACGACGGCGCAGCCGCCACCCCCGATTCCTGACCGAATACGACCGGCGCGGGCGCCGCGTTTGAAATCCGCGCGCGGCCGTGCTAGAATCCCCGTCCATGCGAAAGACAACGCCAAAGGAGGTCGACGCGTCGCGCGACGATTTCGGGCAGCTCGCCGCCTCGATCGCACGGCTCCGCGGCCGCGACGCCGTCGAAGCGTTCCTCCGCGACCTGTTCACGCCGTCCGAGTGCGTCGAGTTCTCCAACCGCTGGGCGCTCGTTCGCGAGCTGCTCGCCGGCAAGCCGCAGCGCGCCGTCGCGCGCGAGCTCGGCATGAGCCTGTGCAAGATCACGCGCGGGGCGAAGTTCGTCCGCGACCCCGCCTCCCCGTTCCGCCGCGCCGTCCTGGCCGCCCGCGCCGCGCGGAAATGATTTTTCGCCTTTCTTTCGCGCCGCGTTTCCTGTATACTCGGCGCGCATGAAACGGTTCGTTCCCGCCTGCCTGCTTTTCGCCGCCGCGGCCGGCGCCGCCTGCGCCGCCGGCCCCGTGCCCGTCGACGCGCTCGCCGCCACCGTGAACGGCGATCCGATCGCGGTTTCCGACGTCCTTTCCGCCATCCGCCCCTACTTGGCGGACGCGCGCCGCGCCGCCCCGCTCGAGAAAGACCCCGAGGCGCTCTGGAGCGCCGCCTGGACCAACGCGCTGCGCGACCTGGAGAACAAGCAGCTCGTGCTCCAACAATACTGGGCCGGGGACGCGCGCCTGCCCGACTACGCCGTGGACCGCACCGCCACGGAACGCATCGAGAAGCAATACGGCGGCGACGTGCACGCCCTCCAGCTCGCGTTGGCGCGCGACGGGCTCACCTATTCGGACTGGAAGGAAATGATCGAGGAGCAGCTCATCGTGACGACGATGCGCCAGACCTACGTGAACGCCAACGTGCGCGTCTCCCCCGCCGACGTGGCGCGCGCCTGGGAGACGCGCCGCTCCGAGTTCGCCCCCGCCCCGCGCGTCCGCGTCGCGATGGCCGTCTTCCCCGCCGGCGACACGGAGAAGACGTCCGCCTTCCTCGCCCGCGTCGCCGCCGGCGAGAGTTTCGCCGACCTCGTCGCCGCCCCGACCGACGAGGAGCGCATGCTCGGCGCCGGCGACTACGGATTCGTCGACCCGGCCGCCGCGCTCGCCGCGCCGATCGCTTCGACCGTCCTCGCCCTCGCCGACGGCAAGGTCTCCCCGCCCGTCGTCCTGGGCGACTGGCAGTATCTGGTCTGCCGCGTCGAAACCGAGAAGACCGGGACGGACACGCTCGAAAGCGCCTGGGAGCGGATCGAGGATACGCTGTGGGCGGAGGCCGCCGAGCGGCGGTTCGAGGCGTGGATCGCCCACCTGCGCGAGGGCGCGGCCATCCGCGAGTTTCCGCCCGAGGGGATCCGCTAGCCGTGTTCACGGGTCTGGTCGGGCGCCGCGGCACGTGGCTCGGTCTTTCGCGCGGGGGCGGCGGCGCCGTCGCCCGCCTGGGTTGCCCCCCCTGGCCGGACGGCCCGCTCGAGCCCGGCGAAAGCGTCGCCGTGCAGGGCTGCTGCCTCACCGTGGCCGCCGTGCGGCCGGACGGCTTCGACGCGGACGTGCTCGACGAAACGCTCCGCGCCACCGCGCTCGGCGACCTCGCGCCCGGCGCCGCCGCGAATCTCGAACGCGCGCTGCGCGTTTCCGGCCGCCTCGGCGGGCATCTGGTGCAGGGCCACGTGGACGCCACGGCCCGCCTCGAGGCCGTTGACCGCGCCGGCCGCGACTGGCGACTGCGACTGCGGCTCGGGGGACCCGAGGCGCGCTACGTCGTCTACAAGGGCTCCGTCGCGCTCGACGGCGTGAGCCTCACCGTGAGCGCCGTGCCCGCGCCCGGCGTCTTCGAAGTGAACGTCATCCCGACGACGTGGCGCGAAACCTCTCTCTCCGAACGCCGCCCCGGCGACCGCCTGAACGTCGAAACCGACGTCGTCGCCCGCTACGTCGAATCCCTGCTCGCCGCTCCCGCCGGACGCCCCGTCACGATGGAACTGCTGCGCAAGGCCGGCTTCGCCGGAGCCGAGGAAAACTGAAAGGATCGCGATGAAAAGCAAAACGCCAGCGAAGAAAGCGCCCGCGAAGAAAGTTCCTGCGAAGAACGCTCCCGCGAAAAAAGAGCCCGCGAAGAAAGCGCCGCAGCAAGCGGCGCCGGCCGCGCCGCAGGTGTTCCGCGTGCGCGTGTCCTGCGCCGACGGCCCGTGGTGGGACGGCGAGGATTGCGTCCGCTTCATCGACATGGCCGAAAGCTCGAACCTCTACGACCTGCACGTCGCGATCCAGTCGGCGGTCGATTTCGACGAAGAGGGGCCGTTCTACTTTTTCCTCGCCGAAGACTGCGAAACCGACGAGCGCGCGATGATTCCGCCGGAGCTCGACGTCGAGCCCGCCAAGGAGGAGATCGACGACGACGTCTACGAGGAGCTCAAGCTCCGCCCGAACCTGCCGCGGACCGGCCTGCGCAGACTCTTCTACGCGTTCAAGTCCGAGGACGGCGACTGGTTCTTCGAAGTGCTCGACGCCGGCGTTTCCGGCCCCGCCAAGCCGGGCGAGTTCTACCCGCTCCCCGTCGAAAGCCTCTCCGTGGGGCCGAACCCCACGCAATACGGGCACGACCTCGACGACTACGCCGAGGATCCGGACGCGTTCCGCCCGCCCGACCGCGGCGGCGCGCCGGACGACGAAGAAGAGAACCCCTACGGCGACGACGACGGAGACGACGGCGACGATCCCTACGGCGACGGCGGCGGGGACGACGGCGACGACTGGTAGACGGAGGAACCGCGATGAACGAAGAACGCGTCGGCACGCTCGTCCGCGAGCTGCTCCTGGAAATCGGCGAAGACCCGGACCGCGAAGGCCTGCGCAGGACGCCCGCGCGCGTAGCCGCGGCCCTGGCGCACCTGGCCCGCGGCTACGCGATGAAACCGCACGACGTCGTGAACGGCGCCGTCTTCGAGTCCGGCAGCGACAACATGGTCGTCGTGCGCGACATCGACGTCTACAGCCTCTGCGAACACCACCTGCTGCCCTTCTTCGGGCACTGCCACGTGGGCTACATCTCGCGCGGCAAGGTGCTCGGCGTGAGCAAGATCGCCCGCATCGTCGACTGCCTCGCCGCGCGCCTGCAGATCCAGGAGCGCCTCACGAGCGAAATCGCCCGCGCCGTGCGCGACGAAACCGGCGCCGAGGGCGTAGGCGTCGTGATGGAGTGCCAGCACCTGTGCATGATGATGCGCGGCGTCGAAAAGCAGAACTCGGCGATGGCCACGAGCTCCGTCCTCGGTTCGTTCCACGACGACCCCGCCACGCGCGCCGAGTTCCTCGCGGTCGTCGGCCGCAGCCACCACCGCTAGCGCGCCGCGAACACGCGCCGCGCGTTCGCGGAAAAGAGCGCGAACGCTTCGCGCTCCGGCAGCCCGAGCAGTTCCGCGACGCGGCGCGCCGTGTGGACGGCGAACGCCGGTTCGCACGGCCGCCCGCGCAGCGGCACGGGCGCGAGCCAGGGCGAGTCGGTCTCCACCAGGATGCGGTCGCGCGGCAGCAGCGGCACGACGGCCCGGAGCGCGTCCGCGTTGCGGAATGTGACGATCCCCGACAGCCCGAAGCAGAGCCCGAGCGGCGCGAGCGCGGCGGCGAACTCCGCCGTGCCCACGAAGCAGTGCAGCGAACCGGCCCGCCCCGCGGCGGCGAGTTCCGGCGAGAGGTTTTCGCGCAGCAGCGCGACCGTGTCCTCCTCGGCCCCGCGGCTGTGGATCGAGCAGGGCAGCCCCAGCTTCGCCGCGAGCCGGAGCTGCGCGGCGAAAAGCGCGCGCTGGCGCGCCCGCGCCGCCGCGTCCTCGCCGCGCGAGTAGTCCAGGCCGATCTCGCCGACCGCCGCCGCGCGTTCCGCCAGGAGCGTCCGCTCCAGCGCCGCCATGCGCGCGGCCATGTCGGCCGGTCCGGCGACGGCGTCCGCCGCGTCGCGGTCCAGCCCGAACGCCGCCAGCGCGAAACCGGGCGCCAGGCCCGCCGCGAGGCGCGCGCCCTCGTCCGCCTCCGGCGAGCCGCCGCAGGCCAGCAGGCCGTCCAGCCCCGCCGCGCGGGCGCGGGCGATCCAGCCGGCCGCGTCGACGCCGGGCTCGAAATGGCAGTGCGAATCGAACATGGCGCCGGAGTCTACCACCGCCCGGGCGGGCGCGTCAAAACTTGCGTTCGCGCGCGGAAGCGCGTATACTCCCGGCCCGTTTCCGCGAACGGGAAATCGCCGCGGCACTCCGCCCGGCGCCGGTTGCGGTTCCATTGGAGACAGAAGCCATGTGGGATTATTCAGAAAAAGTCCTCGACCATTTCCACCACCCGCGCAACGTCGGCACCCTCGAAAACCCCGACGGCGTCGGCGAAGTCGGAGCGCTCGCCTGCGGCGACGCGCTCAAGCTCATGTTCAAGCTCGACAAGGACGGCCGCATCGCCGACGTGAAGTTCCAGACCTTCGGCTGCGCCAGCGCCATCGCGTCCTCCTCGGCCCTCACGGAGATGATCAAGGGCATGACGCTCGAAGAGGCGGCCAAGGTCACCAACGCCGACATCGCCAAGTATCTCGACGGCCTGCCGGAGCAGAAGATGCACTGCTCGGTCATGGGCATGGAAGCGCTCGAAGCCGCCATCGCCAACTACCGGACCGGCGACACCACGGTGCGCCAGCTCAAGGACGACCCGCTCGTCTGCACGTGCTTCGACGTGCACGAGAGCGAAATCGTCGAGGCGATCCGCATCAACGGGCTTTCGACCGTCGAGCAGGTGACCAACTACACCAAGGCCGGCGGCGCCTGCGGCAAGTGCAAGGGCCGGATCCAGGCCATCCTCGACCGCGAGCTCGGCAAGGCCGCGCCCGCCGCGGCGCCGGCTCCCGCCGCCCCCCCCGCGGCCTACGCGGACCTCTCGCCCGCCAAGAAGGTCCTCGCCGTGGAGAAGGTCCTCGAGTCCGACGTCCGCCCCGCGCTGCGGCTCGACGGCGGCGACATCGAACTCGTCGACGCCGGCGCTTCCAGGGTCCAGGTCCGCTTCCTCGGCCACTGCGCCGGCTGCATGGCCGCGGCCCTCACCAAGAACGGCCTCGTGGAAAAGAAGCTCCGCGAGGCCCTCGGCGCCCCCGACCTCGAAGTCGAGACCGTCTAGGAGCGCCGCACATGGACAAGGTCTTCTACTTCGACAACAACGCCACGACCCGCTGCGCGCCGGAAGTCGTCGAGGCGATGCTGCCCTTCTTCTCGGAGCGCTACGGCAACGCCTCCAGCATGCACGCGTTCGGCGGCGCCGTTGCCGCCGACGTGAAGGTCGCGCGCGCCAAGGTCGCCGACTTCCTGCGCTGCCAGCCGGACGAAGTCGTCTTCACGAGCTGCGGCTCCGAAAGCGACAACAACGCGCTCTTCGGCGCCGTCGAGGCGCTCGGGCCCGACACGACCGTGATCACGTCCGCCGTCGAGCACCCCGCGGTCCTGGAGCCGTGCCGGTGGCTCGAGGAGAACCGGATCCGCGTCGTCCGGATCGGCGTCGACCGCCTCGGCGCGCTCGACATGGACGCCTACCGCGCCGCGCTCGCCGCCCCCGGCCCGAAGCTCGTCTCGCTCATGTGGGCGAACAACGAAACGGGCGTAGTCTTCCCCATCCGCGAATGCGCCGAGCTCGCGAAGGCCGCCGGCGCCGTCTTCCACACGGACGCCACGCAGGCCGCAGGCAAGCTCGCCGAGGTCGACATGTCCGGGGTCCCCGCCGACATGCTCTCCTTCTCCGGCCACAAGCTCCACGCCCCGAAGGGAATCGGCGTGCTCTACATCCGCCGCGGGACGCCCGTCCGGCCGTTCCTTCTCGGCGGCCACCAGGAAAAGGGCCGCCGCGCCGGCACCGAAAACGTCCCCTACATCGTCGGCCTCGGCCGCGCCGTCGAAATGGCGCGCGAGGAGATCGACGGCGGCGAGGTCGCGCGCATCGCGCGGATGCGCGACCGGCTCCAGGAGGGGCTCCTGAAGATCCCGGACACCGTGGTGAACGGCGATCCGGCCCGCCGCCTGCCGAACACGCTCAACGTCGCGTTCGAGTGGATCGAGGGCGAGGCGATCCTCTTCCACCTCAGCGACGCGGGCATCTGCGCCTCGTCCGGCTCGGCCTGCACCTCC
>JAFTHC010000226.1 GCA_017457625.1 Kiritimatiellia bacterium
CGCGTGGCCGCGCTGCTCGACGAACTGGTCGCCCTCGCGGCGCCGCTCTGCGGGACCGGCGCCGCCGCCGGCCGGCCGCGTTCCGGGACCTCCCGCGTCCGCGCCGCCGCCGAAGAACTCGCCGCCTGCATCGAACCGGTGCGCGCCAACTACTCCTGCCCCGTGCTCGGCGTCGGCCGCGGGCGGGACGCCGCGGCGTTCGCGCGCGAAACGGCCGCCGCGTTCTTCGACTCGCTGCCCGCGATCCGCGACGCGCTGCGCGAAGACCTGCTCGCCGGCTACGAAGGCGACCCGGCCGCGCGCTCGGAGCAGGAAGTCGCGCTGGCGTATCCGGGCTTCTACGCCACCGCCGTGCACCGCGTGGCGCACCGGCTCTGCGGACTCGGCGTCCAGCTGCTGCCGCGCATGATGTCCGAGCGCGCCCACTCGCTCACCGGGATCGACATCCACCCGGGCGCCTCGATCGGCCCCGGCTTCTTCATCGACCACGGCACGGGCGTCGTGATCGGCGAGACGTGCACCATCGGGCGGCGCGTCAAGCTCTACCAGGGCGTCACGCTCGGCGCGCTCTCGTTCGCCAAGGACGCCGACGGAAACCTCGTCAAGGGCGTCAAGCGCCACCCGGACGTCGAGGACAACGTCGTGATCTACGCGGGCGCGACGATTCTCGGCGGCGAAACGCGCATCGGGCACGATTCCGTGATCGGCGGCAACGTGTGGCTCGTCCACTCCGTCCCGCCGCACAGCAAGGTCCTCAACGCCCAGCCTTCGCCGCGCGTGCGCACGCCCGGCGTCCCGGACGTGGACGAATTCGCCGCCGGCGGCGGCATCTGACCCCGCCCGTCGCTCGCCCTTGAACGCGGGCACGGTCCTGTTCGTTCTCCTGGCCGCGGTTGCCGGGGGAAGCGGGGTTGTGGTAGACTTTGTCGGCATGGAAGGACATTTCAGGGCTGGCGGCGGGGAAGGCGACGGGGGGCGTTCCGGCATGGGGCCGATCCTGTCGGCGATCCGCGGTCCGGCGGACGTGAAGGCGCTGCCGGCGGAGAAGCTCCCGGCGCTCGCCGCCGAAATCCGCGAGGAAATCGTCCGGACGGTCGGCGCCAACGGCGGCCACCTCGCTTCCAACCTCGGCGTCGTGGAACTCACGATCGCGCTGCTGCGCGTCTTCGACCCGCCGGCGGATTCCGTCCTTTTCGACGTTTCGCACCAGTGCTACGCCTGGAAACTCCTCACGGGCCGCGCGGACCGCTTCTGCACGCTGCGGCGCACGAACGGCCTCGCGGGCTTCCAGAAGCGGAGCGAGTCGCCCTGCGACGCGTTCGGCTCCGGCCACGCCGGCAACGCGCTCTCGGCCGCGCTCGGGCTCGCCGCCGCGCGCGACCGGCTCGGCGGCGCGGGCGCCGTCGTCGCCGTCGTCGGCGACGCGTCGATCGCCAACGGCGTCTCGCTCGAGGCGCTCAACAACGTCCGCGAGACGGCGTCGCGCCTGCTGCTCGTCCTCAACGACAACGAGATGTCGATCGGCCGCCCCACGGGAGCGCTTTCGCGCGCGTTCGGCCGCATGCTCGCCTCGCCGCGCTACAACCGCTGGAAGGCCGCCATCGAGGACTACGGCGTGCGGCGCCTTCGCATGGGCTGGATGCGCGAGCACTACCACGCTTTCGAGAGCCGCCTCAAGTCGCTCTTCACGCGCCGCAACAACACCATCTTCGAGCAGCTCGGCCTGCGCTACGTCGGTCCCGTGGACGGCCACGACCTCCCGGCGCTCGAGGGCGCGTTCCGCGCGCTGAAGGATTCGCCCGTGCCCGTCGTGCTCCACGTCGCCACGCAGAAGGGCCGCGGCTACGCGCCCGCGGAACGCGACCCGGAGCCGTGGCACGGCCCGGCCCCGTTCGACCCCGCCACGGGGCTTCCGCTCAAGAAGCCCGACGGCGTTTCGTGGTCCGCCGTCTTCGGCGGGGAGCTGGAGAAGATCGCCGAAACGGACGCCCGCGTCCACGCGGTCGTGGCCGGCATGGCCGCGGGCACGGGCCTGTCCGGTTTCGCGCGGACCTACCCCAGGCGCTTCCGCGACGTGGGCATCTGCGAGGAGCACCAGCTCACGTTCGCCGCGGGGCTGGCCGCGGGCGGGCTGCGGCCCGTCGCGGCGGTCTACGCGACGTTCTTCCAGCGCTCCGTGGACGCGATGGTGCACGACGCCGCGCTGCAGGGCCTCCCGGTCGTGCTGGCGCTCGACCGCGCGGGCGTCGTCCCCGGCGACGGCGCGACGCACCACGGGATTTTCGACATCGCGCTGCTGCGCCCGATCCCGGGCGTGGCGGTCCTCGCTCCGCGGACGCCCGCGGAGCTCGCCGCGATGCTGCGCTTCGCGCTTTCGCTGCCGGGCCCGTCCGCGATCCGCTACCCGCGCGGGACGGCGCCGGACGACCGCGGCACCGCCGCGGCGGCCGCGCTGCCGCCCGTGCGGCTCGGCCGCGCGGTCGAACTTTCCCGCACGCGCGAAAAGCCCGAAGTCGCGATCTGGACGCTCGGCCCGCAGGACGCGTGGGCCGCGGAGCTCGCGGCGCTCCTGGAGGCGCGCGGCGCGGGAAGCGTGCACGTCGACGCGCGCTTCGCCAAGCCGGTCGACGCGGCGCTCCTGCGCGAAGAGGCGGCGGCCGGCGTGCGCGTCGTGTGCACGTTCGAAGACGCCGCGCGCACGGGCGGCTTCGGCGAAGGCGTGCGCGACGCGGTTTCGGACCTGCCGGCGCCGCCGCGCGTCGTCTCCTTCGGCTGGCCGGACGCCTTCGTGCCGCACGCCTCCTCGCGCGACGACCTCCTCGCCGCCTTCAAGCTGACGCCCGCCGACGCGGCGGCCGCGGTCCTGGCCGCGCTCTAGCGCGCCGCGAACGCGAACGTCCAGGCGGCCGCGAGGCGCGGCCCCCAGAGCAGCCACAGCAGGCCGGCCAGCGCCAGATACGGGCCGAACGGAATCCTGTCGAGGAGCCGGCGCTTGCCCAGCGCCATGAGCGGCAGCGCGGCGGCGACGCCGAGGAACGCGCCGCCGGCGATGCAGAAGAGGGCGCCGTGCCAGCCGAGGAAGGCGCCGAGGGCGGCGATGAACTTGACGTCCCCGAGGCCCATCGCATGGTCGTCCGCCCCGATGCGCCCGCGGCGGCGGAACCACCACGTGCCGATCACGCGCACGAGCCAGAGCGGCGCCGAACCGGCCGCCGCGCCCAGCGCCGAGAGCGCGAGACCTTCGCGCCACGTCGCCGCGGCGGCCGCGACGAGGCTCGCCGCGCCGTCCGGGCCTTCCGCGAAAACGAAGCGCAGCTGCGTTTCCGGAACGAGCGCCGAGAGGACCAACCCCGCGGCGGCGCCGCCGAGCGAAACGGAATCCGGGATGATCATGTGGTCCAGGTCGACGAACGTCGCGACGACGAGCCCGCAGACGAAGAGCCAGAAAACGGGGACCGTCCAGAGCGCGCGCAGCGCCGGCACGCCGGTCGCCCCGACGGGCGCGGCGAGCCAACGCATCCCGAGCGGCGCGTCCGCGCCCGCCGGCGGACAGAGGCAGAAAACGAGGACGAAGAGGAACGCGACGAGCAGTTCCACGGCCGCGTAGCGGAACGAAAACGGCGCGCCGCACGAAGCGCATTTTCCGCGCAGCGCGAAATAGCTCAGGACCGGGATGTTGTGATACCAGCGGATCGGCTTGCCGCAGCTCATGCAGTGCGAACCGGGCCGGATCACGGACTGGTCCAGCGGAATGCGGTAGATGCAGACGTTGAGGAACGAGCCGACGCACGCGCCGAGGACCGCAGAGAAGACGGCGAGCGCGAGCCACGGCACGGGCCGGAGCGCGAGGGCGGCCCCGCCGGGGAGCCCGGGCGCGGCCACCGTCCGGAAGAGGGACTGGAAATCGGTCATGCCGCGATTCTACACCACGGGCGGCGCGACGCGCAACCGCCTTGCGGTCCGGCGGGCGAAAGAGTATGATTCGCGCCATGAACGACAACGACGAAAGCGCCGCGGCCGCCGCCGCGCCGGCCGGACCCGCGCGCAAGGGGCGGGCGCTGTGCCTGTGCTCGGGCGGGCTCGATTCGATGCTCGCCATGTGCGTGCTGCGCGAGCAGGGCGTGCGCGCCGAAGCGGTCACGTTCACGTCGCCCTTCTACGCGAACCCCGCCGGCGCGAAGAAATCGCTCGACGCGCTGGGCTTCCCCATGCACGAAATCGACTTCACGCCCGACATCCTGGCGCTGTTGGAAAACCCGCCCTCCGGCTTCGGTTCGTGCCTCAACCCTTGCATCGACTGCCACGCGCGCATGATCGCCCGGGCCTGGGAATACGCGCAGGCGAACGGCTTCGACTTCGTCGCAACCGGCGAAGTGCTCGGCCAGCGCCCCATGTCGCAGCAGCGGCCGGGCCTCAACCGCGTCCGCAAACTCTGCGGCGCGGGCGACTTCCTCGTGCGCCCGCTCTGCGCGAAGCTGCTGGACGAAACCGAGCCCGAACGCCGCGGCCTCGTGGACCGGGAGAAACTCCTCGCCCTCAACGGCCGCAACCGCAAGCCGCAGATGGAGATGGCCAGGAAATTCGGCATCCGCGAGTATCCGACGCCGGCCGGCGGCTGCAAGCTCACCGAACCGAGCTACTGCCGGCGCCTCAAGGACGTCATGGCGCACGAAGGGCTCGGCGACGCGCGTCTCCTGCGCCTGCTCGACCACGGGCGGCTCTTCCGCCTGCCGGGCGGCACTCTCGCCATCCTCGGCCGCAACCGCGCCGACAACGAGGCGCTCCGCACCGGCATGCGCGGCGGCGACGTGCAGCTGCGCTCCGTGAACGTCCCCGGCCCGACCGCGCTGGCGGTCCGCCCCGCCGCGGCGGACGAAGCCGCGCTGCGCCGCCTCGTGGCGGCCTACTCCGACCACAAGGGCGTCGACACCGTCGTCGTGCGCGAACTGCACGCCGCCGCCAAGCCCGTCGAAATCCCCGTGCCCGTCTGCGGGCGCGAGGAGTTCCAGGGCCGTCTTCTTTGACGATCCGGGCGTCGCGGCGCGCCGACGCGCGGCCGCGACGCTTTCGAACCCGCGAACCCGCGAACCTGAAAACCATGAACAACGCCAAAGGCACGACGATGCGGATCGACCTGATCCCGGAGATTTCCGAAGTCCCCGTTTCGGAGCGGCCGCGCACCGCGGTGTTCCGCGCGCCGGCGGCGGCGGCCGCCGCGCCCGCGCCCGCCGCGCCCGGCGGCGGCATGCGCGACGGCGCGCAGGGCGGCTACGGGGAGCTCTTCCAGAACATCTACGACGCGGCGATCGTGACGGACCTGCACGGCCGCATCCGCGACGTGAACGCGCGCGCGACGACGACGTTCGGCTACACGCCGGCGCAGTTTTCCCACCTCCTGCTCTCGCAGGTGGTGACCGGCGCGGACGCGGACCTCATCCGCACGCTCCACGAGAACCTCCAGCGCCAGTGCTTCACGCTGCTGCAGGCGGTGTGCACGCGCGCGGACGGCTCGACGTTCCCCGCCGAAGTCTCCGTCTCGCCGCTGCGCCTCTCCACGCCGCACCTGTGCTTCTTCGTGCGCGACGAGACGGTGCGCCGCCAGACGGACGAAATGCTCCGCACGGAGCACAACGCGCTGCAGAACGCCTTCGACGCGATCGTGGTGATCGACCTGCAGACGCGCATCGAATACGCGAACCCCGCCACGGCCCGCATCTGGGGCCTCCGCGCCGCCGGCGACCTCGTGGGCCGGCCGCTCGGGACGCTGCTGCTGAACCACGACGACGCGCTCGCGGTCGTGGAGGCGCTCGCGGGCGAGACGTCCGAGACGACCGGCGTTGCGATCGCCAAGCGCGCGGACGGCGAGGCGTTCCGCGCCGAGATCCGCGCCTCCGCCAACCGCGACTCCGACGGCAACGTCGTGGGCGCGGTGCTCTCCTTCTCGGACCTCACCGAGCGCGACCGCGTGCAGGTCGCCGAACACGAGACCGAAACGATGCGCGAGGGCCTGCGCCGCCTGCACTCGCTCAAGGACTCGTTCTCCTACAACGCGGCCGAACTCGCCGCCGCGCTCTCCGAGCTGGGCGCCTCGCCCGCCGCGGACGACGCCGCGCGCGCCCGCATCCAGAGCGCCGCGGGCAACGTCGCGGCGATCCAGTCGCTCCTGGCGGACGCGACGGAGATCGTCGAAGGGGCCATGGCGGGCGCCGCGGCCCGGCAGCCCCCGTTGCACGTCTAGCCCATGTCCCGCCGCTCCCGCCAGCAGCGTTTCGGCGCGCCGTCGCGCCTCGTCGTGCTCGCCTTCGCGGCGGCGGTCGCCGTCGGGACGGTGCTCTTCGCGCTGCCGCTCTCCAACGCGGACGGCGCCTGGCACCTGGACCCGAAATCGCTCTTCCTCGCCACGAGCGCCTGTTGCGTGACGGGGCTCGATCCGGTCGGCGTGGGCGCCGCGCTCACCCCGTTCGGGCTGGCGGTCCTCGCGGTCCTGGTGGAGCTCGGCGGACTCGGAATCATGACGATCGGCACGTTCCTCTTCCTCGCCGCGGGGCGGTCGCTCTCGGTGGACGAGGAGCGCTCCGTGATGAACACGCTCGGCACCGGGACGCCCAACCAGGTCGGTCCGGTCCTGCGGCAGACCGTCGCCTTCACGTTCGCGTGCGAACTCGGCGGCGCGCTCGCCTTCGCGGCGCGCTTCGGCGCGCTCGACCCCGGCGCCGGCTTCGCCCGCTCGCTCGCGCGCGGGACGTTTTTCTCCGTGATGTCGTTCTGCAACGCGGGCTTCAGCCTCTTCCCGGATTCGTTCGCGCCGCTACTGCGCGACCCGGCCGCCACGCTCTGGTCCTGCGCGCTGTCCTTCTGCGGCGGCATCGGATTCGTCGTCTTCGCGAACCTGGCCGCGTTGCGGCCCTGGCGCCGCAACCGCCTCGCGCGCGGCCGCGTCTCGCTTCACTCGCGCCTCGCGCTGGAGGGCGTGGCGGCCGGGGTGCTGCTTTCGCTCCTGGTCTACCCGGCGCTCGAGGCGCGCGGCGCCTACGCGGACCTGACCGCGGGCGGGACGCTGCGCGCGGCGCTCTTCCAGGCGTTCTCCTCGCGCGCGTCGGGCTTCGCGTGCGTCCCGACCGCGTCCTACGGGAGCGCGACGCTGCTCTTCACGATGGCGCTCATGTTCGTCGGCGCCGCGCCGGGCTCCACGGGCGGCGGCGTGAAGACGACCACCGTCTCGGTCCTCTTCGCCGCGGTGCGCGCGATGTTCTGGCGCGGGACGCCCGAGCTGCGCGGCCGCTCGGTCCCGACGCGCGTCGTGGGCGACGCGATCGCGGTCGTGACGCTCTCGGCCGGTGCGGTCGCCGCCACCGCCTTCGCGCTGCTCGCGGTCGAGGCGGGCGGCCCGGCGCGACCCGGCGCGCTCGTCTTCGAGGCCGTTTCGGCCTTCGCCAACAACGGCATGGAAATCGGCGGCACCACCGAAGCGCTCTCGCGGCCCGGGCTGCTCGTCGTCACGTTCGCGATGTTCGCGGGGCGCCTCGGCCCCGTCGCCCTCGTCCTCACGCTCTTCCGCTCCCGGCGGACGGACGTCTCGAAACGCTACCCGGAGGAAAACGTCGTCGTGGGCTAGCGCCCGCGCGGAAAGGAAAACGCCATGGCAAAGACGCGCAAAATCGGAATCGTCGGCGGCGGCCGCTTCGGCCTCACGCTCGCGGAAGCCCTCGCGGCCAACGGGCTCGACGTCACGCTCGTCGACCGCGACTGGAACATCGTGCAGGGCCTCGCGGACAGCCCCATCCGGGCGATCCAGGGCGACGCGACCAACCCCGGCGTCCTGCGCGACGCCGGCTTCGCGGACTGCGACATAGCGGTCGTGGCGATCGGCTCGGCGATGGAAGCCTCCACGCTCGCGACCATCAACTGCAAGGACCTCAAGGTCCCGCGCGTCGTCGCGAAGGCCTCCTCGGCGGTGCACGGGCGCATCCTCGCGCGCATCGGCGCGGACAACGTGGTCTACCCCGACCGCGACCGCGCCTACCGCCTGGCCGAATCGATCCTGCACCGCAACCCGATCGACGTCTTCTCGATCGCGGACGGCTATTCGGTCGCGGAAATCTCCGTCCCGGCCGCGCTGGCCGGCAAGTCGCTCGCCGAGGGCAACGTCCGGCAGGCCTTCGGCGTGACGGTGCTCTCCGTGCGGCGTCTCACGGACGACCCGGCGCGCCCGCGCGAAACGATCATCCCGACCGGCGCCGAAGTCCTGCAGGCGGACGACCGGCTCGTGGTCTTCGGCTCCGACAAGGACCTCGCCCCGCTCGCGGACTGACGACCATGCGCCATCCGTCCGCCGCCCCCGCCGCGCTCCTGGCCGCCGCGCTCCTGGCCGCCGGGTGCGCCTCGCCGCCTCCGCCGCCGGAGCGGGCGCTTCTGGACGTCCCGCCGGTCGTCCAGAAGGAACCGGCCTACTGCGCGCCCGCCACGCTGGCGCGGGCGCTCGCGTTCGCGGACAGGCCCGTCCCGCAGGACATCCTCGCGGTCTACGGCGGCAGCAAGGCCCGGCAGGGTTCGGACGTGGACGCCTTCTACCGCGCGCTCGCCCCGCTGCTCGGCCAAAAGGACCTCCGGCTGCGGCCGATCGTCTCGGTCGACCCGATCCGCGCGTTCTCGCTGGCGCGCGCCTACAACCGCCTGGCCCGGGCGAACGGACGCCCCCGGCTCCGCATCCCGGACGAATTCGCGTCCGCCTCGGTCGACCTCGGGAGCCTTTTCGGGCACGCCGATCCGGCGCTGCTGCGCCAGGCGGCCGCCCCCCGCCTGCCCGCCTTCGAGGAGAACGTCGTGCGCGAAATCGCCGCGGGCCGCCCGCTGCTCTGGGGCGTCGTGCTCGGCGTGGTGCCGGAGCCGAACGTCGAGGAGCGCTCCCGCGCGGGGCACCTGCGCCTGATCGTCGGCTACGCAAACGGCGGCGCGACCGTCCTCTATTCCGATCCCTGGGGGCCGGACTGCCCGGTCAAGCGCATGGCGTCGGCCGACGCCTGCGCGATCACGCAGTCCCTCCACGTCCTCGAACCGGGCGCACGGGGAAAACGGCCTTGAAAACGGCCGCCGTTTGTGAGACAATCACCGCCAACGAAAGGACCTCCCCATGAGATTCACGCGCAAACTCGTCCGCTTCCTCGTCCTGCTCCTCGCCGTCCTCTACGCCGGCGCCCACCTGTGCATCCGCGTCGGATTCGTCCAGCGCCAGGCGCTCGAATCCTTCTCCCGCCGGGCCGGCTACACGGTGGAGGCGTCGAAGATCCGCTTCACCTCGGGCCTCTCCTGGACGTTGCGCGACGTGCGCCTTTCCTACGTCGAGCAGGGCGCGACGAACACGGTCTTCGAGGCGCCGGTCGTCACCCTGCGCACCGGCCGCGGCGGCTTCGCCCACGTGCCGCGCGGGGGCGAGTTCTTCGCCCGCCGCAGCGGCGGCGCGACCGGGGTCTGGACGCCCTCGCAGGCGCAGACCTTCGGGCGGGAATGCTGCGCGGTCGAAGCCTTCCGCAAGGCCGGCCTGCTCTTCGGCGCGTTCACGTTCGACGTCGTCGACGCATCGTTCTTCGTCACGGACGAGGACGGCAGGCAGTCCGTCTTCGCCGGCATGAACTGGAGCCGCCTGCCCGCCTGCATCCCGGGGCATCCGGGCGCCGTCGCCGCGAAGCTCTCCTACCAGCGCGCGTCCGGCCTCGCCATCGCCGCGCCCGAAACGCTCCCCGCCACGCAATGGCTCGAGCTGGGCGGCCGTCTCGTCGACCTGGAGGATCGCCCCGCCCCGCCGCCGGCACCGCCGTCCGCCGGCGTCATCGGCGGCGGCGACGGTCCGACCTCGGTCTGGATTGTCCCGTCGGAGCTGCCGTCCAAGAAGGACATGGTCGAAGCGTTCCGCGCGTTCTTCGAGACCGACCCCGAAACCGCCAGGGCGTTCTTCGCGGACGTGGAAAAGGCCGTCGATGAGTCGACGCCCCACGCGGAGCCCGCCCCCGCGCAAGCGGCCCTGCCCGCCCCCGCGCAAGCGGCGGCGCCCGTCCCGGAAGCCCGACCCGCCCCCGCACCGACGGCGGCGCCCGTCCCGGAAGCCCGACCCGCCCCCGCACCGGCGGCGGCGCCCGTCCCGGAGGAAAAACACGCAGAGAACGCAGAGACCCAGGCTCCCGCGCCCGTCCCGGAGGAAAAACACGCAGAGAACGCAGAGACCCAGGCTCCCGCGCCCGTCCCGGAAAAAACGCACGCGGAGTCCGCGGAGGCTCCTGCTCAGGCGCCCGTCCCGGAGGAAAAACACGCGGAGAGCGCAGAGAACGCAAAGGCGGCGGCTCCCGCCGCCAACTGATTTCGCCCGACCCCTTCCGTCCTTCCATTTCGACTTCCCCCGATGTTTTTCCGCCGCAAACCCAAGCCAAGCCCCTTCCCGGCCGCCGAAGTGCCGGCGCCGGACGGTTCGCGCCTGTCCGAGAACGTGACGCGCGCCGTGGCGTGGCTGCTGATCGTCGTAGGCGGCATCTACGTCTACGAGATGATCTGCGAGGACAGCGTCGAGCCGCTCGCCCTGCTCCTCTTCGTCGCCGCCGCGCCGCTCTTCTGCCTCGCGGACGCCATGTCCTCGATCCGGGAGCTCCGCCGCGAAATCTTCCGCGTCCAGAAGCAGAACCTCGAACTCGCCCGGCGCATCGAGCGGAAATCCGAATGAAAACCATCGGCGTCATCCCCTCCCGTTACGGCTCCACCCGGTTCCCCGGCAAGAGCCTCGCCCCGATTTGCGGCAAGCCCCTCGTGCGGTGGGTCGCGGAGGCGTGCCTGCGCGCCAAGACGCTCGACGAAGTGATCGTCGCGACGGACGACGAACGCATCGCCGCCGCGGTCGAAGGAACCGGCGCGCGCGCCGTGATGACCCCGAGCGACCTTCCCAGCGGCACGGACCGCGTCGCCGTCGCCGCGCGGCCGGCCGACGGCGACGTCGTCGTGAACGTCCAGGGCGACGAGCCGCTCATCGACCCGGCGCTGATCGACGCCGTGGCGGACAAGCTCCGCCTCGACGCGGCGGGCCGCTTCCAGATGTCCACCGCGAGCGCGCCGGTCCGCACCGCGGAGGAACTCGCCGCGCCGAGCGTCGTGAAGGTCGTGACGGACGCCGACGACGGCGCCCTCTATTTCTCGCGCTGGGCGATCCCGTTCCGGCGCGACGGCGCGCCGGACCCCGCCACGGGCCTGTGGCGGCGGCACGTCGGCATCTACGGATACCGCGGCGCGTTCCTGAAAAAACTCGTCGCGACGCCGCCCTGCGAACTGGAGCTCTCCGAAAAACTCGAGCAGCTCCGCGCGCTGTGGCTCGGCGGCCGCATCGCCGTCGTCCGCACGGCGGAACTCGGCGTCGGCGTCGACCGCCCGGAGGACGTCCCGGCGGTCGAAGCGCTCCTGCGCGCGCGCGGCCTGGCCTGACGCAAGCCGCTACTTGCGCTTGCGCTGGACCTTCTTCTCGTAGTCTTCGACGGCGGCGAACCAGTCTTCGCGCGCGGGCATGCCCTTGCGGCGGCACCACTCGGCCCAGACGTCGCCCACGGGGTAGTTCTTCACCTCCTCCTGGAGCATCAGGAGCTCGGTGAACTTCCCGTCGGCCTGCAGTTTCGCCATCTTCGCGTTGGGCTGCAGGAGCGCGGCCAGGAGCGTCTTGAGCATGTTGCGCATGCCGATCACCCAGGCGGCGACGCGGTTGATCGACGCGTCGAAGTAGTCGAGCGCGAGGATCACGCGCTCCGGGCCGGCGAGGGCGATTTCGCGCGCGATGTCGAAGAGCATGTCGTCCTGGCGCAGGACGTGGTCCGAGTCCCAGCGCACGGGGCGCGAGACGTGGAACGCGATCTTCGGCGCGAAGAGCAGGAGCGAGGAGATCTTGTCGGCGACGTTCTCGCTCAGGTGGAAGTGGCCGCTGTCGAGCAGGCACAGCAGGTTGTTCTTCGCGGCGTAGTTCATGTAGAACTCGTGCGAGCCGACGGTGTAGCTCTCCATGCCGATGCCGAAGAGCTTGCTCTCGATCGTCACTTCGACGAGCGAGCGGTCGTAGGGCGTCGCGAAGATCTCGTCGAGCGACTTCTTGTAGATCGCGCGCGGCGTCGTGCGGTCGGCCGGGATGTCCTTGAGACCGTCGGGGATCCAGACGTTGAGCGCGGTCGGCGTCCCCATCTCGCGGGCGAAGTATTCGGCGATGCGCAGGCACGCGACCGTGTGGCGGACCCAGAACGAACGGACCTTCTCGTCCGCGGAAGAGAGCGTGCGGCCGGAGGCGGCGAGCGGGTGGGAGAAGTAGGTCGGGTTGAAGTCGAGACCCTGCAGGCCGGCCTTCTTGGCGAAGGCGACCCACGGCGCGAAGTGGCGGGGCTCGAGCGCGTCGCGGTCGACGAAGCCGTCCTTGCCGAAGATCGCGTAGGAGGCGTGGAGGTTGAGGCGGTGCGTGCCGGGGACGAGCGAGAGGGCCTTCGCGATGTCGGCCATGAGCTCCTTGGGCGTGCGGGCGCGGCCGGGGTAGTTGCCCGTCGTCTGGATGCCGCCGGAGAGGGCGCCGTCCTGGTCGAAGCCGACGACGTCGTCGCCCTGCCAGCAGTGCATGGAGACGTGGAACTTCTCGAGAGTCTTGAGGGCGGCCTCGACGTCGACGCCGAGGTTCTTGTAGAGGGCCTTCGCGGAGGCGAAGCGGGAATTGTCGGCCATGGTGGGATGTCCTTCGTTGGAATTCGTTTCGAGGACGCCCATTCTACCGCACTCCGGCGGTGGCGTTCAAGCGAAAAGCGCGATGGCGGGCGGGAAAGCGCCGCGGTTGCCCGCGCGTGGCGGGGTGTGCTAGAATCGGGGCATGCGAAACCGCTGGACGCCGCTCTTCCTCCTCGTCTCCGCCCTGCTCGCGGTCCTGTTCCTGCTACCCGTGTTCCTCGTGGTGAAGGGCGGGTTCTGGGACGAAGGCGGTTTCACGCTGCGGCACCTGGCCGCCGTCTTCCGCAACCCGATTTACGCCGAAGGCCTCGGCAACAGCGTCCTGATCGCGCTCGGGACGACGGCCCTGTGCCTGCTCGTGGCCGTTCCGCTGGCGTGGCTTTCGCACCGATACGACTTCGCCGGCAAGGGCGTCTTCTCGGCGATCGTGCTGGTGCCGATGATCCTGCCGCCGTTCGTGGGCGCGATCGGCATGGCGCAGTTCCTCGGCACATACGGCGTCCTCAACTCGCTGCTCGGCACGTCCGTGGACTGGCTCGGGCGCGCGCGCTACTGGGGCGTCGTGTGCATCCAGGCGCTCGCGCTCTACCCGATCGTCTACCTCAACGCGACCGCGGCGCTGGCGAACGTCGACCCGGCGATGGACGAAGCGGCCGCGAACCTGGGCTGCCCGGGGTGGAAGCGCTTCTTCCGCGTGACGCTGCCGCTCATCGTGCCCGGCCTCTTCGCCGGCTGCACGATCGTGTTCATCTGGAGCTTCACGGAACTGGGCGCGCCGCTCATGCTGGGCTACACGACGTGCGCCTCGGTGCAGGTCTTCGACGCGCTCAAGGAGATCGGCTCATCGCACTTCCCCTACGCGCTCGTGTTCGTCGTGCTGTCCGCCTCGGTGCTGCTCTACGCGCTGGGCAAGCTCGCGTTCGGCCGCGGCGCCTACGCGATGCAGGGCAAGGCGGCCGTCACGTTCGCGCCCCGGAAGCTGCGCGGCTGGCGCGCGCTCGCGGCGGCGGCGCCGTTCGCGCTCGTCGCGACCGTGGCGCTGCTGCCGCACGCCGGCGTCGTCCTCACGTCGCTCTCCCGGCCCGGCTCGTGGTACGGGACGGTCCTGCCGCAGGTCTTCACGCTCGACAACTACGCGGAGGCGCTCGGCCACGAAATGACCGTCGCGTCGATCCGCAACTCGCTCCTGTTCTCCTCGGTCGCCGTCGCCGTCAACCTCGTGCTCGGCGTCGCGATCGCGTTCCTCGTCGTGCGCTCGAAGCTCCGCGGCGCGGGCGTGCTGGACGCCCTGTCGATGGTCCCGCTCGCCGTCCCCGGGCTCGTGATGGCGTTCGGCTACCTGGCGATCTCGTCGTGGCTCTCGAACCTCGGCTGGGTGCGCGCGAGCGCGTTCTGGACGTCGCTCTTCGACGTGCGCGTGAACCCGGCGCTCTTCCTCGTCGTGGCCTACGCGGTGCGGCGCCTGCCCTACATGGTGCGCAGCGCCGTGGCGGGGTTGCAGCAGACCAGCGAAGCGTTCGAAGAGGCGGCCTGGAACCTCGGCGCCTCGCCGGCGCGCGCGGTGCGGCGCGTCACGCTGCCGCTCGTCTCGGCGAACCTCGTGGCGGGGCTGATGCTCGCCTTCGCCTTCTCGATGCTCGAAGTGTCCGACTCGCTCATGCTCGCGCAGCAGGCGCGCTTCTACCCGGTCACCAAGACGATCTACGAGCTCTTCCAGCTCCTCGGCACGGGCAAATACGTCGCCAGCGCGCTCGGCGTCTGGGCGATGGCGTTCCTCACCGTGACGATCGCCGGCGTGTCCGTCCTGCTCGGCAGGAAGATGGGCGCGCTCTTCCGCGTGTAGCGGCGCGGGGCGCGCGCGGCCTAGTCGCCCTTCGCGACGGCCAGCAGGCCGCTGCGCGCGAGGTTCACGATCGTGTAGGGGCGCAGCAGGCGCAGCAGGTCGTCCACCTGGTCCTCCCGCCCGACGTATTGCATCGTGAGCGTCGTCTCGCGGACGCCGACCACCTCGGCGCCGAAGATGTCGGCGATGCCGAGCACCTCGGGGCGCTTCTGGCGCGGGGCTCCGACCTCGACGAGAACGAGCTCCCGCGCGATGTGCTTCTCGGTCGTGAGGTCCACGACCTTCACGACGTCGACGAGCTTGTTGAGCTGCTTGGTGACCTGCTCCAGGACGTGCTCGTCGCCGGGCACGGTGATCGTCATGCGCGAGAAGCGCGGGTCGGCGCAGGGCCCGACGTTGAGCGTCTCGATGTTGTAGCCGCGGCCCGAGAAGAGCCCGACGATCCGCGAGAGGACGGCCGGCTGGTTCTCGACGGTGGCGTTGATGATGTGCTTGGCTTCCATGGCTGGACGGGCGCCGGGGCCGTTGGGGGCGCGGCGGCGACGGGACCGCATGCTATTCTCCCGCGGAAAATCCGTCAAGCGGAAAATCGCCGGAGGCGTAATCGGTCAGGAATCGGGGGGTGACGCGTGGGGCAGGACGATGGCGGCCATGTTTTTTCTCCGTGCTGCACCGATTCTGCACCACACGCAAGCCGAGGTCAAGAAGAATCCGGCTTCGGACCACGCGCCGCCCCGTGGCGGGGTGTCCACCCCGCCACGGGAGGACTTGCGAATCTCACTCGTGGAAGACTTCGGCGCGGAAGGTCTCGAAGGCGGCGCCGGAGCGCCAGGCGTCGGCGGGGAGGCCGGCCTTGAGCGAAAGGTGCGTGAGGGTCGTGGCGAGGTCCCAGCCCTGCTCGGGCGCGACCTGCGGGAGGAAGACGGCGAAGCGGCCGCCCTTCTCGAGCGTCATGCCGTCGCGCCCCAGGACGATGTCCCGCCACGAGGCGACGGGTGCGGGCGGCGTGAGCGCGGAGACTTCGACGCGAAGGCCCGCGAGCTCGTCCGGCGCGACGGGGTCGAAGCGCGGGTCCTCCAGCGCCGCGTCCGCCGCGCGCGCGGTCACGGCCTCGACGAGCGGGCGCATCGGGAGGATTTCGCCGATGCAGCCGCGCAGCGAGCCGTCGGCCTTGCGGGAGAGCGTCACGAACGCGCCCATCTTCGCGCGCGTCGCGGCGGGGGCCTGCTCCGCGAAGTGCCGCGCCGGGAGCGGCCGCCCTGTGCGGACGGCGTGCTCGACCGCCTCGCGGGCGACGCGGAGCAGGAACGCGCGATCCTCCGCGCCGAGCGCGCCGGCGGGCGGGCCGGGCCAGTCCGCGCGGCCGGCCAGCGCGGCGTAGCAGACGAAGCGCGAAAAGTCGCCGTCCGCGTCGGACGAGGTCGCGTAGCGCAGGAGGCGCAGGCGGGCGGCGTCCGGCATCGCGCGCAGCGCCAGCTCAATCGGGACGCGGCCGCAGATCGTCGCGCCCGTGCGGTCGACGACCGCGCGGAAGCCGTCCGCGTCGCGCGCCTCGATGCGCGCGGCCGCCTCGGCGTCGACCGCAGCGGCGCGTTCGCGCACCGCCGCGTCGCCGCGCGTGCCGTAGGGCGCGTAGTCGAAGTCCTCGCCGTAGTGCGTGAAGTCCGAGGAGACGACGAGCAGCGTGCCGGCGTCCATCAGTTCCGCCAGCGCGCGGGCGCACATTGCGAGCTGCTCCTCCCCGAGCGACCCCGCCACGAGCGGAACGACGGAGAAGCCGGGCGGGAGAGCGAGCTGCAGGAGCGGAAACTCGATCTGCGCGGCGTGCTCGGCGGCGTGGACGCGATCGTTGCGCAGGACGGGCGCGACGAGTTCGAGGCGGGAGAGCCAGTCTCGGTCGACGGGAATCGCGCCGAGGGGCGTCGAGACCGCGTCGGACTCGGGCGCGACGAGGCGGTTCTCGATCCAGGCGCGGTGGCTCGGTGCGAGCACCACGGCGCGCCGGAACGCCCGGCCGCGCACGGCGCGGACCGCGCGCCAGGCGACCGCGCCGGAATACGCCCAGCCCGCGTGGGGCAGCACCAGGAGGTTCGCGCCCTCCGGCGCGGCGGGCTCGTCCGCGCCGACGCCGGCCTCCCATTTCTCCGCCATCCGGCGGATCGCCGACTCCGTGGCGGGATACCACGAACCGGCCAGCGTGCTTGGCAAGGTTTTCATGGCGGCGATTCTAGCACGTCGGCGTCCCGAGCACCACCCCGCGGGCGACGGCGGGCGCGCGCTAGCAGTTGCCGACGAGGACGCGGCGGAGGCGGAGGCGGGCGACGGCGGCCAGGCGGCGGACGGTCGCGACGGGCGTCGGGCCGGCGTCGAGGAAGCGCCAGCGCGGGAAGAAGCGCGTGACGTGCAGCGGCAGGTCCGGCGAGACGGAGGCGAGGAAGGCGGCGACGGCGTCGATGGCCTCGTCCGTGTCGTTGCGGCCCGGGACGACGAGCGTCGTCGCCTCGACATGGACGCCCGCCCCGTGCAGCGCGCGGATGGTCGCGCACGCGGCGGCGAAGTCGCCGCCCACCCAGTCGTAGAACGCCTGGTCGGGGCCCTTGAGGTCGATGTTCGCGGCGTCGAGCAGCGGCGCGAGCTCCGCGACGACCGCAGGCGAGGCGACGCCGTTCGAGACGAGGACGTTCGCCAGGCCCCGCGCCCGGACCTCCCGCGCGCAGTCGCGCACGAACTCCCACCCGACGAGCGGCTCGTTGTAGGTGTAGGCAAGGCCCAGGTTGCCGCGCTCCTCCGCGAGCCTCGCCGCGAGGTCCGCGAGCGCGGCGGGCGTCGTCTCCGTCCATTCGACCGCGTCCGCGCCGGCCTGCGAGATGGAGTGGTTCTGGCAGAACGGGCAGCGCAGGTTGCACCCGAAGCTCCCGATGGAGAGCACCGGGCGCCCCGGCCGGAAGAACGCGAGCGGCTTTTTCTCGATCGGGTCGAGCGCGAGCGACGTGACCTTGCCGTAGCTGGCGCACACGACGCGCCCGCCCTCGGCCCGCCGCGCGCGGCAGGCGCCGGTCTGCCCGTCGGCAAGGCGGCAGCGACGGGGACAGACTTCGCAGATTGCGGTTGTTTCTTCGTCGTTCATCGTTCGGTCTTCGCGTGGGAGGTGGCGCGAGGAATGCCCGCAAATCAAATTGCGGAGAGAAACGCCGCGGGATCGCGGTCAAACGCCTCGTAGTCCTCGGGCGCGACGACGACGGGGACGGCGGCGGGAAAGCGGGTTCGGAATGCGGAGAGTCCGCCGGCCCTGCGCTTCCGGCCGGACTTGACCTCGATGGCGTAGAGACGGTCGGATTCGAAGACGAAGTCCACCTCGTCCGCCCCGTCGCGCCAGTAGTAGAGGTCGCCCTCCGTCCGCGCCAGCGCCGCTCCGACGGCCGTCTCGAAAAGGCGGCCCCGTTCGTCCGGATCCCGCCAGCGAGCCATCGCTCCGCCGCGCGTGCAAAGCGCCGGGCAGAGCGGCAGGATCTTCGGGCTCGACGACTTCTTGATCGTTTCCTTGTCGGCGTATTTCTCCAGGCCGCGGTAGAGGAACGCGCACGAGAGGAGGAACAGGTAGTGCTTGACGACCTCGACGTTCCCTTTGTCCTGGAGGTTCCCGAGCAGCTTCGTGTAGCTGATCTCCCGGCAGGGATAGGCGGAGAGCAGTTCGAGGAACTGGCGGAAGAGCGCGGGCCGCGGAAGCGGCCGGAGCCGGAGGATGTCCCGGTTCAGGACGTTCTCGAGGATGGAGTCCCGGATGTAGCTCTGCCACCGCCTCGGGGAGCTCCGGAAGCGGTAGCCGCCGGGATAGCCGCCGAAGAGCAGGAACTGCTCCAGGTCGAGAGACGGATCGAGTTCGCGGGATTCCGCCAGGCTCCAGTGGCGGACCTCCACGAGCTCGAAGCGTCCCGCCAGGCTCTCCTGCAGCCCTTTCTGGATCTTGAGGGAGCTGGATCCGAGAACGACGACGCGCGCGCCGCCGGTCCGATGGTTGTCCCACAAGTCCTTGAGAACGTCCTGCCAGCCGTCGACCTTCTGGATTTCGTCGACGACCAGCACTCCTCCCGACGGCAGCCGCATCCCGCGCTGCCAGACGCCGAGGAGCCACTCCGCCCCGAACGCGCCCGCCCCGTCCGCGCTGGCGTAGAGGGATGGAGCTCCGCACCGGGCGAGGACCTGCTTCACGCCCGTCGTCTTCCCGACCTGCCGCGGACCAATCACGGC
>JAFTHC010000227.1 GCA_017457625.1 Kiritimatiellia bacterium
CTCCTTGCGCACTACGGGGCGCTGCTGGGCTACCGGCGGCTGGCTGCGGCGGTGCGGGAGAGCCAGGGACTCGGCGACCCGTGTCCGGCATCCCTCCTAGTAGCCGAAGAACCGGCGGCGGAAAAACGGCTGCCGCCGCTGCAGCGGGCGCTGCTGCCGGACGCGCGGCGGGCGGTCCGGAAACGGCTGGCGGACCCCGCCACGGCGACGGTGAAGGCGTTCGCGGCGGGATTGCGGCCGCGGCCGGCCGAACCGCGCGACCGCATGCGGCGTCTGGCGTAACTCTCGAACGGCGAGGCGGAAACGGCGGCCGAAACCGGCCGCCAAACGGGGCGGAGAATGACCGGAGAACGCGAGGGGGAACGGAAAATTTTCCACGGTGGGATTGAACGAGGCGATTGGGGCGGTTGCCGGGGGAAGCGGGGTTGTGGTAGACTTTGTCGGCATGGAAGGGCACTTCAGGGCAGGCGGCGGTGACGATCTCGTCGGGCACGGGGCTGGCGGCGGGGAGAAAACCGCCCGGCGCGGAACCGGCGGGCGGACCGCGGGCGGGCCGCTCCGCAAATGGGGCGAGCTGACCCGCATTCTCGCGCAGCGCAACCTGAAGATCCGCTACAAGGGCTCCGCCCTCGGGTTCTTCTGGTCGCTGCTCACGCCCGCCGCGACGATCCTCATGTATGCCGTCTTCGCCCGCATCCTCAAGTTCGGCGGCGGCGGCGGCTACCTGCCGTTTCTCGTGACGGGCATCGTCGTGTGGGGCTTCACCGCCGGCACGCTCAACGATTCGCTCCACGCGATCGCCGGCAATTCGAACCTCGTCAAGAAGGTGTATTTCCCGCGCGCGATCCTCCCGCTTTCGACGACGCTCGCCAACGCGGTGAACTTCCTCCTCACGCTCGTGCCGCTGCTGCTCTACCTGGCGCTCGCCGGCCACCTGCACCTCGCCCGCGCGTATTGGCTCGTGCCGGGCGTAGCGCTTCACTTCGCGCTCGCGCTCGGCATCTCGATGCTCGTTTCGACGCTCAACGTCTTCTTCCGCGACACGCAGCACGCGGTCGGCATCGGGCAACTGGCGTGGTTCTTCCTCACGCCCGTGTTCTACTACCCCGCGATGCAGGTTTCGGCGGCACCGCTGCCGGACGCGTGGCGGGGTCTGGTCTACCTCAATCCCATGACGGGCGTGCTGGCGATGTATCGCCGCGGGCTGATGGGCGAGGAGCTCGTCCCCGGCGCCGACTCGCTCGCCGCGTGGGGCGCGCCGGCGTCCGCGGCGCCGCCGGCCTGGTGGCTCGCGGCGTCCGCCGCGTCGACGGCGCTCGTGTTCCTCCTGGGCCTGCTCGCGCTGCGGCGCGGCGACCGCAGCTTCGGAGACGTGCTGTGAGCGGCGCGGACGACAACTGGGCGGTCGACGTCTCGCACGTCGTCAAGCGCTTCCGCCTCGCCGGGACGGCGCGCTCGCTCAAGACCGCCGCGCTCGACGCGCTGCGCGGGCGCCGCGGGCGCCGGTTCACGGCGCTGGACGACGTTTCGTTCCGCGTGCGCCGCGGCGAGACGCTCGGCCTCATCGGCGCGAACGGCGCCGGCAAGTCGACGCTGCTTTCGATCGTGGCCGGGACGATGCACCCGACCGCCGGCGCGGCCCGCACGCGCGGGACGGTAAGCTCGCTCCTCGAGCTCGGCGCCGGCTTCCACCCGGACCTCACGGGCCGCGAGAACGTGATGCTCTACGGCGCGATCATGGGCATCCCGCGCGAGACGATGCGCGCCCGCTTCGACGAAATCGTCGAATTCGCGGGCCTGCGCGAGTTCATCGAGGAGCCGGTGCGCTTCTACTCTTCCGGCATGTACGTGCGGCTCGGTTTCGCCGTCGCGGTGCAGGTCGACCCTGACGTGCTGCTCGTGGACGAAGTGCTCGCCGTGGGCGACGCGGAGTTCCAGCGCAAGTGCCTCGACAAGATGGACGAGTTCCGCCGCGCGGGCAAGTCGATGATCCTGATTTCGCACGACATCAACACGATCCGCCGCGTGTCCGACCGCATCGCGCACCTTTCGCGCGGGCGGCTCGTCGGCCTCGGCGACGCGGACGCGGTGGTGCAGGGCTACCAGGCCGAATCGATGGGCGCGCTCGCGGCGGCCGCCGGTTCGCGCGAGTGGGGCACGGGCGAGCTGCGCTTCACCTCCGTCGAGCTCGTGGACCCCGCCACGGGCGCCGCGTCCGCGGACCGCGCCGTCGTCTCCGGCGACCGCGCCGTCGTGCGCCTGCGCTGGCGCGCGCAGAAGCGGATCGAGCGGCCGGTGTGCGGTTTCTCGATCGCGCGCGCCTCGGACGGCGCGGTCCTCTTCGGCAGCAACACGCAGATTGCCGGTCGCGCCATCCCGTTCGCCGAAGGCGACGGCGGTCTCGACCTCTCGCTCGACCTCTCGAACCTCGCGGCCGGGGACTGGACGCTCTCCTTCGCGCTGCACAGCGCCGACCACGAGAAGAACTACCACCGCCTGGAAAACCGCCTGCTGCTGCGCCTCGCGGCGCCCCGGTGGTTCGACGGCATGGCGCGGCTGCCCGCGACCTGGAGCGACCCCGCGCCCGGAACGGTCTGACCGGCGGCGCCCGCCGCGAAAGGAACCCCGCATGGACTTCCGGCCCCTCCTCGACGCGATCGCGTCCGCCCGCCGCCCCGTCTTCTTCACGGGCGCCGGCGTTTCCACGCTCTGCGGCATCCCCGACTTCCGCGGCCCGAACGGCGTCTACCGCGACCCGGACGCGGCGCGGATGTTCGAGATCGCCCTCTTCGACGAAGATCCCTCGTTCTTCTACCGCAAGGCCGACTCGCTCGTCTACGGCAACGACGGGACGAAGCCCGGTCCCGTGCACGAGGCGCTCGCCGCGCTGCAGCGATCGGGGCTGTGCGCGGGCGTCGTCACGCAGAACATCGACGGCCTGCACGAGCGCGCCGGCTCCTCGCCCGTCTTCGCCGTGCACGGCAGCGCCGCGACGCACCACTGCCGCACGTGCGGCGACATGAAGACGTTCGAGGAGATCCGCGCGATCCGCGGCGGCGTCCCGGGCGCGGTGCCGCGCTGCAAGATCTGCGGCGGCGTCTACAAACCGGACATCACGTTTTTCGGCGAAGCGCTCCCGGAGGCCGCGTTCGACGGCGCGGTCCGGCTCGCCTCCTCGGCCGACCTCGTCGTCGTGCTCGGCTCCTCGCTCACGGTGCAGCCCGCGGCCTCGATCCCGCCGCTGGCGCTGCGCGCGGGCGGCCGCCTCGCGATCGTGAACCGCGGGGAGACGCCGCTGGACCGCCTCGCGTTCTTCCGCGCGGACGACCTGGCGGCGTTCGCGCGGGCCGCGCTCGCCTTCGCGGCGGCGCGCGGCTAGCGCGCGGCGGCGGCCGCCTCTTCGGCGAGGACCGCGGCGACCGCGGCGCGGAGCTTTTCCGCGACCGCGGCGCGCTCCGCGTCGTCCGCGTAGCGCGCCGCGCCCGATTCGAACGCCGGCGGGACCGCGCCGCCGGCCGGGCGCGGGATCACGTGGAAGTGCAGGTGGCCGACCGTCTGCCCGGCCGCCTCCCCGTTGCACTGCAGGACGTTCGCCCCGGCCCAGCCCGCGCGGAGCGCGGCCTTGGCCAGGAGGCGCACCGCGTCGGCGAGCGCGTCGCGGACTTCGCGCTCCGCCGCGCCCGCCGGCACGTCCGCCAGCGTCGGCCAGTGGCGTTTCGGGACCACGAGCACGTGGCCCTTCTCCATCGGGTTCACGTCGAGGAACGCCGCGACGGCGCCGTTTTCGAAAACGGTCGTCGAGGGGATTTCGCGGGCGAGGATCTTGCAGAAGACGCAGTCGGACATGGCGGGAGGCTCCGTGGGGGTTCGTCGCGCCCGATTCTACACCGCGGGACGCCCGCCGCGCAAGCGCGGGCGATCGCCGGCGCGCCGGAGCGGGGCCCTTGCGGCGGGGGGCGGCGCGTGGTAGACTCCGGCCGCGTGAAAACGATGGCGTCCCTGCTGGCCGCGCTGGCGGCCGCGGCCGCGCTCGCGCCGGGGGCGCGGGGCGCGGCGCTGGAGCGTTCGTTCCAGGGGCCGGGCGCGACCGCGGCGGTGCGCCTGGATCCGGGGCAGGTCGATCCGGAGGGCGAGCTGGAAGCCGTCCTGTCGGTCTCGGCCGCGGCGCCGTTCGCCGCGTTCCTTCCGGCGGATCCGGCCGCGGCGTTCGAGGGTTTCGAGGCGCTCGGCGCCTACACGGACGCCGTGGGCGCCGTGCACGTCCGGCTCCGCCCGGACCCCGCCGCGGCGCGCCGGCGCGTGCGCCCGTTCGCGGTGCGCGTGGTCGATTCGTCCGTGCACCCGCCGGCCGAATCGTGGTTCGCCACGGAACCGTTCGCACCGCCCGACGCGCCGCCGGCGGTCGAGGCGGCGGCGGCGGTCGAGGCGCCGCTTGAGCCCGACGCGATCCGGCCGTCGCTCCGCGGCGCGCTCCGCGCGGCGGGGTGCGCGCTTCTTGCGCTTGCCGCGGCGGGGTGTCTTGCATGGCTCCTGGGCAAGGCGCGCCGCGCTCGCGCCCTGCGCCGCCTCTCGCCGCGCGAACGCGCGCTGCGCGAACTCGCCGCCCTGCTCGCCGCGGACCTGCCGGGCAAGGGGCGCTTCAAGGACTACTACGTGGAGCTCACGATGGTCGTGCGCCGCTACGTCGAGCGGCGCTACTCGATCCGCGCGCCGAAGCTCACGACGGAGCAGTTCCTCGCCGCGGCGCGCTCCGACCCGGCGTTTCCCGGGCCTTCGGTGCCGCCGCTGGGCGCGTTCCTCGAGGCGGCGGACCTGGTGAAGTTCGCGGGCGCCGCGGCGTCCCGCGAAACGGCCGCCGAAGCGGCGGCGCGCGCCCGCGCCTACCTCGACGCGGAGCCGGCCGAACCGGCGGAGGAGGCGCGGCCGTGATCCGTTTCGCGTGCCCCTGGGCGTTCGCGCTCGCGCTGCCGGCCGCGGCGGCGGCCTGGCGCCTGCTGCGTCCCGCGCGCGCGGCGGCGATCGCCTTCCCGGGCGCCGGCGCGCTGCCGCGGCGCCCCTCGTGGCGGCGGCGCCTCCGCCACGCGCCGCCCGCGCTGCTGCTGGCGGCGCTCGCGTGCGGGATCGTGGCGCTCGCGCGGCCGCAGAAGGCCCTTTCGAGCGTGCGGTCCACCAAGGACGCGATCGCGATCGAAATGGCGGTCGACGTCTCCGGCTCGATGCGCGAGCTGGACTACTCGCGGAGCCGCACCGAACCCAAGACGAGGCTCCAGGTCGTCAAGGAGACGTTCGCCGAGTTCGTGGAAAAGCGGCCGGACGACCTCGTGGGGCTCGTCGCCTTCGGCGGCTACGCCTCGACGCGCGCGCCGCTCACGTTCGACCACCGCGCGCTGCTGGACGTGCTGGCGCAGACTCGCATCCCGGGCGAGGACGGCGCGCCCGTCGGCAACGACGAACTGCAGACCGCGATCGGCGACGGCCTCGCGATGGCCGTGGCGCGGCTGACGGCGGCGAGCAACGTCGCCTCGCGCGTCGTCGTGCTGCTCTCCGACGGCGTCAACAACTACGGCTCCCTTTCGCCCGCGCAGGCGGCCGCGCTGGCGCGGCACGAAGGCGTGAAGGTCTACGCGATCGGCGTGGGCGCGCCGGAAAGCGCGGTGCGCGCGGGCGGGCTCTTCGGGCTGCTCGGCGCGGGCGGCGACGGCGTGGACTCGCGGACCCTCAAGGCGATCGCGAAGGCGACGGGCGGCCGCTATTTCGACGTGCGCTCCAAGACGGGCCTGGAGAAGTCGCTCGCGGAAATCGACGCGCTGGAGCGCACCGAAGTGGAGAGCGTCGTGCACGTCCGGCGCGAGGAGCTGTTCGCGCCGTGGCTGGCCGCGTGCTGCGCGCTGGCGGCGCTCTCGCTGCCGCTCGGCGCCGCACTGCGCCGCTCGCCGGTCTGAAGCGCGCGGCCCGCGCTAGCCGGCGCCGGACGAGGCGCGCGCGAGCAGGGCGTCGAACGCCTCGTCCGGGACCTTGAGCCCGCCGTAGGCGACGCCGACGCGGACGTTGGGCTTGTTGGCGCCGTGGAAGTCGCTGCCGCCCGCGGCGACGAGCCCGAACTCGCGAGCGAGGCCGGAGAGCTCCTCGACCTGGGCGGGCAGGTGTCCGGTGTAGTGGACTTCGAGCCCGGCCAGGCCGGCGGCGGCGAGCCGCGCGACGAACGCGCGCAGCTCCGCGCGCCCGAAGCGCGCCGAAAAGGGATGCGCCAGGACCGCGGCGCCGCCCGCCGCGCGCACGAGGCGCACCGCCTCTTCCGGGTCGAGCCGGACGCGGTCCTCGTAGGCCGGCGCGCCGCGTTCGAGGAAGCGGCGGAAGGCGTCCGCGCGGTCGCGGGCGAATCCCCTGCGGACGAGCGCGTTGGCGATGTGGGGCCGGGCCACGAGGTCCGGCGAGCCGGCTTCGCGCGCGACGTCGGCGGCCGACACGGGGCAGCCCAGGCGCGCGAGCTTGGCCAGGATGGACGCGTTGCGGACGCGGCGCCCCTCGCGGAGCTTTTCCGCGGCGGCGGCGAGCGCGGGGGCGTCCGGGTCGAACCCGTAGGCGAGCATGTGCACGGTGCGGCCGGGCACGTCGGCGGAGATCTCCATGCCCGTCGCGGTGCGCAGGCCCCGCGCCCGCGCGGCGGCGGCGAAACGCGGCCAGCCCCCCCACGTGTCGTGGTCGGTGAGGACCGCGGCCGAAAGGCCCGCGTCGGCGGCGAGCGCGGCGACTTCTTCGGGCGTGCACGTGCCGTCGGAAAACGTCGAATGCAGGTGCAGGTCGATCATGGGACGGCGGAAGGCGGCGGCGCGGCCAGCGCCGCGGCGGCGAGGGCGCGCCCCGCGGCGGGCGCGTCCGGCAGGTGGTAGCGGACGAAGAGCCCGAGGAAGCGCAGCAGCGCGTGCGTCCCGGGCGGCGTTTCGCGCAGGAAGGAAGAGCCGGGGCCGACGGACGGCGACGCGGCCAGGAGCGCGAACAGGGAAACGACCGCCGCCGGCAGGCGCACGACGGGGTCCGAGGCGGGGTCGTCCGGCGCGGCGGGGCGCCCGGCCGCGAGGTTGAAGCGGACGGGGCCGGCGGCGTCCGCCGGGCCGAAGTTCGGGCGCAGGCCGAGGCAGGAAAGGGCCTTCGCCTCGAAGCGGGCGAAGAGCGCGGGCGGCGGGGCGCCGGGGCAGGCGTCCAGCACGTCGAGCGTCTCGCAGAACAGGGCGAAGAGGTCCGGGGCCGCGGCGTCGGACGACGCGGCGATTTCGGCGAGCGCGGCGAACCACGAGGCGCAGTGTTCGGCGCGCCAGTTGAGGCGCAGGCCGTCGCGGCGGCGCAGCGTGCAGCACTCGCGCGCCACGTGCACGCCGTCGCGCGCGGCGGCGTAGTAGAGCAGCTCGCAGGTCTGGAAGAGGTCGAACTGGCCGAGGAAGGCGGACTTCGGGCGCGCGGCGCCCTTCACGGACGTGACGAGACGGCGGCCGTCCGAGGCGAGCCAGACGACCATCTGCGAGGTGTTGGAGAACGGGAAGATGCGGAGGACGGCCGCGTCCGTCCGCTCGACGCGGGCCGGCGCGCCGGAGCGGGCGCGCCGCCGCGGCGCCGGCGCCGCGCGTTCCGTTTCCGTTCCGCCCATCGGGGACGCCCCGCCGCTAGTCCGCGGCGTCGGCCGCGCCCTTGACGCGCGGCGAGCCGCGGCTCTTCCATTCCAGCCACGCGGAGATGAAGGGCGCCAGGTCGCCGTCCAGCACGCGGTGCACGTCGCCCGTCTCGTGGCCGGTCCGCAGGTCCTTTGCCATCGTGTAGGGCTGCAGCACGTAGGAGCGGATCTGGTTGCCCCAGGAGATGGAGCCCTTCTCCCCGTAGAAGCGCTCCAGCGCGGCGCGCTTCCTGTCCTGCTCGTATTCGTAGACCTTCGCCTTGAGGATCGCCATCGCCTTCTTGCGGTTGGCGAACTGCGAGCGCTCGGCGTCGCACGTCACCACGATCCCCGTCGGCACGTGCCGGATGCGGATCGCCGAGTCGGTCTTGTTCACGTGCTGGCCGCCGGCGCCGCCGGAGCGGTAGGTGTCGACTTCGAGGTCCTCGGGCTTGAGGTCCACTTCGACTTCGTCCTCGATCTCCGCGACGACGTCCAGCGACGCGAACGACGTGTGGCGGCGCGCGTTCGCGTCGAAGGGGGAGATGCGGACGAGCCGGTGCACGCCGCGCTCGGCTTTGAGATGTCCGTAGGCGTCGGGGCCGCGCACGGCGAACGTGCACGTCACGAGGCCCGCCTCGTCGCCGGGCGTCTGGTCGAGCATCTCGAACTGGAAGCCCGCGCGCTCGGCGTAGCGGGCATACATGCGCAGGAGCATCGACACCCAGTCGCACGCCTCCGTGCCGCCGGCGCCGGCGTGCAGCGTGAGGAACGCGTTGCAGCGGTCCATCGGGCCGCTGAGGAGCGAGCGCGTGCGCAGCTCCCCGAACGCCGCCTCGGCGCCCTCCAGCAGCGGAGAAACCTCGGCGAGCGCGGCGGCGCGCGCCGGGCCCTCGGGCTCGGCCAGCGCGAGCTCCAGCATCGCCTCGGCGTCGGCGAAACCGGCGGACACCTCGTCGAACGGCCGGAGCACGGCCTTGGCGGCGTTGGTCTTCGCGATCGTCTCCTGCGCGGCCTTCTGGTCGCTCCAGAAGTCCGGCGCGGCGGCGAGCGCCTCGAGCTCCTCTACGGTCTTGCGTTTGCCGTCGACGTCAAAGATAGCCTCGCATTTCGGCCAGTCCTTTGCGCAACTGGGCGAGCCGGGGCTCGATCTCTTCGGGTGTGGTCATGGGTGATGCGGGGGTTGTGCGGCGGCCGCCTCGCGGCGGCGGAAAGCGCGGCGCGGCTCAAGCCGGCGCCGAGAAGGCCGCGACGAGTTCGTCCTTCGTCTTGGCGGCGAGGACCTTCTCGCGGACGCGGCGGTTGTTGAGCTGGCGCGTGACGAGGGCGAGGAACCGGATGTGGGAATTGGCGTCCTCCGGCGGGGAAAGCGTCGCGATGAAGACGGTCGCCGGCTCGCCGTCCAGCGAATCGAACGGGACGCCGGCCGGGGCGAGGGCGACGAGCGTGACGAGCCGCGCGACGCAGTCCGTCTTGGCGTGCGGGATCGCGAGGCCGTATTGCATGCCGGTGGACATCTTCTCCTCGCGCTCGAGGAGGGCCCGCAGCACGTCGTCGCGCCGGGCGGGATCGACCGCGCCGCCGGCGACGGCCGCGTCCGCGAGCGCGCCGAGGACGCCGGGCTTGTCGGTCGCGCCGACCGCGGGCACGAAGAGGGTCGCGGAAAGGAGGGAGGGAAGATCGGGGCTGGATTCGTTCACGGGAAGGCTTCCTTGCGTCCGGCGCGCCCGGGGGGGCCGCGGGGACGGCGCGGCATTCTCTCACAAATCCCTCCCCGTGTCCACCGGTCGCGCGCCGGGCGTTTTCGCTTGCGCCGGACGCGGAAATGCGGTAAGATCCCTTCCAGAGAAAGGAAACTCCGCCCATGCTCAACCTCCGCTTCGTCGGCGCCGCCCGCACCACCACCGGTTCCCTCCACTCCGTCGAGTTCGACGGGCATCGCGTCCTCGTGGACTGCGGCCTGCTGCAGGGACACCGCAAGGAGGCGTTCGAGGCGAACCGCGCGATGCCGTTCCCGGCCGGTTCCGTGGACGCCGTGATCCTCACGCACGCGCACATCGACCACAGCGGGCGCCTGCCGGCGTTCGTCAAGGCCGGCTACCGCGGCCCCGTCTACGCCACGCCCGCCACGCGCGACCTGTGCGAAGTGATGCTGCGCGACAGCGCGTTCCTCCAGGCGCGCGACGTGGAATACGTGAACAAGACGCGCCGCAAGCAGGGCAAAAAGCCCTTCGAGCTGCTCTACGACGAAAAGGACGTGGCAGATACGATGGCGCTCTTCCGCACGGTCCCCTACGGCGAGACGTTCGAGCCCGTTCCCGGCCTGCGCGCCACGCTGCGCGACGCGGGGCACATCCTCGGGTCGGCGTCCGTGACGTTCGACTACGAGAAGTGGGGCAAGCCGCGGCGCCTGCTCTTCACCGGCGACCTCGGGCAGACGCACACGCCGTTCCTGCGCGACCCGGAGCCCGTCGAGGGCGTCGACGCGCTCGTCACGGAATGCACTTACGGCGACCGCGACCACCCGCCGGCCGCCAACGTCGAAGGCCGCCTCAAGGACTACCTCGGCTTCATCGTCCAGCACCGCAGCAAGCTCATCGTCCCGGCGTTTTCCGTCGGCCGCACGCAGCAGCTGCTCTACGTCCTCAACAAGATGGCCGGTTCGGGCAAGCTGCCCCCGATCCCGATCTACGTGGACAGCCCCCTCTCCAAGGTCGCCACCGAAATCCACCGCAAGCACGCGGAGTGCTTCAACGACGCCACGCGCGCGATCCTCGCGAGGGGCGACGATCCGTTCGACTTCCGCGGGCTCCGGTTCCTGACGACCGTCGAGGAATCGATGTCGCTCAATTCGAAGGAAGGGCCGATGGTGGTCATCTCCGCCTCCGGCATGTGCGAGGGCGGCCGCATCCTGCACCACCTCAAGAACGGAATCGAAAATCCGCTCAACATCGTGCTCATCACCGGCTTCCAGGCCGAAAGCACGCTCGGCCGCAAGCTCGTGGACGGCGTTTCGCCCGTCCGCATCTACGGCGAGGAGAAGACGCCGAAAGCGACGGTCTACACGATCAACGGCCTCTCGGCGCACGCGGACCGGACGGGTCTGACGGCGTTCGCCAAGGCGCTCGGGCCGACCGTCCGCCGCGCCTTCTGCGTGCACGGCGAGGAAGCCTACTGCGAAGCGCACCGGCAGAACCTGCTCGGCATCGGCATCCGCCGCGTGGACATTCCCGAGAAAGGCCAGCTCTTCGAGGACGTCTAGCCCGCCGCGCGGAAACGGCGGAAAAACCGCTTGCGGGCGCGGCGCGCGCGTGGTAGACTGCGGGGCCCGTTCGCGCGTTGCGGTTCCGCCGGGCGCGCGCCGAAAACCCACGAAACATCCACTCGCGCGGCGCGGTTCCGCCGGCCCCGCAAACACAACCAACGGAGTCATCCAATGACCTACGCACAGAAAGTGCTCGCCGACGTCAAGGCGAAGAATCCCAACGAGCCGGAGTTCATCCAGGCAGTCACCGAGGTACTCGGCACGCTCGAGCCCGTGCTCAAGGCGCGGAAGAAATACGAGGACGCGGGCGTCCTCGAGCGTCTCGTCGAACCGGAGCGCGTGATCATCTTCCGCGTCCCGTGGACGGACGACGCCGGCAAGCTGCACGTCAACCGCGGCTACCGCGTCCAATACAACAGCGCGATCGGCCCCTACAAGGGCGGCCTGCGCTTCGACTCCACCGTCAATCTCTCGGTCCTCAAGTTCCTCGGCTTCGAGCAGGTCTTCAAGAACTCGCTCACCACGCTCCCGATGGGCGGCGGCAAGGGCGGCTCGGACTTCAACCCGAAGGGCCGCTCCGACGCGGAGGTCATGCGCTTCTGCCAGAGCTTCATGACGGAGCTCTACCGCCACATCGGCCCGGACACGGACGTGCCGGCCGGCGACATGAACGTGGGCGGCCGCGAGATCGGCTACCTCTTCGGCCA
>JAFTHC010000228.1 GCA_017457625.1 Kiritimatiellia bacterium
CCGTGGAGCCGGTGGCCGCGGACGAGAGCGGGATCTGCAGGAGGAAGTTGTAGCCGTCCTCGTTCGGGTCGGCCACCTTCGCGGAGGCGATGACCGTCCCGTTCGTGTCGACGGCCTGGACCGTCACCTCGGCGCTCGCGGAGAGCACCTTGTTCTGCCAGTCCGTCAGCGTGCCCTTCACGAGGTGCGTCCCCGTCGGGAAGTTCGCCGCACCGGCCGCCGTCGCCGCGGCGCAGAGCGCCGCCGCCGCGACGGCGGCGCGAGTTGAAAAGTTGAACGGTTGAAAAGTTGAAAAGCGTCTTTTCAATTGTCGAATCCCTCTCGTGATCGACGAGATGCATTTCTTCATGGTGTGGTTCCTTTCAAGACGAGGTCGGGGCGGACGGAGTCGGACGCGCCGATGCGATCCTGCACATATGCACCGCATACACGCGGCGGAGAGGAAGGTTACGGCTCCTTCGTGACCTCCGGGTGCTGGACCGCCAGCGGCATCCCCTCCTGCGCGAGGTAGAACATGTCCAGGACGATGGGCTTGTCGCCCGTGTTCATGCCGCAGTGGATCGGGCCGACCATCTCGACGATCGGGTCGCCTTCGCGGACGACCTGCTTCTGCCCCTCGAGCCCGACGATCGTGAGCTCGCCCTGCTGCAGGATCCCGTAGTTGATGACCGGGTGGTGGTGCCAGGGCAGCTTGCTGCCGACGGGGAAGATGTAGCGCATCACGACGAGCTCGGGCTTGCCCTTGAGGTAGTCCGGCAGCGCGGTGCCGTCCCAGCTCTCGGACGTGCGCTTGAGCTCGAGCTTCTGGACCTCGGAGACGCTGTCGTATTTCGCGAACGGCGAAGGCGCGCCGCAGCGGTCGCAGCAGGTCTTGCAGCCGGAGAGGAGAGTCGCGGCGGCGAGCGGGAGGATGGCGAGGAATGTGCGGATGTTGTTTTTCATGGTGTGGGTCCTTTGATTCGGAGTGTCATCGACCGATGTTCGGAGGGAATGGCGGCATATTACCGGAAACTCCCGCCCGCCGCAAGCCATTTTCGCGCGGCCGGGCGGAGGGCCGGCCGGGCTCTTCTGCAGTTGAGGGGAAATCATAGTCTGGAATGGCCGTGGAAAAGTGCGCACAAGTCATTGATACAAGCGTGGATGCTCGTGTATTCTCCGTTCTTCCAACCCGATTGAAGAACGGAGAACAACATGCAAACTTTTCCGCTGCCGCTCTGTCAGGGCATCCGCGGCTTTTCCGTGACGAAACAGAAGGCGCTTGCGAAGGCCTCCGTCTTCGCCCTGATGAAGCGCTCCGCCGCATCGCTTTCGGAAGAAGAGGCGCGTAGGAATTTCGACTTGCCAAACACGAACACCGCCGCTAGACCATAGCGGCACAGCAACGAACGGAGAGAACCATGCGAAAATCATCCGCCCGTCCACGCCAGTTCCTCAATTGCAGAGGAGCCGGTATTTTATGCTTCTGAGCGAAGATGGAGTCTCTGTTAGGCATGCTTCTTGGTAACTTGAACACGCTCTACGCGCGAAGCGAGAGCCCAAGCGAAGGCGCAACCGAGCTTGCGTTTTTCTGGGGACCTGATCTCTCCGACGCGCTCCGAGGCGCGCGGCGCGGCGGCGCTACGCGATCACGTCGCGCAAGGCGATCGCCGAGGCGTCGGACTTGACGATCGCGTCGTCCAGCAGCGTGCGGAAGCCCTTGCGCGCGAGCATGGCGCGCAGCTCGCCGTAGGGCGCGGAGGCGGCGATGGCGGTGCAGACTTCGTCGTCCGGCTGCATGAACTCGAACAGGCCCATGCGCCCGGCGTAGCCGCGGCCGGCGCAGGCGAGGCAGCGCCCGGGGACGTAGGCGGTGCGGCCTTCCAGCTCCGGCCGCGCGAACGCGGCGGCTTCGGCGGCGGTGACCGCGACGGGGCTGCGGCACACGGGGCAGAGCCGGCGCACGAGCCGCTGCGCGACGGAGAGGCGCAGCGTGGCGGCCGCCAGGTGCGGCTCCAGGCCCATGTCGGCGAGGCGCAGGACGGCCGAGACGCTGTCGTTGGTGTGCAGCGTGGAGAGGACGAGGTGGCCGGTGAGCGCGGCCTTCACGGCGATGTCGAGCGACTCGGCGTCGCGGATTTCGCCGATCATGATCACGTCCGGATCGTGGCGAAGCAGGGAGCGCAGCGCGTCGTTGAAGGAGACCTTGTCGGTGGAATCGACCTCGCACTGCGCCACGCCCGCGATCTCGTATTCGACGGGGTCTTCGACCGTGAGGACGTTCAGCGGCGCGTTGTCGATCATGTGCCGGATCGCCGCGTAGAGGGTCGTCGTCTTGCCCGAACCGGTCGGGCCGGTGAGCAGCAGCAGCCCGTGGGGGCTGGCGAGCACGCGCTCGAACGCGGCGGCGTGGGCCGCGTTCATGCCGAGCGAACCGAGGCCGAGACGCGCGCCGTTGGTCTCCAGCAGGCGCAGCGTGACGCGCTCGCCGAAGCGCGTCGGCAGCGTGGCGACGCGCACGTCGTAGGTCCCGCCGACCGACCCGGCGGAGATGAACGGGCGGTGCCAGACGAACGCGCCGTCCTGCGGGGCGCGGCGCTCGGCGATGTCGAGGCGGGCGAGGACCTTCACGCGGCTCACGAGCGCGGGGAGCGCCTCGGAGGGAAGGCGCTGGAAGTCTTCGAGCGTGCCGTCCACGCGCAGCCGGATGCGGATGCCGCCGCGCTCGGGATCGACGTGGATGTCGGAGGCGCGGCGCAGGACGGCCGCTCGCAGGACGCTTTCGACGGCGAGCACCGCGTCGTCGGCCGGGGCGGCGCCGGTGCCGTCCGCGCCGGCGGCGAAGGGCGAGACCGAATCGTCCGCCGACAGGTCGCCGTAGACGGCCTTGAGGTGTGCGAGGATTTCCGCGCGTGCGGCGGGCAGCGGATGGACGGGCAGTGCCGCGCGCTGCGAGAGCAGGTCGATGGCGGCGCTGTCGCCGGGGTCGGCCATGGCGGTCCACGCCTCGCCTTCGATGACGCAGAGCGGCAGGATGGCGCGGCGGGCGGCGAAGGCGGCGGGCAGGTTGAACGCGAGACCCGGGTCGACGCGCACGCGCGCCAGGTCGAGGGTGCCGTCGGGGCGGAGGAAGGGCGTCGTGTCCATGCGTGTGCGGTCTCCGGGTCGTCCGGGCGGCGATTCTAGCCCAAACCGGCGGCCGGGCGCAAGCGCGCTTGCCGGCGCGGCGCCCGTTTTGGTAGACTGCGGGGCCATGAGCAAGAAACAGCCCGCACCCGCCGTCGGTCTCGTCATGGGTTCCGATTCCGACTGGCCGCTCGTCTCGAAGGCCCACGAAACGCTGGACGAACTCGGCATCCCGCACGAAGTCCGGGTGATGTCCGCGCACCGCTCGCCCGACATCGCGCACGACTACGCGGCCGCTGCGGAAGGCCGGGGCCTGAAGGTGATCCTGGCGGCCGCGGGCGGCGCCGCGCACCTGGCGGGCGTTCTCGCGGCGTGGACGACGCTGCCCGTGATCGGCATCCCGGTGCCGGGCGGCGCGCTCGGCGGCCTGGAAGCGCTGCTCGCGACCGTGCAGATGCCGTCCGGAATCCCGGTCGCGACCGTCGCGCTTTCCTCCGCCGGCCCGGCCAACGCGGCGGTCCTGGCCGCGGAAATCCTCGCCCTTTCCGACGCGGGGCTCCGCAAGCGCCTGCGCGAGCGGCGCCGCAAACTGCGCGACAAGGTCGTGGCGGCGGACGCGGCGCTCCAGGACCGGCTCTAGTCGCCGGCGGCGGCGTCTTCGTCCGTCCACCGGTCGAGTTGGCGGGCGCGGAAGAGGACTTCCCCGCGGAGGCGTTCGACGTCCGCGGCGAACGACCCGGCCGAACCGGCCGGCGGAACGAGGGCGTATTCTCCGGCCATGAAGGGCGCGAGGAACGCGGCCTTTTCCCCGATCCACCCCGCGAGCGCCGCGTCGGAGAGCGGGCCGGCGCGGAGCGCCTTCCAGCGGCGCGCGGCGGCGGCGCGGAAACCGGGCAGCAGCGCGACGCAACGGTCGAAGAGGCCGTTGGAGGCGCGCTTGAAGCGGAACCGGTCGTCGAGGAACGTCTTGTCGCAGTCCCACGGCAGGTGGAGCCAGCGGCCGTCCGAGCGCCGGCGGACGAGGAACTGGTTGTGCGTCCGGCCGTCGAAGTCGCCGGCGAAGTCGAGGAAGAGGAGGAAGGCGGCGAGATTGCCGGCGTCGAAGACGTCGGCTGCGCCGGCGGCGAACGCGGCGTCGTCCGCGCCGGCCGCGAACCGGGCCAGGTCGAGAGCGGCGGCGAAGGCGTCGCCGGCCCCGGCGCCCGGCCGGTCCTCGCGCGAGAACATGTCGGCCGTCGCTTCGTTCCAGAGCAGTTTCGGCGTGGCGACCTTGAAGACCGGCTCCGCCCAGCCGGCGACGGCGTCCTCGGGCCGGGGCGCCGCCTCCCACACGCCGGCCCACTCGCCGCCGACGAAGACCTCCGTCCAGGAAACGGCGGGCGGGGTCGCGCGTTCGTCCATCGCCGCGAACGCGTCGAGGCAGAGGGCGTTGCGCAGGCGCGTCGGGTCGGCGTAGCCCGAGAGCAGCAGCAGGTGCGAAGCCGGCTCCGGCAGGCCGGCCCACGCGACGGGCCGGTCGAACGCGAGCGAGAGCGAGCGCCGCGCGCCGCGCACGTAGCTGCGGTTGCCGCGGTGCCGCAGCCCGCCGCCGCCCGAGGCGGTGCCTTCGACGCGTTCCGGGGCGCCGCCCCGGGCGGGGATCCGCACCGCCGCGAAGTCGGTCCGGCGGTCCTTGCGGACCGGATCGGGCACGCTCAGGAACAGCGCGGGCAGGCGCGGCTTTTCCGGCATCACGCGGAAGCGGAAGGTCCGCTCGGAGCCGTCCGGAAACGTCCCCGTCAGATCGACCGTGCGGGGCAGGTCGCCCTCGCAACAGGCGGGGCGGACCGTTCCGTCGACGTCGAGCGTGGCGGGGTCGGAACTCCGCCAGGAGACGCCCGTGCCGGCCGCCGACAGATCGATCTCGTTCGTGACGTAGAACGGAGATGGGTTGTTTCCCATGAGGTCGAGCGCGGAGAGCGCGGGCGGCGCGAAGGCGAGCGCCTCGCGGCGCGCGGCGTGGCGCGCCCGGCGCAGGCGGAGCTCGGCGGCGCTCCACGGGAAATGCGGATCCGAGCGCAGCAGCGCGAGCGTCCGCCGGCGGGCCGCCTCCGTTTCCTCCGGCGGGAGGAGCCCCGCCCCCGCCGGCGAGGCGGCGGCCGGCAGCGACCCGAAGAGCAACCGGTCGGGCCGCTCCGGGTCGCGCTCCCCCTGCAGGCGCCACCCGCCGCCGGCCGCGTCGAAGGGTTCCAGGACGTAGACGCCCCGGAACGACCCGCCGGAAAAGAGCCGGACGAAAAACGTCTCCGCGCGCGGCAGCGCGTCCGGCGCGTCCGGATGGAGCGCGGAAAAGCGTTCGGGCGGAACGAGGCGCGCCAGGCCGGACCCCGGCGCGAGCGCGCCAGGCGCCGCGCGGACGAGAAACGACGGACGGCGCGCCGGCCCGGCGGCGCCGTAGGCGTCGTCCAGCGACAGGGACGCCGCGAAGTCCGCACCCCGCCACCGGACGCGGACCGCGCGGCCGCGCGCCGCCTTCTTCGTGCGGAGCCCCGCGCGGAGCGACTCTTCGTGCGCGGCGAGGAAATGGCGCTCGTCCTTCTTCGAAACGAGCAGCTCCAGCGCCGGCACGTCGGCGCGCAGCGCGGCCGGCCCGCTCCGGGACGGGACGACGCGGTCGACGACGCGGACGGCGGTCCGGAACCCGCGCGCGAGCGCGGCCGCCGCGGCTGCGCGCAGCGAGCGCCACGGCTCGAGCCGCGACGCGAGGGAGCGCCCCGGCGCCGACAGGCGCTCCAGTTCGGAAGCGGAGAGCGGCCGGTTCCAGACGGACACCTCGTCGACCGCGCCCATGACGGGGTGGAAGCGCGACGGCCCGACCACGATCTCCTCGTGGGGCAGGCGCAACGCCCCGGAAACGGGCGCGGCGGCGGCTTCCCGCCCGCCGATCCACAGCGCGGCGCGGCCGCCGCCGAACGAGAACGCGACGGGGACGAAACCGCCGCCGGACGGGAACGGCGCCGCGAGGGCGTGGCGCCCGTCCGCATCTTCGAACGTCGCTTCGAGCGTCCGGTCCGGCAGCAGCCGCAAACCCGCGGACGCGCCCGCCACGCGGCTCCAGAGCAGCCGGCGCTCCACGGCCGGCCCGCCGGGCGGCAGGTCGGCCCACAGCATCAGCGCGCCGCCGTCCGCCGGGATTTCGTTCCAGTGCAGGCCGGTGCGGATCGAGCGCGCCCCGCCGCCGGCCGGGAAGCGCCGCGCGCCGCCGCAGGCGCCGCGCGCCGCCACGACGCCCGCGCCGCCGACAGGGCGGCCGCCGGCCAGGTCGCGCAGGGGACCGTCGTCCAGCGGCGCGAGAAAAAGCAGCCCGTGCCGCCCGGCGAGGGCGCGCGAAAGCCGCCGCCAGCGCGCACCCTCCGCCGAGTCGAGCGCGCGGACGGCCGCGGTCGGGCACGCGGCCGCGAGGACGAGCCCCGCGGCGGCGGCCGCCGCCGCGGCGCGCGCGGCGGCCCGCAGGAGCGCTCTTCGTCGCGGCCTTCGCATCGGGAAAAGGCGGCGCGCGCCCCCTAGCGGATGCCGCCGGGGCGGTCGAGGAAGAGGTTCGCGGACTCCAGCGGGGCGGCCGCGCGCAGGTCGGCGAGCGCGTCGTCCGCCGCGCCGTCCAGCCCCGCGAACGCGTATTGCCAGGTCGTGACGCCGCCGCGCGAAGACTCCGATTCGAGCGTCGTGCGCCGGAAGCGCTTCCGGAGGACCGCGCGGACCTCCGCGCCGCGTTCCGCGGCCGCGGCGTCCGGCAGCGAGAGGACGAGCAGCCCGTCGCGCCGGACCCAGCGGCACAGCGCCGCGCCGCGCGCGGCCAGCAGCGCCGCCAGCGCGAACGCGTAAAGCCAGCCGATGAAGGCGAAGTTGAGCGTCGCCGCGCAGATCGAGGAGGCGATCACGAGCATCACGAAACCGATCTCCTCGGGCTCCTTCACGGGCGTGCGGAAGCGGACGATCGAAAGGGAGCCGAGCAGGCCGAGCGAGAGCGGGAGCGAAACCTGCACGCCCACGAACAGCGTCGTCACCGCGAGCGCGAGCAGCGGGAAGGCGCGGTGGATGCGGCTGCCGGTCCCGCGCCCCTCGTAGAAGAAACGGTAGAGCAGCTGCGCGGCCCACGCCGCCAGGAGCGAGGCCAGGAGCGCGGAGAGGAACTCCCCGCCGTCGATCTGTTCGCGGATGCGCTGGAGCGCGGAAACGGCGTCGGCGACGCCCGTCGTGGCGGTTTCTTCCATGTCGTGTCAGGGGCGCCCGCCGGCGAGGCGGGCCATGCATTCGCCGTATTTCGAGAACGAACGGAGGAGCAGGCCGGCGCGGACCATTTCCCCCGCCCAGGCCGGCGGATCGCCGGTCCGGTTCTTCCATTCGCAGACGATTTCGCCGAGCTCGACGGACGCGCCCCACGGGAAGCGCGCGGGGTTCCAGCGCGGCGCGCGGATGTCCCGGTCGAGCGAAACGCGGCTGCCGCCGCGCGGGTCGTCCCAGCGCAGGCGGTCGTAGGAAATCATGCACGTGGGCGCCCACGCGGGGCCGACCGGCGCGCCGAGGCGCCCGGCCGCGCGCGCGAACAGGTCGAGCCAGAAACGGTCGTCCAGCGGCGCCTGCTCCAGGGCCGAGGCCGGCGCGAACGACATCGCGCGCTCCTTGCGCCGCGCCGCGCCGACGCGGTATTTGAGCTCGAGGAAGACCGGCACGTTGCCGGAGAGCTCCCCGGGCCGGCCGTACCAGCGCGCGCGGACCTTGCGCTTGAGGCCGTCGCCGTCCTCCTTCTCCGCCCACGCGCGCAGGTCCGGCGTGTCGTAGTAGACCGTGTTGGTCCGCCCCGCCGGATGCGCGCGGTCCGGCATGCAGCACGCGTCCAGAACCGCCGCCGCCGCTTCGAACGCGCGGGCGTCTCCCGCGAATTTCCGTTCGTTCGAGAGGGACGGTTCTTGCGAAGGGGGAGACGTGCCGCGCATCTGCCGGAGGCCCTCCGGTCCTTGCCAAATGGTGGGAGTAGAGGGATTCGAACCCACGACCCAGTGATTAAGAGTCACTTGCTCTACCAGCTGAGCTATACTCCCGGTGCAAAAAAACTGGAGCGAGCTAAGGGATTCGGACCCTCGACATCTACCTTGGCAAGGTAGCGCTCTACCACTGAGCTAAGCTCGCCCGTTTGCGTGAAAGCGAGGCGGGAGTCTAGCAAAACGCCGAAACGAATGCAAGCGATTTTTTTCGCCGTTTTCCGGCGTTGACACGGCACCCCGGTTCTTGATACAAGGAAGCCGGACGGCGCCGCCGCGACGCCGCCGTCCGCCGCACCCCGCCACGCAACGAAACGAAACGGAAACGGAACACATGGAAACAAGACCCTTCGTCCCCTGGGACCTCATGAACGCGTTCATGGTGGACGTGTTCGTGGAATACGGCGTCCCCGAAGCGGACGCCCGCATCTGCGCCGACGTGCTGCTCGAGTCCGACCGCCGCGGCATCGAGAGCCACGGCTGCAACCGCTTCAAGCCGATCTACCTCGACCGCATCGAGAAGGGCACGCTGCTGCCGGTCACGAAGACCGACGTCGTCAAGGAGACGCCCACGACCGTCGTCATGGACGCCAACAACGGCATGGGCATGGTCGCGAGCCACCGCATGATGACGATGCTGATCGAAAAGGCCGCGAAGCTCGGCATGGCCGGCGGCACGATCTTCAACTCCACGCACTACGGCATCGCCGGCTACTGGACGACGATGGCCGAGAAGGCCGGCATGATCGGCATCTCGGGCACCAACGCGCGGCCCTCCGTCGCGCCCACGTGGGGCGTCGAGCCGATGATGGGCACGAACCCGCTCACCTTCACGATGCCCACCGACGAAGATTTCCCGTTCAACTTCGACTGCGCCACGTCGATCGTCCAGAACGGCAAGATCGAGTTCTACGAACGCGGCGGCAAGCCCACGCCCGCGGGGCTCGTCGTGACGAAGGACGGCGGCACGATGACCGACTCCGGCGCGATCCTCTCCGAGATGCGCAAGGGCAACTGCGCGCTGCTCTCCATCGGCGGCCTCGGCGAGGAGACCGGCGGCTACAAGGGCTACGGCTTCACGACGATCGTGGAGATCCTCTCCTCCGCGCTCGCGGGCGGCCCCTACATGAAGGAGCTTTCCGGCAAGGGGCCCGACGGAAAGGACCGCATGTATCGCCTCGGCCACTTCTTCTTCGTGGTCAACCCCGAGTTCTTCGGCGGGCTCGACACGTTCAAGAAGACCGCGGGCGGCATCTGCCGCGGCTTGCGCGCTTCGGCGAAGGCGCCCGGCGCCGAGCGCATCTACACCGCAGGCGAAAAGGAATGGCTCGCCTGGCAGGAACGCAAGGACAAGGGCGTGCCCGTCGGCGAATCCATCCAGAAGGAACTCGTGGAGCTGCGCGACCGCTTCGCCCTTCCCTACAAGTTCCCCTTCGAATCCTGACCCGCCCCCCGAACCCGCGAACTTTCGAACCAGAGAACCCGAGAACCACCATGAAAAAACACGGAACCATCCTCCTCGTCGTCCTCGCCGCGCTCGCGCTCGGCGGCTGCAACCTCTACAACGGCCTCGTCGAAAAGAGCGAAGGGGCCGACGCCGCGTGGAGCGACATCAACACGATGCTCCAGCGCCGCGCCGACCTCGTCCCGAACCTCGTCTCCACCGTGAAAGGCTACGCCTCGCACGAAAAGGAGGTCTTCGAGAACGTCGCCGAAGCGCGCGCGAAACTCGCCGGCGCGAAGACGCCGTCCGAAGCGGCCGAAGCGGACGCCGCGCTCTCCGGCGCGCTCGGCCGCCTGCTCGCGATTGCGGAAGCGTATCCCGAACTGAAGGCCAACGAGAACTTCCTCAAGCTCCAGGACGAGCTCGCCGGCACCGAGAACCGCATCGCCGTCGCGCGCAAGGACTACAACGCGATGGTGAAGGACTACAACGCCTCGATCCGCCGCCTGCCGGCCTCGCTCGTCGCCGGACCGCTCGGCTTCGAGAAGAAGGACTACTTCGAGCCGCCCGCCGGCTCCGCCGTCCAGATCGCACCGACCGTCGCGTTCTAGCGCGCGCGCCCCGCCATGCCCGAACCGGACGCCCCGCCGGCCGACAAGGCCAAGAAGCCGCCGAACCCGCACCCCGTGCGCCGCGCCGCCGGGCAGACGCTCATGGTCATCGGCGCGGGGCTGCTCCTGCACTCGTGCCGCCCCGCGTGCCGCCCCGCGCCGGGCGCGCCGCCACGCGCGGCGGCGGCGGCGCAAGCCGGCGCGTTCGCGGGCGTAGTCCCGCCGCTGGAGCCGGGCTTCGTCGTGGACAAGGCCGGCGCCTTCTCTCCCGCGGAGCACGCGGCGCTCACCAACGAAATCGCCGCGCTCGAGGCGGCGACCGGCGGCGGACAGATGGGCGTCGCGGTCTTCACGACGCTCTCCGGCGTCCCGGCCGCGGACGCCGCGCTCCGCATCGCGCGCGCGTGGGGACTCGGCCGCGCCGGCGTGGACGACGGCGCGCTGCTTTTGATCGCCACGGAAGACCGCGAAGTCCGGCTCGAAATCGGGCTCGGCTGGGAAGGCGCGATTCCGGACGCACGCGCGGGGGACGCGATCCGCGCCATCACGCCCGACCTGAAAGCCGGCGACTGGGGCGCCGCGGCGCTCGGGGCCGTGCGCCAGGTGCGCGCCGCCGCGCTCGGCGAACCCGCGCCGAAACGGCCCGCGCCGGAGAAAAAAGGCGAAACGCCGATCGGCGCGTGGGGCCTGTTCTCGCTTCTGGCCGGCTTCCTCCTGTGGGCCGGCACCGAGCCCGACCCGCCGCCGGGCCGCTCCTCCGGCCCTGCGCCCCGCTCCGCCGGAGACCTCCCCTCCCCGCCCCCGTTCCGGCCGCCGCCGCGCCCATCCGGCGGCTTCCGCGGCGGCGGCGGCGGCCGCTTCGGCGGCGGCGGCGCCGGCGGCCGCTTCTGACGCCGCGCGATTGACACGCCGCGCGGGCTGGGGGTAGACTTGCGCGCCATGAACACGCAACGTCTCTCCGCCCTTTCCGACTGGATGAAGCGCGCCGTCGACCGCGGCGAATGCGCCGGCGTCCAGGCCGCCGTCGTGAAGGACGGCCGCGAAGTCTGGCACGCCGCCGTCGGCCTGGCCGACGTGGCCGGGAACCGCCCGATGGGGCGCGACACGCTCTTCCGGATGTTTTCGTCCACCAAGTGCGTGACCGGCCTCGCCGCCGCGATGTGCGTCGACCGCGGGCTCTTTTCGCTGCGGACGCCCGTCTACGAATTTCTCCCCGGCTTCCGGAACCAGTGCTGGTGGGACGGCGAAAAAACGCGCGAAATCGGTCCCGGCGGGCGGCCGGTCCATCTCTTCGACCTGATGAACATGACGAGCGGCGTCACGTATGTCGGCGACTGGGACGCGGGCGACCGCGGCCGAACGAAACTGATCCGGGAACAGCAGGCCGAGATCGACCGCGGCGTCTTCACGGGCACGGTGGAACTCATGAACCGCATGGGCGGCGTCCCGCTTTCGTTCGCGCCCGGCACGCGCTGGGCCTACGGCTTCAACGCGGACGTGGCGGCCGCCGTGATCGAAGTCGCCACCGGCAAGCGCTACGGGCAGTGGCTGCGCGAAGAGATTTTCGAACCGCTCGGCATGGACGAAACGGGCTTCACCGTCACGCCGGAGCGACGCGCGCGCCTGGCGACGTGCTACCGCTGCGTGCCGGGCGAAGCGGGCTGCCCGCGCGCGATGCCCGACGTGGGGCGGCGCCTCGGCCTCGCCGACTACGTGCCCGAAACGGGCTTCGAGAGCGGCGGCGCCGGCCTCGTCTCGACGGTCGGCGACTGGTGCAAGCTGATGGCGATGCTGCAGGCGGGCGGCACGTGGGGCGGACACCGCTTCCTCTCGCCCGCCGGCTTCCGGCTCATGACGACGCCCATGCTCACGCCCGAGCAGGCGCGGACGTTCAACTGGCAGGACTTCCCCGGCCACAACTACGCGTTCTTCAACCACGTCAAGGTCGCCGGCGCGCCGTCGTCCAATCCGTGCAACCCCGGCACGTTCGGCTGGGACGGCGCTCTCGGCACCAACAGCTTCGTGGACCCGGTCGAGAAGCTCTCGCTCGTGGTGACGATCCAGAACGAGCCGCCGTTCACCACGTCGAACCTCACCTGGGGCCTGCGCAACCCGCTCTACGCGGCGCTCGACTAGCGCGGCGCCCGCGCGCCGCTACTCGTGGCGCAGCGCCTCGATCGGGTCGAGGCGGGAGGCGCGCACGGCCGGGTAGAGGCCGAAGGCGACGCCCGTCCCGACGCTGATGCCGAAGGCGAGCAGCAGGCTCCACGCCCGCACCACGGTCGGCATCCCGGAAAAGAGCGTGACGAGCCGCGGGATCGCGAGCCCGACGCCGATCCCGATCGCGCCGCCGGCCGCCGAGAGCACGAGCGCCTCCACGAGGAACTGCGCGACGATCTGCGAGCGCCGCGCGCCTATCGCGCGCCGGATGCCGATTTCGCGCGTGCGCTCCGTCACCGTCGCGAGCATGATGTTCATGATGCCGATGCCGCCGACGAGCAGGCTGATGCCGGCGATCGCGCCGAGCACGATCGAGAAGGTCCGCCGCGTCGCCTGCGCCTGCCGCAGCAGCGCGAGCGGGACGGCGACCTCGTAGTCCTTCTTCTTGTGGAACGTCTCCAGCGCGCGCTCGATCGCGCGCGCCGCCGGCTCCACGAGCGCTTCGTCCGCCGTCTCCACCAGGATCTGGTGCAGCTGCACCTGCTCGCGCACGTTCGCGCCCTGCGTGCGCTTGGCGAAGACGTCGCCGTGGCGTTCGCGCGCCGTGGAAAGCGGGACGTAGGCGTCCGTGCGGGCGTCCGGCGCCTGCATGCCCCGGCCGTCGCCTTCCTCGCTGCGGACGACGCCGACGACCTCGTAGGCGTTGCCCCCGAGCGTGAGCGTTTCGCCGAGCGCGTGTTCGGTGGCCAGGAGGCGCCGCGCGCCCCATTCGGTGAGGACCGCGACGTGGGCGCGCGCCGCTTCGTCCGCTTCCGTCAGGACGCGCCCCGCCACGAGCGGCCGCCGCACCAGGTCGAACCAGTCAGCCGTCGTCCCCACGATGCGCATCTCGAGTTCGCGCCCGCGCAGGCGGCCCGTCTGCTCGAACTGCTTGGCCGGCACCGCCCGCACCACGCCCGGGATCGTCTCGCCGATGCGCGCCGCGTCCTCGTAGAGCAGCCCGTAGACCGAAAGGCGCGCGTGGCCGGAATTGGCGTTCTGGTCGGCCGCGGGCTTGACGGCGCGCAGCAGGACGTTGCGCGAACCGAGCCGCCGGATCTGGGCGATCGCCTCCGCGCTCGCGCCTTCGCCGATCGCGAGCATCGCGATCACGCTGCCGACGCCGAAGACGAGCCCCAGCGTCGTCAGGAGCGACCGCAGCTTGTGCAGCAGCAGGTTCTTCACCCCGAGCCGCACGTCCCGCGCCGCGCGGACGGCCCACGCGCGCCTCGTCATGTCGCCTCCTTCACGAGGCCGTCGCGCAGGACGAGGCGGCGCTCCGCCCACCCGGCGATGTCGGGCTCGTGCGTGACCATGACGATCGTCTTGCCCCTTTCGTGGAGCGACCGGAAGAGTTTCATGATTTCGACGCTCGTGGCGGTGTCGAGGTTGCCGGTCGGCTCGTCCGCGAGGATGACGGTGGGGTCGGTCGCGAGGGCGCGGGCGATGGCCGCGCGCTGCTGCTGGCCGCCGGAGAGCTGCGACGGGCGGTGGCCGAGCCGGCCCTCCAGCCCGACGACGGCCGCGAACTCCGCCGCGCGCGCGGCGCTCTCGCGCTCGGGGACGCCCTGGTAGTAGAGCGGCAGCGCGATGTTCTCGGCGACCGTGAGCTGCGGCACGAGGTTGAAGCTCTGGAAGACGAAACCGAGGTGGCGCAGGCGGATGTCGGAAAGGGCGTCGTCGCCGAGGCGCGAGACGTCCTCGCCGCCGAGCCGGTAGGTGCCGGACGTCGGCCGGTCGAGGCAGCCCAGGATCGAAAGCAGAGTGCTCTTGCCGGAGCCGCTCGCGCCCATGATCGCCCAGAAACTCCCCTGCTCGAAGCGCGCCGACACGCCGCGGAGCGCGTGCACGCGCTCCGCGCCCATCTCGTAGACCTTCGTCAGGTCCGTGAATTCGACGGCGGGGAAGGCCATGCTTTTCACCCCTCCGGCGTCGAGTTCCCCAGCGGCGGCACGAGGAGGACCTCCTCGCCTTCGGAGAGACCGGAGACGATCCGGACGAAGCGGTTGTCGTCGAGCCCGGTCTCGACCTCGCGCCGCTCCGGGCCGCGCGGCGTCTTGACCCAGACGCACGGCCGCCCGCCGACGCGCACGACGCACTGCACGGGCACGGACAGGGCGTCGCCGTATTCGGCCACGACGATGCGGACGCGGCAGCCCATGCCGTTTTTGAGCTCCCCCACCCCGCCCTCGACGGCGATTTCCGCCGGGTATTCCTTGATGTCGGGGTTCATCCAGCGGCGCCCGCTGTCGGGCATCGGGGCGATCTTGGAGAGCGTGCCGGCGAAGACCTTGCCCGGCGCCGCGTCGCACGTCACGCGCACCGGCATCCCGGTCGCGAGGCTCTTGAGCGCGCTTTCGCGCACCATGGCCGAGGCGACGAACGTGTCGGCCGTCGGCAGGATGATCAGGTCCCGGCGCTCCCACACCTCGACGCCTTCCTTGAGCGGCTCGTTGTTTTCCCACGGGCGCTGGTTGCTGGTCGAGTAGATGACCTGGCCGGCCATCGGCGCGACGATCTTCGCCTTGCCGATCTGCTCGACGAGCTTGTCGAGCTTCTGCTTCTGCCGGTTGTATTCGCTCTCCTTGGCCCGGAGCGCGCTCTCCTCCTGCAGGATCGCGGAGGCGGCCTTGCGGCGGACGCGGTCGAGCGCCGCCTCCTTCTGCCGCACGTCGCTTCGCAGCTTCGCCAGTTCGCGCTTGTGCGTGTAGGTCTCCAGGAGCGAGAGGTTGCCGCGCGCGGTGGCGAGCGCGAGTTCCTTGTGGCGCCAGGAGAGCTCGTCGCCCTTGAGCTCGCTCTCGGAGAGGAAGTCCTCGGCGTGGAGCTTTTCGGACCACTCGTATTTCTCCTTGGCCTGCTCCAGCTCCTGCTCCGCGAGCGTGACGGCGCCCTTGGCCTCGTCCAGTTTGTTGGGATACTCGCCCTCCTCGTATTTGACGAGGTCCTCGCGCGCGAACGCGAGCTCCTGCTCCGCGAGTTCCACGTCGGAGGCGGCCTGGTTCTTCGCGATTTCGAGGTCCTCCCGCTTCATCTCGAGCCCGGACTCGACGTTCTTCACGGCGATTTCCTGGTTGACCTTTTCGTCGACCGTCGAGGCGACGTCGAGCTCGACCAGGAGGTCGCCCGGCTGCACGAGCGAACCCTCGGGGATGATGTAGAGGATCGAGTGGCGGCCCTCGAGTTCGCTCTTGAGGATGAGCTGCTGGCTCGGCTTGATTTCGCCGTCCTCGGCCAGTTCGATCGAAAGCGGCCCGCGCCGGACGGGCGCGTAGAGCTCGCCCGCGGCGGCGTCCGCGCCGCCGCGCCGCGCCAGAAGCGCGGCGCCGCCCGCGGCGGCCAGCGCGGCGGCCGCGGCGAAAAGAATCCGTTTCTTCATTCGGTGTCCTCCGCCGCGCCGGCGGACACGCCGAGCGCGGCCAGGTCGGTTTCGGTCCAGACGCCGTCCGCGGTCGCGTCGAGCGTCCCGAGGTCGCGCTGCAGCGCGAGCTCCTGCACGCGCCAGTCGGTGACGGCGCGGTCGAGCGCGTTGCGGGCCGCGAGGAGCGCGGCCTGGGCGTCGAGCAGGTCGGTCATGTCCGCGCGGCCGGCCTCCAGCAGCAGGTCCTGGTTGCGGACGCGCCTCTCGGCGAGTTCCACCGCGCGCGACTGGATGGCGAGCTGTTCGCGCGTCTGCGAGAGGGCGCGCACGTCCTGGCGGACCGTCGCCTTGAGGTCGTCCTCGGCCTTCTGGTAGTCGCGGACGGCGGTTTCGAGCGCGACGAGCGCGTTGCGGTAGGCGTTGCGCTCCTCGGTGCGCTCGAAGGCGAGGTCGATCTTGAGGGAGCCGGTCGCGGTGCCGTCCTTCATCTTGAACTCGCCGCGGTCGCGCCCCTCGCGCGCCATCGCGGCCGTGGCGGGCTCGCCGACGCGCGCCGCGCCGCCGAGCGTGATTTCGCTGCGCAGCGCGTCCTCCGCCACGAGCAGGTGGCGCTGCGCGTCCTCGACGCGGTCGCGGGCGTTGCGCACGTCGCCCCGGCGCCCGAAGGCGACCTCGAGGGCGCGGCCGGTCTCCGGCGCCGGCGCCGCCGGCGCGGCCGCGCCGGCGGCGTCCGCCTCCGCGTCCGGCGGCGCGAGGAAGCGCGCGACGAGCGCCTGGAGCTCCTCCAGGTCCCGTTCGCGCGGCTCGACGCGGGCGTCGGGCGGCAGGCCGATGCGGATCTTGAACGAATCGAGCGCGTTTTCGTAGGACTGGCACGCGGCGATCCAGCCGGCGCGCGCCGCCAGCTCGCTCTGGTGCGCCTGGTCGAACGCGGCCTTGGAGAGGCGGCTCGCGTCCGCCATGCGGCGCGAGCGGCGCGTGGAGACGACGACGCGGCGCCAGTTCTCCTCCTCGTTGCGGCGCGTGCGGCCCGCGAGCAGGAGCGAAAGGTAGGCGCGCGCCACGTCGGCCACGAAGGCGCGCTTGCGCTGCTCGAACTCGCGAACGGCGTAGACGAGGTCCCGCTCGGCCTGCGTGAGCGACTCGCGCCGCACGAGGGAGCCCGACCCGCGCAACAGCGGGATCGAGACGCTCAGGTCGGCCACGGCGCCCCAGGCGGTCTTGCGCTCCCCGGTGAGCATCCCGGCGAGGTTCAGCGCGAGCGAGGCGTCGGTCGAGACGCCGTTTTCGAACGTGCGGCGCAGGCCGGCCTTCGCGGTTTCGCCGTGGGAGCCCTCGCGTCCGCCGCCGTCGGCGCCGGGCGAGGACTCGGCCGCCGCCTCGAGCGCGCCGAGGAGCGTCGAGTGGAACTCTCGGCTCGCCAGGTCGAGGGCGAGCGCCGTGGCGAACAGCCGCTCCTTGTCCGCGCGGAAGTCGGGGGAGTTGGCGGCGGCGATCCGGACGGCGTCCTGCAGGCCGATTTCCAGCGCGTTCGTGCCGGCGGGCGCGAACGCGGCGTCCGCGCCCTCGCGCCCGGGCAGGAGACGGTCCCCGGCGCGCCAGTAGCGGTTCGTCGGCAGGTCGCGGATGCCGAGCGAAGCGGGGTCGAAGACGGGCAGCGCCTGGCCGACGAGCAGCCGCCGGCGCAGCGAATCGGACGGCGACTCCACTTCGAGCGCCTCCTCGCGGACCCCTTCCGCCTCGCGCGCCGCGGCGAGGCGCCCGGCGGCGGCGCGGTCGGCGTCAGCGCGCCACGCCTGCGCGCTGCGGCAGCCCGCGCCCGCCGCGCAGAGCGCGGCCAGCGCGGCGGCGGACGCGGTCCGGCGGAAGGTCGTCTTCACGGCGCGGATTCTACCAGAGCCCGCGCGCCCGCGCAACGGGGACTAGGCCTGCGCGCGGCGCTTGGGAAGCCAGGCGCGGATCGAGCGCAGGGTGCGGTCCCACGAGGCGCCGTCGGTGCGCTCGCGCAGGAACGCGCCGAAGAGCGCGTAGAAGGCGTCCGTGAAGACCTGCAGCTGCCCCATGCGGTCCACGAAGATCTCGCGCGCGTCGCGGTTGGCGTCGAGCGCCGGCGGCTTGAGCGAGCGGAACGCGAAGGATCCGCCTTCGACGACGGCGGAGTAGACGTCCTCCGGGCCGAGCTGCAGCGCCATCTTGACGGAGGAGACCTTCTTGCCGGCCATGAGCGCGGCCTGGCATTCGACGCCGCCGAGCGGCGCGCCGTCGCGCAGGGCGACGCGGTGCGCGCCCTGCGCCTCGAGCCGCAGGCCCACCGGGCCGTCGAGCGCGACGCGCACGTCGCGCAGGCCGCCGCCGAGGTCGAACGAGGTGCGCCCCGTCTCGATGCAGTAGAGCAGCCACGTGAGGAAGTCGAAGCCGACGTTGTTCACGACGAAGTCGCCGTTGGGCTGCGGGGAGAAGACGACGGGCGCGAGGTCCTCGGCCTGGACGTCGAAGAGCCGCACCGCGGCGCCGGCCGGGTCGAGCGGGACCATCGCGGTGTGCAGCGTCTGCGCCAGGAGCATTTCGAGCTTCTCGATGCGGCCCTTTGAGGTGGCGTCGGTGTAGAGGCGGCGCGAGGCCAGGTCGAGCGACACGTCCGAGCCGGTGAGCTGCGGCGGCATCTTGGGAAGCATGCGCTTCTTCATCTCGTCCTTGATGCGGGCCTTTTCCTTGCGGGAGAGCGACTGCAGGCCGCGCTCCTTCATGACGGCCAGCTCCTCCATGCGGCAGTAGGCCGTGAGAAGCGACTTGGGGATCTTGCGCTCGGCCTTGGCGAAGTTGACGCGCAGGTATTTGCCGGCGCGGCACGTTTCGTCCGTGATTTCCCGGTCGAGCAGGAAGCGCGACGTGGCCCAGCCGGAAATCGGCTCGACGTTGAGCGTCTCGATCGGCGGGATCGCCTGGCCCGCGAAGGCATCGAGGGCTTCCTCGGCCGAGGGTTTCGCCTCGAACTCGAAGACGTTCAGGGAGAGGGAGGGGTTCGAGAGGGACACGGTCGGGGCCTTTCGGGTCGGTCGATGCACGACGGGCAATGGACAATGCGCAATGCCCGATGCGCGATGCGGGGGCTAGAAGGAGAGGGCGGATGCCTTGAAGGCGGAGATGGTCTTCGCGATCGCGGCGACGAGCTCCGGCGCGACGGGCTTGTTGGTGGAGAGCAGCGCCATCGAACGCCCCGTGGCGGGGTTGTGCGGGTTGCGCATGTCCTCGATGTTCACGTCCGCCTTGTGCAGCGCGTCGCCGATGGCGCCGATCACGCCCGGGCGGTCGTCGTATTCGAAGAACACGGCGTTGCGGGTCGGCGTCCAGTAGAGGTGGTTGAACTCGTCGATGCGGGCGATCATCTTCACGCCCTCGCCGACGGTCCCGCGCACGGAGACCTGCGCCGCGCCGGCCGCCAGGTCCACGGTCATCGAGTTCTCGTATTTCTTGCTGGCGTCGGCCTCGCGGACCTTGAACGCCACGCCGCGGTTCTCGAGGTCGGCGATCACGGCCTTGAAGTCGGAGGCGCGGTTGATGTCGCCCCAGATGCCGTTGAGGAGCGAGAGCGAGAGCCACTTGGCGTAGGGCTCGAGCGTGCCGTAGCAGCTCACCTCGATGCGGGAGAGCGGCTTCTCGGCGCCGATGATCGTGCGGGCGAGGCGCGCGAGCGTGAACGCCAGGTCGCAGTAGGAGGCGTCGAGTCCCGCGGGCATGTCGCGGTTCACGACGAAGGGCGAGACGCCCTTTTCGTCCAGGTCCACGAGCTCCTCCGCGGCGCGGATCGCGGCGTTGCGGTTCGCCTCGACGGTCGAGGCGCCGAGGTGCGGCATCATGAGGTCCGCGATGTCGGCGACGGACTTCGGGCCTTCGGCGTCCTTCGGGTAGACGTCGTTGAGGAAGCGGATCGCCTTGAGGCCCTTGGCTTCGCGGATGGCGTCCTCGTCCACGATGCCGGCGCGGGCGCAGTTGACGAGCGTCGCGTCGTTCTTCATGAGCGCGAGCAGCTTCTTGCCGACGAAGCCCTTCGTCTCGGCGTTCTGCGGGATGTGCAGCGTGATGAAGTCGGACTCGCGGAAGATGGTCTCCACGTCCGCCGGCTCGATGCCGAACTCCTTGGCCTTCTCGGGCGGGACGAGCGGGTCGTAGCCCAGGATGCGGCACTCGAAGCCGGCGATGCGCTTCGCGACGAGGCGGCCGATGTGCCCGAGGCCGACGATGCCGACGGTCTTGCCGGTGAGCTCGCGGCCCATGAGCTTGGCCTTCTCCCACTCGCCGCGGCGCGTGGTTTCGTCCGCGCGGACGACGTGGCGCAGGTCGGCGAGAATGAGCGCGACCACTTCCTCGGCGACGGCGTTGGAGTTGGCGCCGGGGGTGTTCATGACGTCGATGCCCTTGGAGCGGGCGTATTTGCCGTCGATGTTGTCGAAGCCGGCGCCGGCGCGCACGACCGCCTTGAGGTGCGGCAGCGCGTCGATCACCTCGGCGGTGACCTTCTCGGAGCGGACGATGAGCGCGTGCGCGTCGGGGTGGGCCTTGGCGAGGTCGAGAATCGGGGTCTTGGGCTCCTGGACCACTTCGTAGCCGCCGTGGTCGGCGAGGATCTTGGTCGCGAGCGAATCGAGCTTGGTGGGGATGAGGACCTTTTTCATGGCGGGAAAACTCCGTTGCCCGCGCGCGTTCCGCGCGGGATGCGGCGGGAGTATAGGCCGTGCGCGCGCCAAAAGCAAGCGGATTCGCGGAAAACGGCTGCCGGAACCGGTTGACGCGGCGGCGCGGTTTTGCTAGCATCCCGCGCCGTTCCGAGTGCATGCCATCCGAAAGAGACACAACATGAGCCAGCACACCAGCCTCAAAGGTTCCAGCCAGATCAAAGTCCGCCGCAACGTCCTCAAGCGCCACGAGCGCGTGGACCTGCTGATGAAGCGCGGCGTCTGGAAGAAGGGCGACCGCGGTTTCGGCCTCCCTAAGACCAAGCCCGAAGAATAGGCTTCCCATGCCCATCGCCACCGTCGAGTTCGACCTCTCCATGGTAAGCCCCGACACCGGGGAATACCTCACCGCCCGCACCTACACCGTGGACGGCGTGAACAACGTGGACGGCACGCCGCGCCAGCTCTCCATCGGGCAGCTCGTGATGGCGATCTGCCTGCAGCGCGCCGCCGCGCTCGAGGCGTCGATCGTCGAGCTCATGGAGAATATGAATTCGACTTCCGCCAAACTGGAAGCGTTGACCGAAATCGAAACCGAAGTGCTGAAATGGCCGGACGAGCTCAAGGAGGCGGGGTCTTCCGCCCGTTCCCTGAACAACTACAATGTTTCCGGCGACAATGCCGCATACCCGGGGGTCACGTTCAAAACCGCATTGGTGGGCATGGGCGTCATCGCCAACGACATCAGATACGTCCGCGTCTCGGGCAATCCCGACTCGGACGACATCATGTTCGACGACTTCATCACGCAGCTCGAGGCGAAGATGGACGAGATGAACAGCTTCTCGCAGCAGAAGATGATCGAGCTGCAGTCGCAGACCTCCAAGCGCGACCAGGCATACGACATGATCTCCAACGTCCTCAAGAGCCTCAACACGGTCGAGGTCGGCATCGTCAACAACTACTAGCGCGGCCCGCCGGGCCCGCCGGACCGGAAAGGAAATCCGCCCGTCCCTCCGGGGAGCGGGCGGATTTCCGTTTTCCGGGAAGCGCGGCTTCCTAGTAGGCGCTGTCGGGGAAGTAGTTCGCGGCGGCGTTCGAGGCGTCGATCGTCTCGGCGGGGACGACGACCGTGCCGCGCCGGCCGCTCCCGGCCAGCAGGTCCCTGGCGTGCTGCGCGGCGACCCAGACCATCTTGGGCGGATAGGTCACGGTCTGCGTCACGAGCGGGTCGCCGTCGAGGATCTTCTTCACGACGGCCTTGCTGCCGCCGCCGCCGAGCAGCGCCTTGAGGTCGGTGCGGCCGGACTCGCGGTAGGCCTGCAGCGCGCCGAGCAGCACGTCGTCGTCGCCGGTCCAGACGGCGTCCAGCTTCGGGTGCTTCTGCAGAAACGCCTCCATGAGCGAAAGGCCCTTTTCGGTGGACCAGTCGGAGACGCCTTCGTCCACGAGGCGGACGTCCGGATGCTCCGCGAGGACCTTCTTGAACGCCTCGACGCGGTCCGTGTCGACCTGGCACGGGACGCCGTGCATGAGCGCGACGTCGCCCTTGCCGCCGATCGCCGCCACGAGGCGTTCGGCCGAAACGCGCCCGAAACCCGGGTTGTCGCCGACGACGGACAGCGTCGCGAGCGACGGGTCCTCGAGGCCGCGGTCGACGACGACGAGCGGGACGCCGGCCGCCGCGACGCGGCGGCAGACGGGCGTGAGCGGGCCCGGTTCGTTCGGGAGGATGACGAGCGCGTCGACGCCCTGCACGAGCATGTTCTCGACCGCGGAGGCCTGCTCGTCGGAACTCTTCGAGGCCGCGACGAGCACGCGCACGGGCGTCTCGCCGTTTTCCAGGTCGGCCTTGGCGCGTTGCGCCCAGTAGACGACGCCGCCGGTCCAACCGTGGTCGGCGGCGGGGATCGAAATGCCGATCGTCCGGACGGGCGCGGCGTCGCGCGAACAGGAGACCGCAAGAAAGGCGCAGCACGCGGCCGCGGCGAGGGCGGGAATCGTTTTCTTCATGTTTTTCTCGGGCGTCCGGGCGGCGGAACGCCCCCGGAACGGGACGCGATTCTACCACACCCCGCCACGCTCGCTCAAGCGCACGCGCCGCCTCGCGGATCTCACGCGAAGGCGCCGGCGAAGTCGACGCCTTCGGCGGCGAGGGCGAAGAGGGCGAGGGGGAGACCGTCGGCGGCGCGGCGGCAGGAGAGGAGGTAGGCGCCGTAGGCTTCGTCGCTCTCGCCCTCCGCCGGCGGGCGCAGTCCGAAGAGCGCCAGGTCCGCGCCGGCGGAGGCGGCGCGGATGGCGGCCGCCGCCGCGGCGCCGGCGGGCGGCGCGGGCAGGATTGAGACGTCGGCCGGAACGCGCGCGCCGTCGAGGAACGCGCGGAGCGTTTCCGCGGCGCGCGCGGGGTCCTCGCCCGGCTCGGCGACGTGGCGCAGGCGGATCGCGGCGCCTTCCCACGCGCGGCCGCGGCGCAGCAGGCACGCGAGCGCGAGCAGGAACGGCGCGTTGCCGCCGCGGCCGCGCCACCACACGTCGATCGCTCGCGGTCCGGGCGGCGGCGGCGCCCCGTCGCGGTCTTCGCCGACGGCGAGGATCACGTTGCGGCGCAGGCGCGCGGCGAGCGCGGCCACCGAACCGGCGCCCGCGGCGGCGCCGGCGGCGGCCGGCGCGCCGAGCAGGACCGTGTTGGGCGCGAGCGGCCCGAACCCGCGGACGCGGACGAGTTCGCGCATGCCGGTCCAGGGGTCGGGCGCGGGATGCACGAACGCGAACGCCTCCACGCCGCGTTTCTCCGCCCAGTCGCGGATCGTGGCGCGCGCTTCGTCCGCGCGCTCCGCGCTGAAGCCCTCTTCGGGCACGACGGACGCGAGCGTGAGCAGGCCGCGGTCGCGCGAGAGCGCGCCCGCCAGGTCCACGAGCCAGGCGCGGCGGGACGAAGCGGCGCCGAGCGCGAGCAGGTCGGGCTGCCAGTTGCGGACGTCTTCCGGGAGGCGGTCGAGCCGGCGCAGCAGGGCGCGCGCGCCGCCGCGCAGGAGGCTGCGGCGCAGGTCGTCCCAGCGCGCGCGCAGGCGGCGCCGCACCATGAGCCAGTGGATGGCGAGCGCGAGCAGCAGCGCGGCCAGCGCGGCGCCCGGGCCGACGAGGAACATCATGGCCAGGCACAGCGCGAAGCCCGCGGCCGAGACCGCGGCCGGGACGCGGAACGCCGGCCGCCAGACCGGACTGCCGAGCGACTCCTCGAGCGCGGCGGCGAGGTTCAGGAGCGCGTAGACGAGGAGGTTCACCATCGTGAGGACGGGCGCCAGGACGTCCACGCCGCCGGCCCAGACGCCGGCGAGCGCGAGCGCGAAGGCGAGAAGGGCGGCGGCGAGCGGGTCGTCCCCGCGGCCGCGCCCGCGCCCGAGAAACGCCGGCACGAGCCGGTCGCGGGCGAGCGCCTGCAGGACGCGCGGCGCCGCGAGGAGCGACCCGAGCGCGCTGGAAAGGCACGCCGCCCACACGCCGAGAAGCACGAGCGAAGGCCAGCGCGCGCACTTCCGGAAGAGCATCGGATCGGAGACGAGCGCCGGGTGGTCCCCCACGAACAGGTGCAGCGCCGCGGGCACGGCCAGGTAGAGCGCGAACCCGGTGCCGACCGCGGCGAGCGTCCCGCGCGGGATCGCGCGGCCGGGGTCGCGCAGGTCGCCGGACATCCCGAGCCCCGAGAGGATGCCCGTCACCGCCGGGAAGAACACGGCGAGCACGACGAAGAACCCCTTCGGCTCGACCGCCGGCAGCGAGGCGGCGGGCGGCAGGTCCGCGGGCGCGCCGCCGAGGAAGAACGAGACGAGCGAAAGCGCGATCGCGCCCATGATGAAGAACTGCGCCTTGAGCGCGAGGTTCGCCGAGAAGACCGAGAGGAGGCCGAGCGCGACGAGCGTCGCCGTCCCGACAAGCCGCGGATCGAGGCCCGCGAGCGCGGGAACAGCGCCGATCAGCGCTTCCGAGAAACCGGCCGCGTAGAACGCGACCGAGACCGCCTGCGAGAGGAAGAGCGGGAGGCCGACCGCGGCGCCGGCCTCCGCGCCGAACGCGCGCGAGACGAGGTAGTAGGCGCCGCCGCCGCGCACCTCGCGGTTGGTGGCGAGCGCGGAAAGCGACAGGCCCGTGAGCAGCGTGACGGAATTGCAGAGCGCGACGAGCAGCAGCGTGCGGCCGAGCCCGAGGTTGCCGAGCACCCAGCCGAAGCGCAGATACATCACCACGCCGACGATCGTGAGGATGCTCGGCGTGAAGACGCCCTTGAAGGCGCCGAATCCGTAACCGCCGGTTCCGTCCCGCTTCACGGCCGCGCCGCCCCTTTCACGCCGGCGCGCGGCCGCAGGCGAGGAGCTCCTCGCGGTCGTCGAAATGCACGGTCCGGTCCGCGAAAACCTGGTAGTCCTCGTGGCCCTTGCCGGCCACGAGCACGATGTCGCCGGGCAGGTTCGCGAGACGCACCGCCGCGCGGATCGCGGCGCGGCGGTCGGGCTCCACGACGGCGCGGGCGCGCGCCGCCGCCGGCATGCCGGCGAGGATGTCGCGGATGATCGCGGCGGGGTCTTCGGATCGCGGGTTGTCGGACGTGACGACGCACCCGTCCGCGAGGCGCGCGCACGTTTCGCCCATGAGCGGGCGCTTGGTCCGGTCGCGGTCGCCGCCCGCGCCGAAGACGGCGAAGACGCGCCCCGGGGCCAGCTCCCGCAGCGTGCCCAGGACGTTGCGAAGCGCGTCCGGCGTGTGCGCGTAGTCCACGTAGAAGCGTGCCGGAGACCCCGCCACGCGCACGGGCTCGAGGCGGCCGCGCACGGGCGGCGCCGAGCAGAGCGAGGCGGCGATCCCGGCCGGCGGCAGGCCCGCGGAGAGCGCGGCGCCGAACGCGGCCGCGAGGTTGAGCGCGTTGTGGCGGCCCAGCAGCGGCGTGCGGATCGCGACCGCGGGCCGCCTGCCCGGCAGCTCCAGGTCGAACGCCGTGCCGGCGGGGCCGAGCGAAAGGTTGCGCACGCGCAGGTTGCAGCCCAGCGTGAAGCCGTAGGTCCAGAGCACCTGCGGCGCGGCCGGGCCGAGGACGTCGCGCAGGCCGTCGTGGAGGCGCGCGCCCGCGTCGTCGTCGCCGTTCACGACGGCGGCGCGCGGCGCCAGGTCGAAGAAGAGGCGGCGCTTGGCCGCCTCGTAGGCCGCCATCGTGCGGTGGTAGTCGAGGTGGTCCTGCGTGAGGTTCGTGAAGACGGCGCAGGCGATGCGCGTGCCGTCGAGCCGCTTCTGGTCGAGCGCGTGGGACGAGGCTTCGATCGACACCGCGCGGCAGCCGCCGGCGAGCGCGGCGCGGAACAGCCCCTGCAGCTCCACGGGCCCGGGCGTGGTGTTGTGCGCCGGGACCGGCGCGGCGGCGGCGAGCGGGTGCACGTCCGTCTCGATCGTCGAAACGAGCCCGCACGGCACGCCGCAGTCCTCCAGCGCGCGGCGGACGAGGTTCGCGACCGTCGTCTTGCCGTTGGTGCCCGTCACGGCGAACACGTCGAGCGAGCGGGAGGGATGACCGGCGTCTTCGCACGCGAGGGCGGCGGCGGCGGCGCGCGAATCGGGGACGCGCTCCCACGCGGCGCCGGCCGGCAGGTCCGGCGGGGGCGGCTCTTCGGAAACGACGCGCGCGGCGCCGGCGGCGAGCGCGGCGGCGGCGAAGCGCGCGCCGTCCGCGGCGGCGCCCTTCACGGCGACGAACGTGTCGCCCGGCTCCACGAGCCTCGAATCGGTCCGGACTGCCATGCCCCGAAGACTACCACACCGCTCCCCCGCCCCGCAAGCGAATCCGCGGCACGCGCGGTATTCGGTCAGGGTTGGGGGCGGTCGCATGGGGCGGGCCGCGCTCGTCGGCTGCGCGGGCTGGGCTTCAGGGCGTGCGCGCGCAGCCGCCTTGCGCTGCGGGCGCGGACGCGGGCCGTTGCGGGCCGGCCCGGCGCCTCCTTTCGTCGGCGCCTCACGCCGGCCCACACCGCCTCCGCGCCGCATCCCGCATCGCTGCGGCAACTCCGTGCTCCCCCTTCGCCTGCGCCCGCTGCGCCTCCTCGCGCGTCCCGTGCGGGCGGCGGCGGACGGCAGCGCACGGAGCACGCCGGCATGCGCACGCCGGGGCGGCGCACTTGCGCGGCCGCCCACACGGGGCGGAGGGAGGCGCGGCGCGGCCCGCGGGCGAGCGGCGAAGCGACGGCCGGGGGATGCGAGGCGGGATGCGGCGCG
>JAFTHC010000229.1 GCA_017457625.1 Kiritimatiellia bacterium
CCCGCCCCATGCCCCGCCCCGATTCCTGACCGAATACCTCGAGCGACCGGTTTTCCTTGCGCGCGGCGGGCCGAAGGGCTACAATCCCGGCCCCGTCCGCGGCGCCACGTGGCGCCGCCGGAGGCTTCCCCTGAAACTCGCGCTCCTCGTAGCCTACTTCGCACTCCTCGTCGCCATCGGCTTCTGGTGCCGCCGCAAGGCCGCCAGCGTGGACGGCTTCGTCCTCGGCGGCCGTTCCGTCGGCCCCTGGCTCACCGCCTTCGCCTACGGCACGAGCTACTTCTCCGCCGTCGTGTTCGTCGGCTACGCCGGCCAGTTCGGCTGGCGCTACGGCATCAGCGCCACGTGGGCCGGCATCGGCAACGCGCTCGTGGGCTCGCTCCTGGCGTGGGCGGTGCTCGGCCGCCGCACGCGCATCATGACGCAGCACCTCGACTCCGCCACGATGCCGGACTTCTTCGCCAAGCGCTTCGGCAGCCCCTCGCTCAAGCTCGCCGCCTCGGCGATCATCTTCGTCTTCCTCATCCCCTACACGGCCTCGCTCTACAACGGCCTTTCGCGCCTCTTCTCGATGGCGTTCCCGGGCTTCTCGTATTCGGCCTGCATCGTCGTGATGGCGGTCCTCACCGCGGTCTACGTGATCGCGGGCGGCTACCTCGCCACGGCGATCAACGACTTCATCCAGGGCATGGTGATGCTCTTCGGCATCGTCGCGATCATCGCCGCGGTGCTCGCGAGCAAGGGCGGGCTGCTGGCGGCGATGGACGGCCTGGCGCGCGTGCCGGGGCCGGAGATCGTCCCGGGCGCGGGGCCCTCGCCGGGCGTGTTCACGTCGTTCCTCGGCCCGGATCCGCTGAACCTCTTCTTCGTCGTGGTCCTCACGTCGCTGGGCACGTGGGGCCTGCCGCAGATGGTGCAGAAGTTCTACGCGATCAAGAACGAGGGCTCGATCAAGAAGGGAACGCTCATCTCGACGCTCTTCGCCTTCGTCGTCGCGGGCGGGTGCTACTTCCTCGGCGGCTTCGGGCGGCTCTTCTCCGCGGAAATCGGCCTCGCGCCGAACGGCAACCCCGCGCAGGGCTTCGACTCGGTCGTCCCGGAGATGCTCCGCGCGGCGGTCCCCGTGGACGGCCTGCTGATGGCGCTCGTGGTGGTGCTCGTGCTCTCGGCGTCGATGTCCACGCTCTCCTCGCTCGTCATCACCTCCAGCTCCACGCTCACGATCGACTTCGTCCGCGGCACGGTCGTGAAGGACATGAAGCCGAAGGCGCAGGTGCTGTGCATCCGCGTGCTCCTGGTTGTCTTCATCGCGATCAGCGCGGCGCTCGCGCTCGTGCAATACAACAGCACGAGCCCGGTCGCGTTCATCGCGCAGATGATGGGCGTCTCGTGGGGCGCGATGGCCGGCTCGTTCCTGGCGCCGTTCCTCTACGCGCTGTATTCGAAACGCGTCACGACCGCGTCGTGCTGGGCGTGCTTCGTCTTCGCGACGTGCCTCACGACGGCGAACGCCTTCGGCTGGAAGCCGGAGCTCTGGCCCGGCACGGCGATGAACCCGATCCACGCCGGCGCCCTCGCCATGCTCGCGGGTCTGGTCATCGTCCCCGCCGTCTCGCTCTTCACGCCGAAGCCGCGCAAGGACCTCGTCGACGGCGCCTTCGCCTGCTACGACAAGACGACGCTCGTGCGGCAGTCCACGGCGCTCGGCGCCGAGACGATCAAGTAGCCCCCTTTTTCCCCGTTTCCCCGCGCGCGAAAATAGCCGTTGACTTTCGCGCGGGATTTCTCCATAATCCCCCCGCGTTTCACGCAACGAACACAGAACCGAACGCACTATGAAGACTTTCTTCCCGAAAGATCCCGGCACCGGACGCCGCTGGCTCCTCGTCGACGCGGCCGACCAGCCGCTCGGCCGCATCGCCGTCAAGATTTCCAACGCGCTCCGCGGCAAGGACCTGCCCACCTACACGCCGTGGGTCGACACCGGCGCCTTCGTCGTCGTCGTCAACGCCGCCAAGGTGAAGCTCTCCGGCCGCAAGGACGAGCAGAAGACCTACGAGCGCTACTCCGGCTGGCGCGGGGGCCACAAGATCCTCCCGGCCGCCGTGGTCCGCGCCACGCACCCCGAGCGCATGGTCGTGGAAGCCGTCAAGGGCATGCTCCCCGGCAACAAGCTCGCGCGCCAGATGATGCGCCGCCTCCTCGTCTACCCCGGCGCCTCGCACCCGCACGCCGCGCAGAAGCCCGCCGCGCTCTAGTTTCGAAACAGGAAAGAACCTACCATGGCAGACATCATCGCAGAGGCCACCGGCCGCCGCAAGACCGCCGTCGCCCGCGTCCAGCTCGTCGCCGGCGAAGGCAAGTGCACGATCAACAAGCGCGCCTTCGAGGACTACGTGACCGACGAAGCCGTCCGCATCCACACGCTCCAGCCGCTCAAGATCGCCGGGGCCGAAGGCAAATACGACGTCGTCGCCACCGCCAAGGGCGGCGGCATGACCGGCCAGGCCGG
>JAFTHC010000230.1 GCA_017457625.1 Kiritimatiellia bacterium
ATTCACCCCGCCGAGCGAGCGACGCCCGCGAATCCGCCCGCTCCGCGCGGTCTGCGAGCGGCCCCGCGATCGGGAACAGCTTCTCATGCGACGACGCCGCATGCGACGACGGCGCAGACCCCCGATTCCTGACCGATTACCCGCCGCGCTTGCCGCGGGCGGGGGACGGTGGTAGGATGCGCGCCCTGCCACGCACCCCGCCACGCGCAACGCCCGCCGGCCCGGCCGAGACGATCTTCGGATCGGTTTCTTCGCTCGTCTACCACAACGAGCAGTCCGGCTGGACGGTCGCCAGCGTCGCGGTCCGCGGCGGGACGCCCGGCGGGGCGGATACGGCGACGGTCGTGGGCTCCTGCACCAACATCTGGCAGGGCGAGGAGGTGAAGGCGACGGGCCGCTGGGTGCGCCACCCCTCCCACGGGCTGCAGTTCCAGGCCGACACGTTGGAATGCGTCGTGCCGACCTCGGCCGAAGGGCTGCGCCGGTATCTGGCGAGCGGCATCATCAAGGGCGTCGGTCCGAAGCTGGCCGACAAGATCGTGGACCAGTTCGGCGAGGACACGATCCGGGTGCTCGAGAAGGATTCGGGCCGCCTCAAGGAAATCAAGGGCCTCGGCGAGGCGAAGCGCCGCGCGATCAAGACCGGCTGGGACCGAGAGCACGGCGCGCGCGACGCGATGATCTTCCTGCAGGGCTCCGGCATCACGTCCGGCGCGTCCGCGAAAATCTACCGCCAATACGGCGCCAACACGGTCGCGGTCGTGAAGGAGAACCCCTACCGGCTCTGCGACGACGTGTTCGGCATCGGGTTCCTCAAGGCGGACGACATCGCGCGCAAGGTGGGCGTCCCGAAGGATTCGCCGCAACGCGCCCGCGCGGGCCTGGCGCACGTGCTGCAGGCGCTCGCGGACGAAGGCCACTGCTTCTGCGAAAAGCCCGACCTGCTGCTCGAGGCCGAGAACCTGCTCTCGATCCCGATGGAAACCCTGGAGACCGCGCTCGCGGACTGCATCGCGGAAAACCGCTTCTCGGACGACGGCGGGCGCGTCTACCTGCACCGCCTCCACCGCGCCGAGCGCATCGTGGCGGACCGCGTGCTGGCGCTCCTGGACACGCGCGCGTCGTTCCGGCCGATCGCCGCGGACGCCGCCGTCGGCTGGGTCTCGAAGAAGCTTTCCTTCGCGCTCTCGCCCGCGCAGGACCGCGCGGTGCGCATGGCGCTGGAGAGCAAGTTCTCGATCGTGACCGGCGGCCCCGGCGTGGGCAAGACGACGATCATCCGCGCGCTCGCCGAAATCTGGTGCGCCAAGGAGCTCGACGTGCGGCTCGTGGCCCCGACCGGCCGCGCCGCGCGCCGCATGGCCGAGTCGACCGGGCGCGAGGCGCAGACGATCCACCGCCTGCTCAAGTGGAACCCCGCCGAGGCGCGCTTCACCTACACGGCCGACAATCCGCTCCCCGCGGACGTCCTCGTCGTGGACGAGACCTCGATGATCGACGTCGAGCTGGCCGCGTCGCTCTTTTCCGCGCTGCGCCCCACGACCACCGTCGTGCTCGTGGGCGACACCGACCAGCTGCCGTCCGTCGGTCCCGGCAACGTGTTGCGCGACCTGATCGCATCGGGCGTCGTCCCGTGCACGCGCCTGGACGTCGTCTTCCGCCAGAAGACCGGCGGGTGGATCGTCCGCAACGCGCACCGCGTCAACGAGGGCAAGGGGTTCGAGACGCCGCCGCGCGGCGAGTTTTCGGACTTCTTCTTCGTGCCGTGCGAGGACCCGGACAAGACGCTCCGCCTCGCGCTCGAACTCGTCGAGCGCCGCATCCCCGCCCGCTACAACCTCTCCCCGCTGCAGGACATCCAGGTCCTCACGCCGATGCGCAAGAACATGCTCGGCGCCGACAACCTCAACGCGGTGCTCCAGCAGGGGCTCAACCCGCACGGCCCGGCGATCGTCCGCGCCGGGCGCGCCTACCGCGTGGGCGACCGCGTGATGCAGATGCGCAACGACTACGACAAGGACGTCTTCAACGGCGACGTGGGCTTCGTGCGCGCCGTCGATCCGGACGGTCCGTCGCTCGACGTGGACTTCGACGGCACGGTCGTGAACTACTCCGCCGCCGAGCTCGACGAGCTCGTGCACGCCTTCGCGACGAGCATCCACAAGTCGCAGGGCAGCGAATATCCGGCGGTCGTGATCGTGCTTTCGACGCAGCACTTCAAGCTCCTGCAGCGCAACCTCCTCTACACCGCCATCACGCGCGGCAAGAAGCTCGTCTGCGTCGTGGGCTCGCCGCGCGCGGTCGGGCTCGCGATCCGCAACAACGAGACGGTGCGCCGCCGCACGGCGCTCGCGGAGCGCCTCAAGGGGCCGCTGCCGCCGCTCGTCCCGCCGGCGCCCGTTCCGCCGGCGCCCGTTCCGCCCGTCCAACCGTAAAACCGCAAAATAACGTGAACGGCATGAAAATCTCGCGACCGGTCGGCGTTTCCACCTGCTGCGTTCCGAATCCCGACGGCGCCCTGCTCGAATCCCTGGCCCGAGCGGGCGTCGCATGCGCCGAGCTGTCGCTGGGCGGCGAGGCCTACGCTGACTTCCCCTCCGCCGATTTCGCTCGGCACGCGCGCGACTGCGGCGTCCGGATCCGCTCGTTCCACTTGCCGTTCTGGACGCCCGAGACGATCGATCCGGCTTCGCTCGACGCGGACGTGCGCCGCCGCACCGCCGCGCTGCACGCGCGGCTCCTCGGCGTCGCCGCCGGGATGGGCGCGGGCTTCGCGGTCGTCCACCCGGGCCTGGAGCCGGTGGCGGACGCCGAGCGCGCCGAACGTCTCGCGCGCTCGAAGGAATCGATGGCCGCGCTCGCGGAGGTCGGCGCGCGCGAAGGGATCGTCGTCTGCCTCGAGAACCTCCCGCGCTCGTGCCTCGGCAACCGCGCCGCGGAGCTCGCGTCGATCCTCGCGTGCGACCCGCGGCTGCGCGTCTGCTTCGACGTGAACCACCTCCTGGGCGAATCGCACGCGGACTTCCTCGCGCGGCTCGGTCCGCTCGTCGCCACGCTCCACGTCTCGGACTACGACTTCGTCAACGAGCGCCACTGGCTCCCCGGCGAAGGGAAAATCGACTGGCGCGCGCTGGCGGACGGCCTCGACGCGATCGGCTACGCCGACGCGTTCACCTACGAGCTTCCCTTCCGCGGCTACCCGAAGTCCGTCGCGCGCGACCGGGACCTCGTGCCGGAGGATCTCGTCCGCAACGCCCGCGAAATCGAGGCGCGCGCGGACCTGACGGTCCACGGCGCGGGCGGGCTGGACGGCCTGCCGATGTGGCCCTAGGCCCGCGGCGCGCGCCGCGCGTCAGGTGGCCGCGGCCGCCTGTTCCGCGTCCACGGGTTTCGCGCCGAGGACCGTCTTGAGCAGCGCCGGGTCGATCTTCACGAAAAAGCCGCGCTGCCCGCCGTTGATGCAGATCCAGTCCAGGCCGAAAACCGACGACTGCGCGTAGACGGGCACGCCGGGCCGGCGGAAGCCGAAGGGCGACGTCCCGCCGCAGTGGTAGCCGCTGTGGCGCTCGGCTTCGGCGCGCTCGCACAGTTCGACCGACTTTTCGCCGAGCGCCCGGGCGAGGTTCCTCGTCGAAATCTCGCGGTCGCCGTGCATGAGCATGATCAGGGGCTTGCCCGCGCCGTTCTTGAGCACGATCGTCTTCACGATGCGGTGTTCGTCGATGCCCAGTTCCCGCGCGGCCTGCCCGGTGCCGCCGCGTTCCTCGTATTTGTAGGAATGCGCCTCGAACGCCGCGTTCGCGGCGCGGAGCGCCCGGATCGCCGGCGTCGTCGGGATGTCGTCGCGCTTGGACATCGGAGGACCTCAGGCGCCGCGGATCGCGGCCGCGAGCGCCGCGCCGAACTCGCTGCACTTCACTTCGCGCGCGCCCTCCATCTGGCGGGCGAAGTCGTAGGTGACGACCTTCTGCGAGATGACCGTGTCCATCGCCTTCTCCACCAGGTCCGCCGCCTCGCCCCAGCCGAGGAAGCGCAGCATCATCGCGCCGGAGAGGATCAGCGAGCCGGGGTTCACCTTGTCCAGGCCCGCGTATTTGGGCGCGGTGCCGTGTGTCGCCTCGAAGATCGCCGCGCCGGTGTCGTAGTTGACGTTCGCGCCGGGCGCGATGCCGATGCCGCCCACGGTCGCGGCGAGCGCGTCCGAGACGTAGTCGCCGTTGAGGTTGAGCGTCGCGATGACGTCGTATTCGGCCGGGCGCGTGAGGATCTGCTGCAGGAAGGCGTCGCAGATGCAGTCCTTCACGACGATCTCGCGGCCGGTCTTCGGGTTGGCGAACCGCAGCCACGGGCCGCCGTCGATCGGCGTGGCGCCGAACTCGCGCGCGGCCAGTGCGTAGCCCCAGTCGCGGAACGCGCCCTCGGTGAACTTCTGGATGTTGCCCTTGTGCACGAGCGTCACGCTGCGGCGGTCGTTGTCCACCGCGTAGCGCAGCGCGGCGCGGACGAGGCGCTCGGTGCCCTCGAGCGAGACGGGCTTGATGCCGATCGAGGCGGTCTCCGGGAAGCGGATCTTCTTCACGCCCATCTCCTCGCGGAGCCATTTCACGACCTTGGCGGCCTCGGGCGTGCCGTATTTCCACTCGATGCCGGCGTAGATGTCCTCCGTGTTCTCGCGGAAGATGACCATGTCGGTCTTCTCGGGGTGCTTCACGGGCGAGGGGACGCCCTGGAACCAGCGCACGGGGCGCAGGCAGACGTAGAGGTCGAGCTCCTGCCGCAGCGCCACGTTGAGCGAGCGGATGCCGCCGCCGACGGGCGTCGTGAGCGGGCCCTTGATGCCGACGAGAAACTCGCGGAACGCCTCGAGCGTCTCGGCGGGGAGCCACTGGCCTTCGCCGTAGACCTTGAGGGCCTTCTCGCCCGCGAAGACCTCCATCCAGGCGATCGCGCGCGCGCCGCCGTAGGCCTTCTGCACCGCGGCGTCCCAGACGGGGCGCGCGGCGGCGGTGATGTCGGGGCCGGTGCCGTCGCCCTCGATGAACGGGACGATGGGATGGTCGGGGACGCGGAGCCCCTGCGGGGTCATGGCGATCTTCTCGCCGGCGGGAACGGTGATTTTGTCGTAGTTCATGGTGGAAAATGCAACCTGTTGACGCCGCGACAGTCTACCAAACCGTGCCACGCGATTCAACCCCGCGGCTCGTCCGGCGCGTATTCGGTCAGGGTTGGGGGTGGCGCATGGGGCGGGGCGTGCTCACGGTCTCATGCACCGCAATTGGCGGCGCAGCCGAAAATGCCGGGCCGGCGCGTTCGGGGCGCCCTCGCGGGCGTCTCGCGGGTGCCGCTCGCTCGGCCGCGTGCAGGCGGCCTTCGCTCGCGTCGCCTCGCGATCCGCTCCGCG
>JAFTHC010000231.1 GCA_017457625.1 Kiritimatiellia bacterium
GCGCTGCCAGACGCCGAGGAGCCACTCCGCCCCGAACGCGCCCGCCCCGTCCGCGCTGGCGTAGAGGGATGGAGCTCCGCACCGGGCGAGGACCTGCTTCACGCCCGTCGTCTTCCCGACCTGCCGCGGACCAATCACGGCCTGGATCAAGGGGTCTGGCTCGGCCAGCCGGCGACCAAGTTCCTTTGAAAAATCTCGTGAGATCTCTTTCATGGCGCCGGATTCTACACGAAAAGAAATCATAGGTCAACCTATGAAATTTGATAGGCTCTTCTATGGAATAGAACTGGCGATGCGGTTCATGTCTCTGGCGCGCCCGCGAGGGCGCGGAGGCCGGGGCAGGTGCGGAAGGAGTCGAGGTTGCGCCAGGAGAAGGGGCATTCGCGACATTGGGCGGGCTTGGCGGCGTGGACGCGGCAGATGCCGTCCTCGCCGAACATCTCGCAGGAGCCGTCCGCGTGGTCGCGCATGACGGAGGGGGCCGCCCCGCGGCGGGGTTTCACGGGGCGGTCTTCGCGTAGGAGGTGGCGCGCCCGGCGCCGAGCTTGCGGATGAAGCCGGCGGCGAGGAGCGAGGCGAGGGTCTTTTCGACCATCGCCTCGCTGATGTCGGGGCAGCGCAGGAGGATGTCCTTCTTGCGGACGCGGCCGAGGGTTTCGTCGAAGACGGCGCGGATGCGGGCCGCCTTCGTGGCGGGGTTGGCGACGACCTTGTCGATGCGGGACTCGAACTCGCGGTAGCCGCGCAGGACGATCTGCAGGAAGTAGCCGACGAAGGGCGCGGGGTCGTTCGCCTCTTCGTGCCAGCCGGCGGAGGAGAGCCCGAGCGTCTCGTAGTAGGTCTCCTTGGACCGCTCCACGAGCATTTCGAGGCTGACGTATTTGCCCACCACGCATCCCGAGCGGTAGAGCAGCAGCAGCGTGAGCAGGCGGCTCATGCGGCCGTTGCCGTCGGAAAACGGGTGGATGCAGAGGAAGTCCAGGACGAAGAGAGCGGCCGCGAGGAGCGGGTCGTGGCGGCGGCTTTCCAGCGCCGTCCGGAGCGAGTCGCAGAGCACGTCCATCGCCATCGGCGTCTCCCACGCGGGGACGGGCGCGAACCGGACGGACCGGCGCCCCGAGGCGTCGGTCTGGGCGATGACGTTGTCGCCCGCCTTCCATTCGCCGCCGATGCCGGCGGGGAGGTGGGCATAGAGGTCGCGGTGCAGCTGACGGATCACGGACGGCGTGACGGGAATCGCATCGTGCGCCTCGTGGATTGTCGCGAGAACGTCGCGGTAGCCGAGGATCTCGCGTTCGTTCCGGTTGCGGGGCGTCGTCTTCTGCGCGACGAGCTCGCGCAGGCGCTTGTCGGTGGTGTAGATGCCCTCGATCCGGTTCGAGGCGTCGGTGCTCTGGATCTTCGCGATTTCCAGAAGCGCGTCGAGCGTGTCCGGCTTGGCGCCGAGATAGAAGTCCTGCTTTCCCTTGTATTCGTGGATGGCCGAAAGCAGGGATGCGATTTCCGGCGTGAGAAGCCGGGTCAGGGTTTCGTCATAGCGGAACGTTCTCATGTGGCGTCCTTTCTGCCTACACCCTCTCAAAATCTGCCTACTTTGTCAATCAGAATGTGCAAATGCTCGCCAGAGCGGGCAGATTCCACCTCATTTCCAAGGGAAACGATATCGATATCGGAAAATGATACCGATCCCGGTCCTGTGGCGCTACCGCACAATGTCGATTCCGAGGCGGTCAAAGAGAATTCTCCGCGTGCGGGAGGGGGACTGGCGGGCCGCCGAAGCGCGGGCGGCGGCCGAGGAGGACAGGATTGCGGTTCATGGCGAGAAGGCGGCGCGGAAGGTGTCGATCTGCCGGGCGGGAATGCCGCGGGCGGCGGCGACGGAGCGCCACGGAGCGACGGCCTCGCGGACGCGGGCGAGGATGGCGTCGGCCTCGGCGGGCGCGAGGCGGAAGTGCGGCGCGACGCGCAGGGCGAGGGAAAAGTCGGCGGTGGCGTCGTCGTTGTCGATGCAGAGGGAGAGGGCTCCCGCCGTTTCGGGGTTGGGGTTCAGGTCGTAGGCCGGGGAAAGCCGCCAGCCGCGGTCTTCAAGGAGGAATCCGTGGTTGCGCAGGTGGTCGTCGGTGTTTCCGACGGCGATCGAGAAGACGATCCGGCGCCAGAGTTCGGCGAGGTCCTCGCGCGGGGCGGCGCCGTTTCGCGCCAGAAAGTCCGCGAGTTCGAGGTAGCTCCGTTCGCCGCTTTCGCCGTCCGCCGCGCCGAGCATCGTCATCGCGGAGGCGAAGTGGACGCGCCCGCCCGCCGCGTCGCGGTCGAAGCGCTTCGTGAGGAAGGTGGTTCCCGCACGGGAGAACCGGGCGGTCTTCGTCTCGGGCAGACGCAGGCCCGCGGCGCGCGCGAGGTCGGCGGCGACGCCCTCCCATGCGCCGACGTCGGCGCCGTCGGACTTGGCGGGGAACTTGGCGATCCAGAGCGAACCGTCCGGCGCGAGGACGTTGGCCTTGGGCCGCGCGCCGCCCAGCGAGGACCCGGGGGCGAGAAGGAGCGAGAGCCAGCGCTCCTCCTCGGCGTCGGAAGCCAATCCGTCGTCGGCGGAGAGGCGCCGTGCGGCGGCCTCGAGGCGGCGCAGCGTCGTCCACGGCGGCGTCGGGAGGCGCGTGTCGTCGTCGAGGAAGGGGCCGTCCGGCACGGCCTTGAAGCGCAGGGCTCCGATGCGGGTGCGGTCGTAGACGCCCAGCAGGAAGTCGGACTCGCGGAGCCGGCGGGGCGGCTCGCCGGAACGGGCGGCGCGGAGGGCCTCGCGGCGGCGGATCAGCCGGCGGCCCCAGCGGTCCGGGCACGAATCCAGAAAGAGCCCGAAGTTCCCGCGCGCCGGATACTGCCGACCGGACCAGAGGGAAAGCTCCGGGTCGAGGACCGCCAAGTCGCCGCGGTCGCGAAGTCGCGCCTCGTCGAAGGAGAAGGCGAACGACTCGCGGCCGCGGACGGTTTCCCCGACGAGCGTCCCGAGGAGCCGCGGCCCGCGGGCGCCGTGCCAGTCCGAATAGACGAGCAGTTCAGGCATGGTCGGCCCCCTTCCGGCGCTTGGGTAGATTGACGCGTTTCGGGAGGCCGAGGTCCTGGAGGCGGCGGCCGAGCTCGTCGTCCGCCGCGACGCGCTCCAGGTCGGCGAGCAGTCCGAGCGAGAAGAGCGCCGAGGCGTAGTGGCCGATGCCGACGGAGGGCGAGCCGCGCTCGATCGCGGTCATCGTCGCGTGGCTCACGCCGGCGCGCTCCGCCAGCAGCGCGGACGTGACGCGGCGCCGGATGCGCGCCAGCCGGATGTTCTCGCCCAGCCGCGCCAGAGCTTCCAGCGTCTTCGCCGAAGGGACGTTTCTCGATTTCATGGCGGTTGTCTCCAAAAGACGCATCAAGACTAGCACGAATCGAAAAATCGTGCAAGTGTATTAGATATTTATGAGCCCAATGGCCGCTCGTCCCTCCCCGGTGCGGGGAGGGCGCGCGATGAACGTCGGCCTCGACACGTCGGTGCTCGTGCGGGTCGTCTCCGGGCTGCCGCGCGAACAGGCCGAGGCGGTCGCGTTCCGGCTCGGGCAGATCCCGCTCGCGGAAGTGGTCGGCTGACGCGTCAGGGATCTTCGCGGTCGAGCTCTTCGGCGGCGGCGGAAAGGCCGGCTTCGCGGAGGGCCCGGACCGCCTTGGGGCGAAAACGGTCCGGTACCGCGCGGGCGACGCGCTCCAGGTCGGCGCGGGCGGCGGCAAGGTCGTTCGTCCGGCCCGCTTTCGCGAGGGTGCGGCAGCGGCGCTGGCAGAATTCAAGCGCCTCCCAGCCCCAGCCGTGCGCGAGCGGGCCGTCCGCGCCGCCCGCGAGCGCGAGCTCGACGAAGCGGCGCGCGGCGGCTTCGTCGTCGACCTCCTCCCCGCGGGAGTCGGCCAGCGTCCAACGCTCCACGGCGCAGTGCAGGCGCCAGTCCGGCGTCCCGTCCGGCGCGGCCTCCATTTCGCCGAGCAGGCGGAGAAGGAATCCGTCGCCGCAGAAGAAGCGGCAGCGCGAGAACCATTCCTCCGTCTCCCACATGCCGGCCTTTGCGGCCATCGCCTCGCGCCAGTGGTCCGCGAAGAGCGGCTCCCACGCGGCGGAGGGCTTCTTCGCGAAATCGGGGAGCGGACGGAAGAACAGGAGGCGGCGGATTTCGCGGCGGGCGTCCTCCTCGCCGAAGCGCGCGAGCAGCGCGTCGAAGCGGTCGCGGCGGCCGTCCGCGAGGGCGCGCAGGGCGCGGTACCGGACGGCGCCGTCCGCGAAGGCCGCGTGGAAGACGCCGTCCGGCGTCTTTCCGCCCCTGTCGGGCCATGCGTTGCGGCCCGCGCCGGCGATCTCGCGCGCGACCGCGTCGAACCGCGCGAAGGCGCTGCGCGCCGCGGCGAGCGCGTCGAAGAAGGCGTCGTCCGCTTCGGTGCCGTCGTCGAGGCTCCAGACGGCCTCGGTCGCGTTCGTCGCGTCGGCGAGGGCGACGGCCTGCGCCTCGGCGCGGAGGGCGCGGTCCGCGGCTCCGTCCGCCGTCTCCTCGAAGTCCAGGCTGAGCACCCTTTCGTCGTGCAGGAGCCGGCGGAAGACGGACTGCCGGAGCGCGGGGTCGAGCCGCGCGAGGTCGGCCGGCACGTGCACGGCGCCCCAAGCTTCGACCGGCAGCGCGTCGCTCCAGCGCTGCGCGAAGACGAGGCCGACGCGGTCCGCGGCGTTCGTGCAGCCGAGCTCCAGCAGCACGCCCTCCCCGTGCGCCCAGTCGCGCCACGTGTCCGGGGCGACGGGCGTCGCGGTCACGATCGCCTCGAGGTCGGCCTCGACGGCGGCGAGCTCGTTCGTGCGGCCCTCGCGCTCGAGGCGGCGGTAACGGATGACGCAGGGATCGAAGACCTGAGTCTCCGGGAACTCCAGGCCA
>JAFTHC010000032.1 GCA_017457625.1 Kiritimatiellia bacterium
GGCCGCGCTTCACGCAGTCCTTGACGTTCGTGAGCTTCACGCGGGAGTTGCCGATCGGCGAGCCGCCGAACGTGTAGAGCGTGGCGACGTTCTTGCGGACGGCGGGCGTGACCTTGACGGACTTGCCCTCGAGCAGGCCCTTGTAGCCGGAGACGTAGCAGATGATCTGGATCTTCGGGTCGACCTTCGTGTATTCCTCGACGAGGGCGGCGATGGCGGTGGAGAGGCACGGGGCGAGGCCGCCGGCGGTGAGGATGGCGACTTTGCGGACTTTCTTGGTTTTCATGTCGGTGGTTTGGATGGACCGGGTTGTTGGAATCGGGACGCGCGGCCTACACGAGGCCCTTGTCGAGAAGGATCTTGAACGCGGCGGCGCCGCGGAAACCGAAGGGCGGCACGCGGCCGGGCGCCGGGCCCGTCGCGTCGTAGCAGAAGAGCGCGGCCTCCCCGGGGGGCGGGAACCGCACCGCGCGGCGGTAGGCGAACGAGGCGCGCGGCAGCGTGCGCGTGGGCAGCGCGCCGTCCGCGAACGCGGCGCGCCAGGGCTTGCCGGCGAAGCGCGCGGCCCATTCGTCCGCCGCCAGGAGCGCCAGCTTGCGCGAGCGCAGCGTGAGACCGCCGTCCATCGCGTGGGAGTTGAAAAGCCGGGCCACGAGGCGCGACCAGAGGCCGCCGCGCGCTTTCGGCGCGCCCACGAAGTCCCAGCCGTCCACGAAACTGCCCAGGCCCGGGCGGACCGGGAAGGCGTCCTCGCGGACGGTGAGCGCGAGGTTGGTCGACACGCGCTTCGGGAGATTGGCGGCGATGTCGGCGGCGACCGACTCGGGGCGGTTCGGGGAGAGCGAGGGCTCGGCCTGCACCTGCACCAGACCGTGCGGGACCGAGTCCGCGAACGCGCGGACGGGGGCGCTCTCGTGGTCGACGACGATCACGGTGCGCAGCAGCCCGCAGTGGCGCCACGTCTCGCGGATGGCGCACTCCATGCGCGGGAAGCGCTCGTCGAGCCGGTCGCGCGGCGGGACGAAGTGCGCGAGTAGCGTCACCTCCGAGGGACCGCGCGCGGGCAGCGGCAGCGCGCGGTCCTGCTCGAGGCGCTCGAGCTGCCAGGCGGCCAGCAGGTCGTCCGCCCGGCGGCGTTCCTGGTTCTTCTTGCGGCGGCGGGACATCGCTAGGCTTTCTCGTGGAGCGAGGAGGTGTCGACGGCGTCCATCGGGTTTTCCGAGTAGACCTTCTCCGTGGCGGGGTCCTGGTCCCAGCAGGTCGTCTTCGCGTTCGGGAGCGACTGCGCGGCCCAGCGCGCGGCGTTGCCGAGGACCTTGAGGACTTCGGCCTGGCGGTAGATCGGGAACGTCTCGTGGCCGGGCGAGAAGTAGAAAATCTTCCCCTGTCCGCGCCGGAAGGTGACGCCGCTGCGGAAGACGTTGCCGCCCTCGTACCAGCTCATGAAGACGACGTGCGCCTCGGGCGGGATGCCGAAGGGCTCGCCATACATCTCCGTGTGCGGGACGACGAACGAGTCCGGGACGCCGGCCGCGATCGGGTGGTCCCTGTCGACGACCCAGACGCGCTCCTTTTCGCCCACCTCGCGCCAGCGCAGCGAGCAGTGCGTGCCGAGCATGCGGCGGAAGATCTTGGAGTAGTGGCCGGAGTGCAGCACCACGAGCCCCATGCCCTCCAGCACGCGCTTCTGGATGCGGTCCACGAGCGAGTCCTCGACCTTGTCGTGGCCGCAGTGGCCCCACCAGAACAGAACGTCGGTCTTCTCCAGCAGGTCCTGCGGCAGGCCCTGCTCGGGCATGTCGAGGGAGACGGGCGCGATCTCGAGGTCGTCCGCGGCGAGCCCTTCGGCCAACGCGTTGTGGATGCCCTTGGGGTAGTGGCGGCGGATGACGTCGCTTGCGGGACCCTCCCAGGTCTCGTGGAGGTTCTCGTTCCAGATCGTGACGCGGATTTTGGCCATGTTCGTTCCTCGCTGTTTGGGTTGGAAGGCCGCGCATTCTACCACGCCCCGCGCCGCCGGACAAGCGGTTTCGCGCGCGAGGGCGCTTGACGCCGGCGCGGCGTCTCGGGTAGGATGCGCGGCCGCCGGCCGGAACGCGCCGGCCACGTTGCCATGCCCGAAAAAGTTTCCCGGCCCGAACCGCCCGCGCTGCTCCGCCTGCGCGTTCCCGCCGTCGGCCTCGCGCTCGGCGGCAAACGCCTTTTCCCCGGCCTCGACTGGACGTGGCGCCGCGGCGAGCGGTGGGGCGTGGTCGGCCCGAACGGCTCCGGCAAGTCCGTCCTCGTGCGCCTGCTCTCGGGCGACCTGTTCGCCCCGGAGGTTTCGCTTTCGTTTCCCGGTCTGCGCGCCGATCCGGGCCGCGCCTTCGGCGTGGTCTCCCTTGCGCGGCAGTCGCGCCTGCTCCGCTCGATGGACGCCTACGTGCAGATGCGCTGGAACGCCTCGGAGGAGGAAGCGACCCCCGCGCTCGGCGCGTGGCTCTCGCAGGACGCCGTGGAGGAGGTCGCTCCCTTCGAGCGCGTGGAGCGCTCCGCGGCGTCGGCGGCCGCGTTCGCGCGCCGCCGCGCGGCGGTCGTCGCCCGCATGCGCCTGGGCGCGCTCCTCGACCGCCATCTGGTCGCGCTCTCCAACGGCGAAATGCGCCGGGCCCTCCTTGCGCGCGCCTTGCTCGCTTCGCCGCGCTTCCTCGCGCTGGACGCCCCGTTCACGGGACTGGACGCGGAAAGCCGCGCCATTCTCGCGGAAACGCTCGACGCGCTCGCGGTCCGCCCTTCGCCCGCGCTCCTCGTGGCGACCGCGCGCCCCGAAGACCTGCCGCGCGGCGTTTCGCACGTGCTCGAACTGGATGCCGGCGGCAACGTAGTCCGACAGGGACCGGTCCGATCGTCCGACCGTCCGACCGCCCGACCGTCCGACCGTCCGACCGTCCGACCGAAAGACCATCCGACCGTCCGACCATCCGACCGTCCGACCGTCTGGCGGATTTCCGGTACGCCGGGGACCGGCCCGGCGATCATCCGGATGCGCGGCGCGACGGTGTCCTACGGGGACCGCGTCGTGTTCGAAAACCTCGACTGGACGGTCCGCCGCGGCGAGCGCTGGCTTCTCTCCGGGCCGAACGGTTCGGGCAAGACGACGCTGCTCGCGCTCGTGATCGGCGACCACCCGCAGGCCTACGCCAACGACGTGCGCATCTTCGGCCGCCGCCGCGGGACGGGCGATTCGATCTGGGACGTGAAGCGCCGCATCGGCTGGGTCTCGCCGGAGCTGCACGCCTGCATGGATCCGTGCGCCACGGCGCTCGAAACCGTGCTGTCCGGTTTCACGGACACGCCGCTCTGCCACGGCGCGCCGGGGGCGGCGCGCCGCCGCGCGGCGCTCGCGGCCCTCGCGCGCTTCGGGCTCGCGGACGCTGCCGACGTTCCCTTCGGCTCTCTCTCGGCCGGGGAGGGGCGGCTCGCGCTGCTCGCGCGCGCCGTCGTGAAGAACCCGCCGCTGCTCGTCCTCGACGAACCATGCCAGAACCTCGACGCGGCGAACCGCAGGCGGTTCGTCTCGTTCGTCGACCGCCTGTGCGCGGAAAACCCCGCCGCCACGCTGCTCTACGTGACGCACCGCGCGGACTCGGTGCCGCGCTGCATCGACCGGCGCATCCGCGCCGCCCCGCGCTAGGCGCGGCGGGCGGCGAGCTGGCGCGAGAGCTCGGGGACGATTTCGTTGAGGTCGCCCACGAGCCCGAAGTCGGCCACGTCGAAAATCGGGGCGTCCGGATCCTTGTTGATCGCCACGATCGTCTCCGAGCTCTGCATGCCGGCCAGGTGCTGGATCGCGCCGGAGATGCCGACCGCGACGTAGAGCTTCGGGCACACGGTGCGCCCGGTCTGGCCGATCTGGCGCAGCGGCGAAACCCAGCCGGCGTCCGTCGCGGCGCGCGAGGCGCCGACCGCCGCGCCGAGTTGCGCGGCCAGGTCGCGCACGAGGGCGAAGTTCTCCGCCGAGCCGACGCCTCGGCCGCCGGAGACGACCGCTTGCGCGCCGGCGAGGTTCACGTCCTCGCCCGCGTCCGGGACGAACGCGACGCGCTTCATGCGGCACGCGGCGCCGTCGAGGCCGGCGGGCACGCGCACGAGCTCCCCGGCGGGCGCGCCGTCGAGCCGCTCCTTCTTGAAGACGTTCGGGCGCACCGTCGCCATCTGCGGGCGCGTGTCGGCGCACGTGATCGTGGCCATGATGTTGCCGCCGAACGCGGGGCGCGTCTGCAGCAGGAGCTTCTTCTCCGTGTCGAAGTCCAGCTGCGTGCAGTCGGCCGTGAGGCCGCAGTGCAGGATCGCCGCGGCGGTCGGCGCGAGCGAGCGGCCGTTCGTCGTGGCGCCGACGAGGACGATCTCCGGCGCCTTGTCGCGCACGAGCGAAACGAACGCGTCAGTCCACCAGTCGTTCTGGAAATACGCGAAGCGCGGGTCGTCCAGCGCGTAGACTTTCGAGGCGCCGTGCGCGAAAAGCTCGGGCGCGAGCGCCTCCCCGTTTTCGGAGAGCAGCACGGCCGCGAGCGCGTAGCCGGACTTGGCCGCCAGGTCGCGGCCCTTGGAGAGCAGTTCGAGCGCGACGGACTCGAGTTTTCCGTCGCGCTGTTCGGCGAATACCCAGATTTCGTTCATGTTCTTCCTCCTAGACCAGATGCCGTTCGGCGAGACGCTCGATGAGTTTCGCGGCCTGTTCGGCGGGCGTGCCTTCGATGCGTTCGCGGTTGGTCTTGACGGGCGGGGCGAAGACCTTCGCCACGCGCGTGGGCGAGCCCTTGAGCCCGATGAAGTCGGGGTTGGGCGAGAGCTCGGCCACGCCCCACGTCGGCGGCTGGTAGGACTTGGCCTTCATCTTGCAGCGCAGGTTCGCGATGCGCAGGTCGCCCGCTTCGCGCGCGACGGTGAGCGCGCACGGGCGCTGCACCTCCCACTCCTCGCGGCCGTCTTCGACGATCCGCACGACCTTGAACGTCTTGTCGTCGAGGACCTCGCAGGATTGCACGCACGTGAGGCACGGCACGCCCAGGTGCGTGGCGATGCCGGGCCCGACCTGCGCCGTGTCGCCGTCGGTCGCCTGCTTGCCGAAGAGCAGCAGGTCCGCCGGGCCGTCCGTCTCCGCGATCTTGCGGATCGCGAGCGAGAGCGTGTAGCCCGTGGCCCACGTGTCGGCGCCGCCGAACTCGCGCCCGCTCACGAGCACGCCGCCGTCCGCGCCGTGCGCGACGGCTTCCTTGATCGCCTCGGCGGCCTGGGGCGGCCCCATCGAAACCACGGTCACGGTCGTGCCGGGGTTGGCGTCCTTGAGCTTGAGGGCCAGTTCGAGCGCGTTTTCGTCGAACGGGTTCACGACGGCGGGCACGCCGGCGCGGTTGAGGCGGTTGGTGGTCCGGTCGATCGTGACTTTGTCCGAGTCGGGGACCTGTTTGATGCAGACGACGATTTTCATGCGGTTTCCGGTTGTGGCGGGGTGTCGCTTGGACAGCCGGAAAACTACCAAATTCGCCGCGCCCGCGCAAGCGCTTGCGGGGCGCGGGGCCTTTTGCTAGACTCGCGCGCCGTCCAAAACGCGAAACTCCCATGCGCATCCTCACCGGCATCCAGCCCTCGGGCCGCCTCCACCTCGGCAACTACCTCGGCGCCATGAAGCAGTGCGTCGACCTCCAGCGGAAGGCCGACGACTGCTACTACTTCATCGCGGACTACCACGCGCTCACCACGGTCTCCGACCCGCAGGCGCTGCGCGACGCGATCCACGGCGTCGCGCTCGACTTCCTCTCCGCCGGCCTCGACCCGGAGAAGGTCGTCTTCTTCCGCCAGAGCGACGTGCCGGAGGTGCAGGAGCTCTCGTGGCTGCTCTCGATCGTGATGCCCGTCGCGCGCCTGGAGCTCGCGCACTCCTACAAGGACAAGCTCGCGCACGGCAAGGAGGCCACGCACGCGCTCTTTTCCTACCCGGTCCTCATGGCCGCCGACATCCTGCTCTACCGAAGCGACCTCGTTCCGGTCGGCAAGGACCAGAAGCAGCACCTCGAGATCACGCGCGACCTCGCGACGAAGTTCAACCTCAAGTTCGGCGAGGTCTTCAAGATCCCCGACGGCTACATCCCCGAGCAGGTTGCGATCGTCCCCGGCACGGACGGGCAGAAGATGTCCAAGTCCTACGGCAACACGATCCCGCTCGCCGGCACGCCCAAGGAGATCAAGAAGGCGATCATGGGGATCGTCACCGACTCCGCGCCCGTCGAGGCGCCGAAGGACCCCGAGACGAACAACGTCTACAAGATCTACAAGCTCCTCGCCACGCCGGAGCAGGCGGCCGAGATGGCCGCGAAGTTCCGCGCCGGCGGCTACGGCTACGGCGACGCGAAGAAGGAGCTGCTGCGCGTCTACGACGAGGTCCTCGCGCCGTTCCGCGAGCGCCGCGCCCATTTCGAGTCGCACCCGGACGAAGTCCGCGACATCCTCGCCGCCGGCGCCGCCAAGGCCCGCGTCGAGGCGCGCAAGACGCTCTCCGCCGCCCGTCGCGCCGTCGGGCTCGAGTAAGCCCTACAGGACCCGGCAGCCGGTTTCGGTGACGACGACGGTGTCCTCGATGCGGACGCCGCCGAGGTCCGGGTAGTAGAGGCCCGGCTCGACGGTGACGACCATGCCGGGCTCGAGCGCGCCGCCGCGCAGCGAGAGGCGCGGCTCTTCGTGGATCTCGAGGCCGACGCCGTGGCCGAGGCCGTGGAAGAAGCCGAAGGCACGCCCGTCCGCGTCCGTGCCGGTTTCGTAGCCGCACTTCTTGAAGAAGTCCGCGACGGCACGATGGACCTCCGCGCCGATCGCCCCGGGCTTCACGAGCGAGAGGCCGAGCACCTGCGCCTCGGCCACGGTGTCGTAGAGCCGGCGCAGGGCGGGGGAGGGGCGGCCGCGCAGGAACGTGCGCGTCATGTCGCCCCAGTAGCCGGTCCGCAGGTCGCGCGGGAAGATGTCCGCCACGATCCACTGGTTCGCGCGCAGCGGGCCGTGGCCCGATTCGTGCGGGTCGGTCGCCTGGCGGCCGCCCGCGACGATCGTCCCCTCCAGGTCCATGCAGCCGCGGGCGAGGAGCGTCTCGCGGACGAGCGCCCGCGCGCGCTCCGACGTGAACGGCCGGCCGCCGCGCAACAGCACGCCGTCCGCGCGGACCTCCGCTTCGCGGATGGCGCGGCCGAGCGCGCGTTCCGCCGCGCGGGCCGCGGCCTGCGCGCGGGAAATCTTGCGCAGCTCGTCCGGCGTCTTCACGGCGCGCGCCGGGGCGAACGGGCTGCCGGCGGCGGCGCGCACGGCGACGCCGGCCTTGCGCAGCGCCTCCGCGGCGCCGAGAGGCAGGGAGGGCGGCGCGGCGACGGCGCGGACGCCCTCGCGCCGGAGCAGCGCGGCGAGCGTCGCGACCGGCGAGCGGTCCGCGGGCAGGCCGAGCGTGTCGGCGCTCGCGACCTCGCAGCCGCGCGCCTGGCGGCGGGCGCGGCCGAGCTCCATGCGGTTCACGACGAGAAGGACGCGGCCGTCCGGCCGCCGCACAACGGCGACGGGATCGGGCGCGTCGAAGCCGGTGGCGTAGAGCAGGTCGGGCACGACCGCGGTCGCGCCGACGAGGACGAAGGATTTGTTGTCGTTTTTCATGTTGAGTTGATTTTCGAAGTCAGGCCGCCGCGGGCCGCCGTCGCGTCCGCACGAGGCCCAGCGCCGCCCACAGCGCCTCGTCGAGCGCCTTGAGCGTCCGATGCGCCGCGAGCAGTTCCCGCGCCTTCGCCCGAGCCCCTTCGAGCCGCGCGGGCGAAGGCGCCGGTAACCACGGCCGCGGCGCGCGCGCATCCGCTTCGCGCAGCTCCGCCGGCGCCACGAGCGCGTCCTCCGCAGAATCCGGGTCCGCGAGCCCGCACACGCGCCGGAACTTGTCCGCCATCGCCTTGTAGCGCATCAGCGTCTTGTAGTGCTTCATCAGCGGCCGGCACGTTTCGTCCAGCCACCGCCGCACCC
>JAFTHC010000232.1 GCA_017457625.1 Kiritimatiellia bacterium
CCAGGAGACCACCCCATGAAAAAGAACGCCATCGCGAGCCTCGCGCTCGCCTTCGCCACGGCCTTCGCCCTGGCGGACAACCTCGGGACCGCCACCAAGGTCGGCTCCCTCTCGCGCAGCACCGACTACGTCTACACCGCCTCCGAGACCGACTCGATCCTCGGCGACTACGTCCGCGTGATCCGCACCGTCAACGGCAAGCCGCTCTCGGCGGACGTGACGATCACGGCCGCCGACATCGGCGTCTCGCCCGGCGCCAACGTGGGATTTGCGTCCGTCGGAACTCCGTCAAAATCGGTCGTTGCAACCACAAGCGCAAACAAGATCGTCTTTGATGGTGAGAATGCCACCGTCTCGGTCTCCGAAGTTTCTCAATCCGGCGGCGGCGCCGTTGTCTCCATTATCGTCCCGGACGGCTCGACCTCCGCCAAGGGCGTCGTCCAGCTCTCCAGCGCCACCAACTCGACCTCCGCGACGCTCGCCGCCACGCCGGCCGCCGTCAAGGGCGCGATCGACGCCGCCAAGGCCTACACGGACGCCCGGGCCTACACGCACCCGACCTACACCGCCCGGACCGGCAAGCCGACCGCCAACGCCACGCCCGGCTTCGGCGGCACGTTCACCGTCTCGCAGATCACCTCGGACGCCACCGGCCACGTCACGGGCGCCACGGACCGCACGATCACCATCCCCTCGACCGTCGCCACCACGAGCGCCCCCGGTCTCATGTCCGCCGCCGACAAGACCGCCCTGGATTCCCTCGCCGCCGGCGGCGTCACCAAGGCCGCCGTCGCCGCCGCGCTCCAGGCGCAGGGCATCTCCTCGGCCGACGCCATGGACGACATGGACACCCTCGCCGCCAAGGTCGCCGCCATCATCGCCGTCCTCGAAGCCCTCGACTAGCCATGCGCGGCGCCCTCCTGGCTTTCTGCATTCTGCATTGTGCATTGTGCATTGCGGCGGCCGACCCCGCCACGCTCGGCTCCATCGACCGCACCAACACCGTCTACACCGCCACGCAGGTCGATGCGCTCATCGCCGGTGCGGGCGGCGGCGCGGGGATGGACGAAGTGACGAACTACGTCACCGAGGCCGTCGCGGAACTGGGCGCGGACGATCCGGCCGCCGAGCTGCACAAGCTCATCCTCGCCGACCTCTGGCGGCGCGTGGACGCGCTGGAAGGGTCGGACGGCTCCGGCGCCGCGACGGCCGTCGAGGTCGAGCGACTCGTGGCCGAGCGGATCGCGGCAGAGCTTTCGGAGTGGGGCGAAGCCTCCGGCTGCATCCCCGCCAAGGTCGAGGCGACGAGCACCCGCTCGCTCTCCGGCAACCAGACCGGCGTCTCGCTCGCGCTCACGCCGCTCTCGCTCACGGTCCTCTCCTCCAACGGCTCCAACGTCTACTCGCTCTCCCTCGCGTCCGTCACCGGAACAAGCGCGAACCCGTGCCTGCTCAAGTTCGTCGGCTGGCGCTCGGTCGCGTGGCCGGGCGGGACGCTTGTGAAGAACGACTACACCTACAACGCAAACGGCAACCTCTACCGAGTCTACAAGGCCGCCGGGACGACCGTCGCGGAAAGGGTCTACCCGTGAAACGCGCGCTCCTGCTCCTCGCGCTCCTCGCGCCGCTCCTCGCCCACCCCGCCACGCCGTGGAAGCACGGCGCGCTGCCTCCGTGGGAGACGAGCGCGAGCGGCCCGCTGCGCCCGCTGCCCGCCGGCGTGCGGCCGGTCGAGTTCGTGGCATTCGACGAGCATCAAATCGTTGACTTGGGATACGTGTTCACTCCCCGCGACAAAATCGAGGTCGATTGGCAGTTCGTGAATGTCTCCGCAAGGCAGCAGCGCGTATTTTCCCAGCGTCCGAATCCGGGCCTGCACGTCGAGCTCTACATCAACGGCAGTGGCGTCCACGGATACGCCTACGAGCAAGACAATCTTACGGGCTGGAAATCGCAATCTAGAGCCGTTACAACGATTCGCTCGATCTATGGGCTTGACGGGCCGAATCGTCGCATGTTCGCCGGGGCTTTGTCCTGGACCGTTCCGGATCTGAACGCGATGACGGATGACGAATGCGGCTCCAATCACATGTTTCTGTCGCGCAATTTGCCGCAGTATCCATTGTCCGCGAGATGCTACGGGTGCAAACTCTGGAAGGCGGGCGTGCTCGTCCGTGATTTGGTTCCGACGAAAGATGCAAATGGGATCGCCTGTCTCTTCGACTTTGTTTCTGGCGAATGCTGTTATTCCGCCACCGCCACGCCGCTCGTCGCAGGGCCGGAGATCGCGCCGGCCACGCCGCCCGCGCTCATCGGCGCCCGCCGCAACTGGTTCGAGCGCGCGCTGCTCCCGACCAACCCGCCGCTCCCGGCTACGCCCGGCACGGTCGTCTTCGACGGCCTCGCGATACCGGAAGCACTGACCGCGACGTTGCGAAGCGGCGACGAAATCTTCGTGGCAGAGCGCCCGGTCCTCGAAGCGCTCGTGGCGCGCTATCGGGCCGGGCTCGCCCCGACGAACCTACCCGTCTACGTCGAACACGACCGCTCGCGCCCCGCAGGCCGCGTGACGGGCCTCTGGCACGTCCCCGGGCAGGGCGTCTGGGCGCGGCTCGTCCTGGACGGCGCGGCGGTCGAAGGCGCGGGAGGCTGTCTCTCCCCGGAGCTCAAGACCGCCCATTCGACATGCATCGACCCCTTCGGGACGATCCACGTCGTCATCCCGTGGCACCTGACCGGAATGGGCATCGTCGCCGATCCCGGTCTGGACGGCACGTTCTACCTTGCCTCCGAAAACCTCCCGTATCCGACGACCCATCCACCCCGCCACCGATGAAATCGACCCTTTCGCTCCTGCTCGCACTCGTCTCGCTCGTCTCCTCGGCCGAAACCCTCCTGCGCATCCGCGGCGGGGTGGAGGAGACGACGCAGTTCTCGGCCGCCGGCCTGCCGGACATCGTCGCCGCCCCGTTGCGCGAACGGATGCTCTCGGACGGCTGGGCGCCCTACGTCCCGGCCGAGAAACCGTCGGACACGTGGTGCACGACCTCCGTGCGCTGCCTGACGCTGACGAACGGCGTCTGGCGCGAAACGTGGCAGGAGGCGAGCGTTCCCGTCCCGCTCGACCGGGCCCGGCTGGTTGGCACGCTTCTTGCGCTCCCGGACGGAACGAACCTCCTCGCCACGGCGCTCGCGAGCGAACCGGTTGCGGCGTGGTTTGCCGGCGAACCGACCTACGTCCGCGGCTCGCAGGGTGCGGCGACCGTCTCTGCCGCCCTGGGCGTGGACGCTGCGACCCTCGAAGCGCTCGTCGCGGCGAGCCTGGGGATCGAGTTGGAGGCCGCCTCAGGTAGCAAGCCCGACACAGAACCCTAACCCTTCCCGACCCATTCCAACTTCCAATTTCCGGCCCACCCCGACCCATTCCAAAACTTTTGATCGGTTACAGCGAGAAGTTGCGCCCCGCCGGCGCGAAGAGCAGGTCGCCGCTGCCGTTCACGACCATCTCGAGCTCGAACGGCACGGAGGCGCCGGGCGCGAACTTCGCCGGGTCGAGCGCCGCGCGGAAGCCGGCGCCCCAGACGTGCGCCGTGCCGGGCTCGACCGGCACCTCTTCGCCGCCCACGACGAGGCGGACGCGCTTGAGGCCCTTCGCGTCGGGGACGCCGACCGAGACAAAGGCGCGCTCCTCGCCGGTCTCGTGGCGCCACGCGCGCGGCGGCACGGCGAAGACGCCCTTCATCCGCACCGAGGCGCGGTGCAGGACGACCTGGTAGATGCCGCGCGAGCGGACCTCCGGCTCAACCGTGCCCTCGGCCGCGAGCTCGTCCGGCAGGACGACCTGCCAGGCCGTTTCGCGGCGGTGCGTCTCCTCGGCGCGCCCCTGCACGGTGCGCGTCTCGGTCCAGCGCTCCTCCGCGACGAGCGTGAGCGCGGGCGGGCCGATCGTCTGCTCGCCGCCCCACTTGCCGGCGATCTCGCGCTCGACCGACCAGAGCGTCCGCTCGCGCGCGGCTCGGACGCCGTAGGTCATCGCGAGCGGGATCTGCAGCACGAGCAGGATGCCGCCCACGAGGAGCAGCTTGAAGCCCAGCGACTTCCGCATCGTGCCGGAAATCGCGGCGAGGAGGGAGGGTCGTTCGGGGAGGAGGCGGGGAGGTTCGTTCATGGCGTGGGGGCCTTGGGGGTTGAAGCGGTTGGAAGGGTTGAAGGGGTATGATGCACGCCCGCGTGGCGGGGCGGTTGCTTCATCCTGCCATAGACACGCCGCGCCGATTTTTTACGGCCGTTTCAATCCCACCGTGGACAAACTTGTGCAATCATCCGCTCTGGAAGCGGCAATTTCAATCAAAACCACCCACGGTGGAATCGGCCGTTTTTTTACGGCGAGGCGAGGAGCTTCCTGGAGACGATCCAGAGGACCATCCCGAGGAGGAACGCGAGGCCGGCGGCGGCGTGGAGGAGGGCGAGGAGCAGCTGCAGCGCGCGTTCGCGGCGGGGAAGCTGCAGGCGGCGGAGGGCGGCGGCGACCGCGACGCCGTCCGCGAGGCGGCGGGCGGGGTCGGGCTCGAGCAAGCCGGCGAGCAGCGCGTCCCAGCGGCGCGAGATGCGGCGCGGGTCGTAGACGGAGGGGCGCTCCCCCGCGCGCGGGCGCTCGCCGGCGAGCGCCTCGAAGAGGACCGCGCCGAGCGCGTACCAGTCCATCGCGGGGGCGGGCGGAGCGCCGCGGCGCTGCTCGGGCGCGGCGTAGTCCGGCGTCCCGGCGAAGCCCGTGCGCGCGGCTCCGCCGCCGGCCGGGCGCGACGCGATGCCGAAGTCCGCGAGGACCGCGCGGCCGTCGCGCTCGAAGAGGACGTTGGCGGGCTTGACGTCGCGGTGCACGACGGGCGGCGAGAGCGAATGCGCGCAGGAGAGCGCGCCGGCGAGGTCCTCGCCGATCCGTGCGACGACGCGCGGCGGCAGCGCCTTGCCGCCCGCGAGCAGGTCGGCGAGCGTGAGCGCGCGGGGCGCCTCCTCCCAGCGCGCGAAGCCGCGCGGCAGGGCGCATCCGAAGACGGCCCCGCAGAGCCGGCGCAGGTCCGCCGCCGAGAGAAGGCACGCCTTCATCGCGTAGAAGGCGAGCCCCGTGGCGGGGTCCTCGCCGCGCCGCCACACGGGCAGGATCGAGGGATGGTCCGCCGCGGCGAGGATGCGCGCCTCGCGCTCGAAGCCGTCCCGCAGCCGCTCGCGCGCGTCGGGGTCGCCCGGCGCGCGCAGGAGCTTGAGCGCCACGTCGCGCCCGAGCGAACGGTCGCGCGCGAGCCACACGCTGCCCATCCCGCCTTCGCCGAGCGGGCGCACCAGCTCGAACTCGCCGCCGAGCACGAGCCCGGGCGCCGGCGCCGCGAGCCCCGCCGCAGGTGGCGGCGAGGCGTTCACGGGTGCGCCTCCCGTTCCGCGCGCAGGAGCGCCTCGTGCAGGTCGGCGAGGGGGAGGCGGCCCTGGCCGAAGGCGGCCAGCTCCCGGCGGACGGCGCGCAGGACGCGGTCCTTGACCTGGTAGACGGCGTTGGGGCGCATCCGGAACTCCGCGGCGACGTCGGCGGCCGGGCGGTCGTCGAGCACGTGCGCGCGGAAGACGGCCTTCGCGTTGGGCGTGAAGGCGTGCTCGCGCAGGACGCGCGCGAGGGCGAGCGTCCAGCATTCGAGCATCAGCTCGCGCTCGGCGTCGGTCGTTGCGGGCGCGGCCTCGCGCTCGCCCGTCTCCGCGACGGCGACCTCCGGCCGCGCGGCCTCCTCGCGGCGGCGGCGCAGGACGAGGTTGCGCACGACGGTGGCGAGGTATCCGCGGAAGCGGCCGCGCGCCGGATCGTAGCGGAAGCCGGGCAGTGCGCGCGCGACGGCGAGGAATGTCTCCTGCACGAGGTCGTCGCGGTCGGCCGCCCCGAGCGGACGGCCCGCCGCGCCGGTGCGCGCCAGGCAGCGCCGGACCACCGGGCCGTAGAGGCGCGCGAAGTCGTTCCAGCGCGGGCTCTCCGGGTCGGCGGCGATCGCGCGCAGCAGCGTCGGCGAGGTCGCGGGGAAGGTTTCGTCCATCGGAAGAAACCCTACCAGAACGACCGCCGGTCCTGCAAGGGAAATCGGCGCGGCGGCGCTCTAGCGGCTCCCGATCGCCGGCGGCGGCTCGGAGAAGAGAATCCACCACATCGGGACGAGGCCGTCGTAGGCGACGAGTTGGTGCGAGCCGAAGAGGACGTGGTCGAGCAGATGCGGGATGCCGCCCCGGCCGAGGAGCAGGTGCGCGCGGTCGGCGCGCGAGGCCGCGGCGCTCAGGCGCGGTCGGTCCTCCGGCGCGGCGGCGCGGAGCACGCGCCACCACGCCTTGCGGTTCTCGACGATGCGGCGCTGCGCCTCGCGGTCGTCGCCGAAGAGGAACGCGAGGACGCGGCTGTCGAGGATCTGCTGCGTCCCGCGCCCGATCGTCGCCGGGCCGTAGCCGCACGCGAAGAGGACGTCCGGCGGGAGCTCCTCCTCCGGGATCGCGGCCTCCGCGGCGGCGAGACGGTCCGCCGGCGGCGGCTCGACGGCGAGCGGGCGCCACGGCGTCGTCGCGAGGTAGACCGCCCAGACGGCCGCGAAGACGCGCACGGCGGCCGCGTAGATCCGCGTGTATTCGATCCGCACCCACCGGTCGCCGTTCCGGCGCAGGTAGAACGTTCGCGCCCAGTGGTGGAGCAGCCGCCACCCCGCCACGGGGACAATCGCGTAGAAGCCCCACCAGAAGAGGTAGCCGAGCAGCATCGCCGCGCACCCGGCGAGGAACCACAGGAACGCGAGGAACAGCTCGCAGAGCGACGTGTAGCCGTCCGGCCGTCCGCCGGGCGGCGAGACGTCGCGGAACCAGCCGTCGAGGGCGAAGAGATGGGCAAGTCCGGCCGGGAGCGCGCGGCGCGGGCCCGGCGCGGCGGAGGAGGGGGAGGGTGTTGGGGTCATGGGTTGAAGGGGTTGAAGACGGCGCATGACGGGATCAGTTCGAACTGTATTTCCCGTAGAGGACGCCGCGGTCGATGTCGAAGAGGAGGTATCGTCCGCCGCAGTTCGACTGGATCCAGGCGTGGAACCAGAAGCGTTCCGGGGGCGGGGCATCCGGCGGGACGGGGTCCGGCGGCGTCATCCAGGCGGTGTTCGTGTTCGCGTTGAAGGTGCGGTCGTCGCGCCGCAACTCGATGCCCTTCTCCTCCGCCAGCGCGAGGAAGGCGTCCTCGGTCGTTTCGCAGCAGAGGGTTTCGTGCCCGCCGAACGAGGAGCCGTTCCCCTCCCAGCGGACATTGCGCGCGCCTTCGGGGGTGCAGGCGAGCAGGACGCTCCACCCCGGGGCGGCGGACCGGTCGAAGATGTCCGCCTGCAGACGGGCGTCGGGTCCGTCGAACATCGCAAGGGCCATCCAGAAGAACAGCAGGACGCCCGCAAGGAAGAGAAGTCCGAGCAGACCGAGCGCGGCAACGCCGATCCGGTTTCCGACGGTCGGCCGTTCGCCATAGGGCGCCGGGCTGACGAAACCCCAGACGGCTGCGATGATCGGGAAAATCATGAAGATGACTCCGCCGATCCCGACGCACAGACCCAAGACGGTCAGGACGATTGACGCAGGCGTAGCGATTCCGAAGCGCTTCGCGGCGGAGTACCAGCGGCTGCGCCAGGGGGCGGGCGCGGCGGGGGAGGATTCGGGCGTGGGAGTCACGGGCAGGGTGCGGGGGATGGAGTTGATGTGGGGGAAGGCAGGGGTGGCGGCTTTAGCGCATCCAGCCCTGAATGCGGTAGATCTTTTCGGCGAGCTTGCGCTCGGGGGCGCCGGAATCGGGGCGGAACCAGAGCTCGAAACGGGCTGCGTAGTATTGCTCCCAGTTCCCCTCGTAGATCGTGATCTCGGTCGTGCCGGAGAAGAGCTCGTCGGGGTCGTCCGACCAGCCGAGCCTCAGGGAGGACCGGTCCGGCAGGCGCGTTTCGGAGAGCGGCGTCCCCTTCGTGACCTCGAACGCCTTGAGGTAGACGAGCCCCGGTTCGCCGGGGTTGGCGAGGATCCGGACATCGTAGATGCCGCCCTGGGAGCCGTCCGCCAGGAAAATGCCCGGCTCCTTGCCGCGCGCGGCGGCGTCCGGCGGCAGCAGGGCGCGAAGCGTGGCGGGGTCCGGGGATTCGGCCAGCGGACGGAGTTCGTCCTCGAGCAGGGCGAGCAGCGCCTTCGTGAGCCGGCGCTCGGGAGCGGCCGACTCCTCGAAGATTTCGATGCACGCCGGACCGGCGAGGACCGCGACGTCGCTCACCATCGTTCCGGGGTTGCCTCCGGCGACCGGGACGACGGCGGTTTCGCCCGAGGCCACGCGGAACGGGCCGCGCTTCGCCCAGGGCTCGGGAAAGCCGACCGTGAGGCGGATCTGGTAGGGTTCCTTCCGGCCTTCGTCGGGGCCGCCCGGATCGGCCCGGAAGGAAAAGTCGGAGTAGTATCCGTGAAGCGGGTAGAACCATTCGCCGCCCGCCCTCATCGCGCGCGTCGCATAGAGGGATCCCCTCTCCTCGAACACGCGCCAGCCGGGGTGCGCGGAGAAGTATGCGAGCAGCAGGTCCCGGTGGCCGCGGGAGAGACGCTCGAACGACGGAACGACCGCCGCGACCGTCGCGTCCGCCGTGCCGGGCCGCGCGAGGGCGTTCGTCACGGCGGCGGAATAGGCGTCCTCGCCGGTGCGGCTCGATTGCGCGGGCCACGAGCTCGTTTCCTCCGGCTCGGCAATCGCGATGCCTTCGGGCACGGAGAGATCGTCGGCGAAGTGGTCGTTGTCTGCGAAGAGGAGCATGAAGGTCACCATCCCCGCGGCGACGAACGAAACGAGAAGGCACGCGCCCGTGGCGAGGAACGCCGCGACGGCCCGGCCCCAGCGCCGCAGGACGAGCGCGCGGACGACGGCCGCCAGGCCGAGCGACAGGAAGACGGCGAAGCCGACGAGCCCGCCCCAGCCGAGAACGCCGGACGCCAGCAGCGCCGTCCGGCTCGACGCCACGGCCGCGATCAGGCCGCCGCCGCACCAGAGCCCGGCGCAAAGGAGCATGCAGAGCGGCGAAAGCCACCAGGAGGCGACGAAGGGAAGCAGGAATCGTTTCATTGGATGGACGCTTGGACGGGTCTTCACCCTGCAATAGTCATCCGCGGCGGAATTTTTACGGCGGGGCGCGATACGGCGTGGAAGAGCGCGTAGCCGAGCGCGGAACCGAGGGTGTTGAGGAGGATGTCTTCGACCTGGGAGACGCCCGTGCCGAAGGCCCACTGGAGGACTTCGATCAACAGGGAGCCGAGGAAGCAGAGCGGGACGACCGCGCGGCGCAGGGGCGTCAGCGCGGGAAGGCCGAAGCCGAACGGCACGAAGCACGCGACGTTCCCGACGAAGAGGAAGACGAACGGCACGATTCCCGCGCGCCAGAGGTCCGCGGTCCCCGTGAACGGAACGAGCTCCCACCGTCCCGAAAACGGCGCCGCCGGCTCTGTCCACGGCCGCCACACGGCGATGCCGAGCAGAAACGCCGCGTACAGCGCGAGGGCGAGGATGGCGGAGCGTTTCATCCTTGCGGACTTTGCGCGCCGGATGCCGAGAGCGAGAGGGAGACGATGCGGACGAGCTCGGACGGCGTGTCGGCGGGAACGGGGACGCGGACGTAGCCGGCGCCGTCGGCGGCGCGGTCGAGCGCGGCTTCGCCGCGGCCGATCTCGCGTCCGTCCGCCGCGAGGAGCCGCACGCGCAGCGTGCCGGCGACGGAACGTCCGTTGAGCAGGTAGAGGCTCAGCGCGGGCGCGCGGTCGTCGCCGGTGACGCGCCGCACGAGCGTGACGGAGACGCCCGCGGCTTCGAGCGCTGGGTCGTCGACGCGCGTCTCGTAGTCGCAGACGCTCTGCTCGACGCCCTCGCCGACGGCGGCGAAAAATGTGCCGACGTGCTCGCCGACGGCGTGGCCGGCCTTTCCGGCGACGGCCTTCGTGGCGCCCGCCGCGGCGCTCGCGGCATCGCCCGCGGCGCGCTTCGCGCGTCCGCAGTCGGCGGAAAGGAGAACGATGGAGAACAGGAGGAGGAGTCGTTTCATGGTTGAAGCGGTTGAAGGGGTTGAAAGGGTTGAAAAGGAATCTTCGGAGTTCGCTTTCACCCTGCAATAGTCGTCCGCGACGGATTTTTTACGGCAGGGTGCGAATGGCGCCGCGCGAGCGGGATTGGTCAGGTCGCGGGGAGCCGCGGTCGTTTCAATTCCACCGTGGACAAAACTTGTGCAATCGTCCGCTCTGGAAGTGACGATTTACATCAAAATCACGCACGGTCGAATCGACGGTTCGCCGGTCTTCGATCTGCGGCACGCGTCGGCCGGCAACGCCCAGCCGGTCAACGGCGCCAGAAGAAGACGACGAGGATGCTCCAGAGGAGAAAAGCGAACAATCCGCCGCCGAGGACGATGCCGAGCAAGAGAGCGACAAGTCGCCGGACGGGATGGTCGGCCGGGGCGGAGGTCCCCGCAGCCTCCGTTTGATTGTCCGCCTCTGCGTGCGTGCGCGAGCCGAGGCCGGAGATCAGGTCGCCGACGGTGCGGCTGCGGGCGAAGAGATTTTCGGGAATCGGGCCGAAGTCGTCGGCCAGGACGCAAAGCGTCTCCTCGAATCGGAGGTCCGGGAGCAGGAGGATCACGGCGGCAAGGGAATCTTCCGGGAGGAGCGCGGCCAGTCCGTCCCGTTCGCCGCCGCGCTCGACGCACCGCTTGCGGAAGGCGGCCAGGAGGGGATCGCACGGGCGCCGGTCGACGCCGAGTTTCAGGCGAAGACGCAACTGCCGCCGCGCGGCGGCGGCCGCGCGGGCGTCGGCGCCGAAGAACGGGAAGTCGTGGAACGAGCGGTGCCAGTCGCCGTGGCCGGCCGGGTCCGCGAGCGGCGCGACTTCGCCCGCCGCGGTGCGGCGTTCGAGCTCGCGGACGGGGTCGGTCGGCGGTGTCATGGCGCCGAGTCTACCAGAAGCGCCGGAACGGGGCAACTGCGCCACGCGGCCGGTTCCATGCTTTCCGTGTGTTCCGTGGTTTGGTTCATGGGGTCGGAGATGTGGGGTTCTCCCTACAATAGTCATCCGCGGCGGATTTTTTACGCTCGGTCAGTTCGTCATCTGCAAGGCAATGATTCCGCCGATCATCGCGAAGATGGCGGGCGTCTCGAAGAAACCCTGGATCATCAGCGTGACGGGAATCGCGCCGGGCTTGCCCGACGGGCCGCGGAAGGCGAGCATCTTCGGCATGCGCGCGGCGGCGACGAACCCCTGCGCGAGGGCCATCAGTCCCATCACGTTGCCGGCGACGAAGAAGACGTCCGCCTTTGCGAAGCGCGGGACGCTTTCGACGCCCGGCGTCGCCGCGACGAACGCGAGGATCGCGGCGTAAAAGAGCTTCGTGACTGGCGAGGCGCCCGTGAGCCCGGCGAGCAGTTGCACGAACCCCGGCGCGTCCGGCGCGCCGGCGCGGGAACGGAAGAATCCGCGGAACGCGAAGAAAAGGCCGAGCAAGACGCCGGCGCCGACCGGCAGGAACAGGCGGATGAGTTCGGGTTTCATGGCGGGGTTGCGGAGCAGGGCTAGCGTGCGGGAAGGCGGGACAGATATTTGAGTTCGTCGAGGACGCGGCCTGTGCCGCGGATGACGGCGAGCGTCGGATTGTCGGGTGTGTGGACGGGGAGTCCGGTCCGTTTCGCGACGGCGTCCGCGAATCCCGGCAGGAGGGCGCCCCCGCCGACGAGCCAGAGGCCGTTCGCCCGCAGGGAGCCGGCTTGGTCGGGCGGAACGGCCGCCGCGCACCGG
>JAFTHC010000233.1 GCA_017457625.1 Kiritimatiellia bacterium
ATGAAACTCCACGAACTCTACAGCACCCCCGGTTCCCACAAGACCTCCAAGCGCCTCGGCCGCGGCGACGCGTCCGGCAAGGGCGGCTCGGCCGGCAAGGGCACCAAGGGCCAGATGTCCCGCAAGGGCCACAAGCGGAAGCTCGGCTTCGAAGGCGGCCAGATGGTCCTCCTCCGGCGCCTCCCGAAGCGCGGCTTCAACAACCCCGAACGCATCGCCTACCTGCCCGTCAACCTCGAGGCCCTCAACCGCTTCGACGACGGCGCGGTGGTCGACGCCGCGGCGCTCGTCGCCACGGGCCTCGCCAAGAAGTTCGAGCGCGGCGGCTTCAAGGTCCTCGCCAAGGGCGAGCTCACGAAGAAGCTCGCGGTCAAGGCCAACGCCGTCTCCGCGGCGGCCAAGGCCAAGATCGAGGCGCTCGGCGGCTCCGTCGAAATCGTCTCCGACGTCCTCAAGTAGGCACGGCCCGACTCGAACGGACGCGCCCGTCGGCTTCGCCGGCGGGCGCGTCCCTGCCTTGCAACCGCAGTCGCAAGCCTTCGAAGGGCCGCGGACGCGCCCACGGCGCGTCCGCAGTTGCATTTGCATTTGCGTTGGTGGCAATCCCCGGCTCGGAGGTGCGGCCTCCTCTCGCACGCTCAACCTCAGGACGCCAGGGCCTCAGGACATCAGGTCGCGCCTCAGGGCCCTTCGGCGCGCGAGGCACGACCTATTGTCCTGAGGTCCTGAGGTCCTTGGGTCGTCCGGCCGGCCTGCGGGGGTAGCCGCCCCCGCGGACCGGCCGCGCCGGATTCTCGGGTTCTCGGATTCTCGGGTTCTCGCCGGAAGATTTTCCGCAAGATTTTCCACGGCGGGATTGCGGCCGAGATTGACAACGAGGGGAGGGGAGTGGTAGCCTCGTGCTTTGCACGCCGGGGCTACGCCCCGGGCGCCGGACCTTCGACCATTCGACCATCAGACCGTCAGACCATCAGACCGTCAGACCGTCAGACCATGAAAACACTCCGCTCCCTCGCCGCTCTCGCGGCTGCGCTTCTCCTCGTTCCCGCCGCGTCCGCGGCGCCCGTCGACGCCGATGCGGCCAAGACGCTCGTCCAGGGCTACCGCAACTACATGGACGGGCAACTGCTCGGCGGCGCCATGCCCGCCGGCGTGCCCGACCCCGTGCCGCTCACGGCGGACATCGACGGCAACGAGGCCACGGTCGCCTGGGTCTTCGAGTTCGAGGGCGGCGGCTGGATGGTCGTCTCGGCCGACGACACGATGGACCCCGTCCCCGCCTTCTCGCATGAGGGCGAGGTGGGCGACGCCTTCACCAACGAGGCCAGCCCCGCGCGCTTCTTCCTCCTCGCCAAGCTCGTCGCCCAGTATCGCGCCGCCAACGGCCTCGCGGTGCCGGCCGCGCCGGCCGCGGCGCCCGCGCTCGCCGCCGACGCGGGCGAGGGCCCCCTCGACGAGGACACAGCCGAGGCGCTCGTGGCGCTGGACGCGGAGAACGCCTACGCCTTCGCGCAGGAGGTCCAGCCCGCGCAGTCCGACCGCTGGGCGCGCTTCCGCGCGGCGGCGGACCCGAACCGGATCGAGGAGCCCACGGCCATTGCCTCGCTCGCGGACATGCGCGTGCCCGAGCTCATGGAGACGAAGTGGAGCCAGAGCGGCCACGGCGAGAACTACTACGCCCCGCCGAGCTCCGCCGGCTACGTGCCCTGCGGGTGCACCCAGACGGCGATGGGCCAGGCGATCTTCTACCACAAGTGGCCGCAGTCCGCCCCGGGCCAGTTCGAGAACGTGAGCGGCACGATCTACAACTACGCCAACGGCCAGCGCGGCTCCTCGACCGGCGTCTACTCCTCGTCCCCCTCCTGGAACAACGGCACCACGACGATCTCCTCCGGCACCAACTGGATCACGCGCGGCGGCGACGGCAAAGGCGGCGCCTACCAGTGGAACAAGATGTACGTCAACTCGTCCAAGCCGGGCTACGGCAAGTACGAGCCGGCGGCGCTCGGCGCGCTGCTCATCGACATCGGCATCATCAACGGCGCCTCCTACAAGAGCGGCGGCACGGGCGCGAACAACTACCCGGCCGCGCTCATGAAGGCGTTCCACTTCGACAACATCCGCTCCACGAAGATCGCCAGCACCCACGCCACGACGTTCTCCGGCACGGGCGCCTCCCAGCTCACCAACGCGGTGATGTGCAACCTCGACGCGAAGATCCCGTGCCCGATCGCCGGCTGGGTGGTCAGCGGCTCGTCCGGCCACGCGACGGTGATGGACGGCTACGGCTTCCAGGACGGGCAGGCCTACTTCCACGTGAACTTCGGCTGGGGCGGCTCGTCCGACGGCTACTACACCTGGGACAACTGGGGCGGCTACTCCACGAGCTTCGTCTACTACAACATGTTCCCGCAGGGCACGGGCGAAATCGTCTCCGGCCGCACCCTGACGCCCGACGGCCGCCCGATCCCGAACCTCGCCGTCACCTGCACGCTCGCCGACGGCTCGACGAAGACCGTGACGTCCGACAGCCGCGGCATCTGGGCCGTGACCCGGATCCCGAGCGAAACGACGGTCTCGTTCACCGCGGCCGCGACATCGGACTACACCTTCGGCACGAAGACCGCCACGGTCGGCAAGTCCAACCAGACCGGCTGCCAGCCCTACACGCAGGACTGCGGCAACGTCTGGGGCGTCGAACTGCGCGGCATCCCCAGGGGCGCGATGGTCTGGGGCTCGGTGAAGAACCCCGAGGGCCAGCCCATCCCCGGCGTCCGCGTCGTCACGGGCGACGGCCGCTACTCCGCCACGACCGACTCGCTCGGCGTCTATTCGATGAGCGTCGCCGTCGGCTGGAGCGGCGTCGTGAAGCTCGCCGACGGACAGGGCCAGCTCGGCTGCGACCCCGCCGCCTACAACGTCTCCGCGCTCTCCGCCGGCACGGCGCTGGAGCGCAACTTCACGACGGCGATCGTCCTCTTCGTCGACTGCGACGCGACGGACGGCGCCAACGACGGCACGTCGTGGGCCGACGCCTTCACGGATCTGCAGTCCGCGCTCGGCAAGCGCAAGCCCGGCGCCGAGATCTGGGTCGCCGAGGGCGTCTACAAGCCCACCACGGGCACCGCGCGCGACATTCCCTTCCTCATGGTCACCAACGTCGCCGTCTTCGGCGGCTTCTCCGGCGTCGAGACCGCGCGCTCGCAGCGCAACTGGGTCGCGCACCGCACGATCCTCTCCGGCGACATCGGCGTGGCCGGCACGAAGACGGACAACTCCGCGATGCTCGTCGTCGGCGCGCCGGGCGCGACGCTCGACGGCTTCACGATCACCGACGCCTACCAGAACACCTACCTGTCGGGCATCTCATCCGCGCTCTACAAATACGGCGAGGGCGTGATCAGTTCCAAGACGGGCGTCGAAAACTCGGACTTCAACTTCCTCGTCGAGCACTGCCTCGTCACGGGCAACACCTGCTACGGCGAGCTGCTCTACGGGTTCGGCAACTATCGCAGCTGCGTCGTCGCGGGCAACACCACGCTGTCCTCCTACGGCGCGCTTTCCTACGGCAACCAGTTGGTGAACTGCACGTTCGCCGACAACACGAACTTCCGCCAGTTCTGCAACTCCGGATCCTACTCGACGGGCAACTATCCGCCGGCCCGCTTCCAGAACTGCTACTTCAAGCAGACGCTCTCTTCGACAGACAGCTACTACGGCCAGTATTACTACGCCTATCCGTCCAACACCGACCCCTCGACGCTCTACGCCGACCACAACCTGCACCGCACGGCGGACACGCTCTCGATCACCAACAGCACGATGATCAGCGGAGCGGCTCTCCAGCGCGCGGACGAGACGCTCGCCGGACCGCCCGCCGCGCCCCACATTCCGCCGAGCTCGTCCAAGGCCAAGGACAAGGGCGCCTCCCAGGCCTGGGCCGCCAACGCCACGGACTACCTCGGCAACCCGCGCGTGAACGGCACGATCGACATCGGCGCCTACGAGATCACGTCGTTCGCCGCGCCGTTCGTCGCGCTCGGCGTCGGCGACGTGTCCTACCACACGGCCTCCGCGACGCTCTCCGTGATCTCCCTCGGCGGAACCGCGACGAGCGGCAGCGCGGTCCTCAAATACGGCACCTCGCCGAGCTTCTCCGGCGCGGAGTCCGTCTCGGCCTCCGTCGGGATCGGCGAGAAGGTCTTCTCCCTCTCCGGCCTGCTCGCCGGCACGACCTACTACGTCCAGGTCACGGTGACGGGCTCCGGCACGACCTCCACCGAGATCCTCTCCTTCACCACCAAGCCGATGACGGCGCCCGACGTCGCGATCGGAACGGTCGGCGAGCCGACCGGCTCGTCGGTGACGGTCGACTGGTCGATGTCCTCGATCGGCAAGGGCGTCACGAAGGCGACGGTCTACGTGGACTACTCCACCTCCTCCACGTTCGCGAGCGGCGTCCAGTCCAAGACCGTCAAGGAGAACGCCACCGGCGCCGCCTCCGGCACGGTCACGCTCACGGGCCTCTCCTCCGGCACGACCTACTACCTGCGCGTGCGCGCCGTGAACGACGCCCCGCTCACCGGCACGTCCGCCACGAAGTCCGTCACGACGGTGGACGCCGCCGCGCCCGACTTCTCCTTCACGGTGGCGCCGTCCGAGACCGTGACGCGCGGCGTCGTCACGCTGAACGTCTCCTCCTTCGGCTCGGGCGCCTCGTCCGGCACCGCGACGATCGAATACGCGACGAAGGCGGACTTCTCCGACGGCAAGAACGCCACCGCCTCCGTCACGCGCACCGGCGCGACGGCGGTGGAGTTGACGCGCCTCTCCGCCGGCACGACCTACTACGTGCGCGTGACGCTCGTCAACGGAAACGGCAAGTCGCTCGCGCGCGCGGCGCAGACCTTCCAGACCGGCGATCCGGGCTTCGTCGCCCCTGGCCTCATGCAGGTGCGCTACTCCTGCTCCGGTAGCTCCTACCCGGACTTCACCGTGACCGTCGCGAACAACACGTCGACCTACGGCGTTGAGCGCACGCTCGGCCCGATCATGGCCGACTACGGCACGAGCGCCGTCAACGAGATCACCGGCACCACCTGGGAGTGGGCGAACTACACGACCTTCTACTACGAGGGCGAGATGTTCTTCAAGGGCGGCGTGAAGTACAACTTCTTCCACTGCGTGGACGACGGCGTCGCGATCGAGCTTGACGGCGAGTGGTTCACGCGCCAGAGCGCGGGCAACGTCTCCGGCTACAACGCCGGCGTCACGAAGGCGTCCAAGACCTTCGAGACCGACGGCTGGCACGCGATCCGCATCTGGGTCTACGACTGGACCGGCGGCAAGGGCTTCGTCTCGGGCAAGATCGGTTTCTCGGGGATGGGCATCGGATGGAACACCAACGGCTGCACGGACGTGAACGCCGCCAACCAGGCCAAGTGGTCCACGCTGCGCGACCCCGGCGACGCCACGCTCCTGCGCACGCTCACGACCGACTCGATGCCGTCGTTCGTCACGCTCGAGGACGACCTCCGCATCGCCGGCACCACGCTCACCGGCACGATCCACACCGACGGCATCGAGGACGGCTGCACGGTCACGCTCTACGCGGGCCAGACGAACGCCGGCTCGAACACGGTCGGCTGGGCACGGAGCTTCGTCGCGGGCACGGTCCCCTCCGAGAGCTACGACCTCTCGTTCCAGTGGGACGAGTTCTGCGACGCGGGCGACTACGACGGCTGGTTCGTCATCGCGCGCATGACGAACCCCTCCGGCACCTACGAGGGCTGGTCGGTCGTGCGCCGGCCCGTCGCCGGCAACATCTTCGTCGTCGGCATCCAGGAGGGCGGCTCCGACCTCACCACGATCACCGCCACGCCGCGCGTCGTCGGCTTCGGCTCCGGCGCGTCCTCCGCGAGCGTCTGCCTCGAGTATTCGACGGACGCGAACTTCGCCGGCGCGCGGAGCACCGCGAGCGTCACCGCGACCTCCACGAACTGGCTCTCCGCCGTCACGATTTCGGGCCTGACGCCCAACACCGTCTACTACGTCCGCACGAAGGGCGTGAAGGGCTCCGAGACCGCCTACTCGCGCAAAGCGACGATCTCCACCAAGGACTACGGCACGCCCGCCGGCGGCGTCTCGGTCGGGACGACGACGCTCACGACGATCCCCGTCACGTGGAGCGTCTCCTCGCTCGGCCTCGGCAACACGTCCGCGGACGTCTACCTCGACTACGGCACCTCGTCCTCCTACGGCCAGTCCGTCAAGGTCGCGACGGTGACCGCCTCGCAGGTCCCGAAGAGCGGCACCTACACGCTCGAGAACCTCCCGGGCGAGACGACCTACTACTTCCGCGTGCGCGTCGTCGCGTCGCCCTCCGGCAAGACCGGGACGAGCGCCGGCGCCTCGGGCCAGACCCGGCCCGTCGGCAACCCGACCGTCTCCGCGACGCTCGGCGCCGTGGCGCAGTATTCGGCCACGTTCTCCTACAGCCTCGCGGCGCTCGGCGAGGGCGCGGTCTCCGCCTCGCTCTACTACGACCTCGCGACGTCCTCCGACTTCTCGGGCGCCAAGTCCTCGACGATCGCCTCGGGCGTCACCTCCGTGCCGAAGGTCGGCACCGCGACGGCCACCGGCCTTTCGGCCGAGACGACCTACTACCTGCGCGTGCGCGCCGTGAACCACGCCGGCAAGACCGGTACGTCCTCGACGCTCACGTTCACGACCCCGGCCGTCGGCGACCCCGAGGCCGCGGTGGACATGACCTCCGTGCTGCAGCGCGCGGCGACGGCGGCGATCTCGATCGCGACGCTCGGCGAGGCGGCCCAGAGCGCGACGGTGACGCTCGAATACGGCACGAGCACCGCCTACGGAAAGAGCGCGACCGTCGCCGGCACGCCCGCCGCGGGCGCGGTCCTCTCGGCGGACCTCTCCGGGCTCGAGCCGGAGACGACCTACTACGTGCGCGTCACGGTCCGCAACGATGCGGGCAAGACCGCCGTCGCCACGACGAGCTTCCGCACGCTCGAGCCGAACGACCCGGTCTTCACGCTCACCGTGGAGCCCTCCAAGCGCAAGGCGGTCTTCAACGTCGAGGTGACCAAGATCGGCAACGGCGCCGCCTCCGCCGCCGGCTACGTCCGGTGGGGCGCCACGTCCGCGCTCTCGCCCGAGCTCGGCCGCTCGCCGCTGGCCAGGGTCGTCGACGTGCCGACGACGGTCCGCGCCTCCGCCAAGAACCTCGCGCAGAACACGACTTACTACTACGAGGTCGTCGTCACGAACAACCTGACCGGAACCAAGTCGGCGACCGGCTCGTTCAAGACGCTCTCCGGCAGCATCGCCTGGGGCGAGGGCTACTACCAGGGCGGCCTGCTGCAGGGCTACCGAACGGGCAACGGGCAGTGGGACCTCACGGTCGACAAGTCCGCGGCGCAGTCCGCGCGCTGGAACTCGTCGGGCTACACGCCCAGCTTCGCCTACGGCGCGGTGGCGTCCTACCAGACCAAGTCCACGTCGAACTGGACCAACCCCTACGACGGCGCGACCTACCCGATGGACAACTACAACCGCATGTGGGCCTACGGCGGCCAGATGTGGATGCAGAAGGGCGTCACCTACTACTTCGCGGTGAACTTCTTCTACGCCGCGTCGATCTCGATCGACGGCGAAGTCGTCGTCTCGGAGGACAACGGCGGCAACGCCACGCCGAAGGTCGGGTCCGTGACGCCGACGACGACGGGCTGGCACGACATCGCAATCGCGGTGGGCAGCAACGGCAACGGCGCCGGCGCGGCGAACAACCCGTGGAACTCCGGCTCCCCCTTCACGAGCCTGCGCTACGGCACGGCGTGGAACACGAACGGGCTCTCGTCCGTCACGTCGTCCAACGCCTCGCAGTGGAAGCAGCTGCTCGACGCCGGCGACCGCCACCTCTTCCGCGCCCGCGGCAACCAGGAGGCGATGGCGTCCCTCGACCAGGCGCCGACGTGGACGAGCTCGTCGCTCTCGGTGCCCGTCAGCCTCGACATCGAGGGAATGGACGGCCTCACCCTCAAGCTCTACGCCTCGCGCTCGCCGGACGCGTGGTATTTCGAGGACCGCTGGGAGAAGACGGTCTCGCTCGGGACCGTCGGCGACGACGACGATTCCAAGACCGGCACCTTCACCGGCATCCAGGTCGAGTCGGGCGTGGACTGGTATGTCTCCGCGCGCCTCTACAACGCCACCGGATCCTACGACCTGTGGACCGACCCCGTGAAGTTCACGCCGCAGATCGTGCGCCAGCCGCCCGCCGGCGTCGTCACGGTCGGCACGCCCACCTTCTCGTCCAACACCGCCACGGTGAACGTCACCTCGCTCGGCGACGAGACCGGCACGGTCGCGGTCGTTCTCGAATACGCCGCCGACCAGGCCTTCACCGATCCCGTGGCGAAAACCGGCACCGCGGTCTCCGCGCCCGGCTCGCAGGACTTCGCGCTCACGGGCCTCCAGCCCGGTCGCACCTACTACGTCCGCGCGCGCCTGACCGGTTCGGCGCTGCACCTCGAGACCGTCACCGACGCCGTGTCCTTCACGACGCCGGCCTACACGGCGCCCGCCATCGCGTCCGTCTCGGCCTCCGCCTCCGAATCGACCTCCGCGACGATCTCCGTGAACGTCTCGTCGCTGGGGCAGGGGAGCGCGTCCGCCACGATCGAGGTCTACGTCTCGACGAGCTCGGACTTCGGCTCGACGCCGGCCGCCACGCGGACGGTCTCCGTCACGGGCGTGCAGACCTTCAACGTGACCGGCCTGCAAGCCGGCACCGCCTACTTCGTGAAGGTCGTCGTGACGGGCTCCAACGGCCTCTCCGCGACGAACACCGACGCCTCGTTCGTGACGGGCACCGTCGCGCCGCCCTCGGGCACGCTGCGCATCGGCTCGGTCACGTCCTCCTCCGCCAGCGCGACCGTCGCGATCGTCTCGCTGGGCGACTGCTCCGGCTCCGTCGCCGTCGCCGTCGAATACGCGACGGACGCCGCCTTCACCTCCAAGAAGACCGTCGGCGGCACCGCCGCGACCGCGGCCGGCTCGCAGATCCTGGCGCTCGCGGGCCTCGCGGGCGAGACGAAATACTACGCGCGCGCCGTGTTCTCCGGCACGCGCGGCGGCCAGCCGCTCGTCGGCTACTCCGAGACCGTCGAGTTCACGACGCTCGGCGCGCAGGGCCCGGCCGCGACGCTGGAGGTGACCTCGATCACGTTCGACGGGGCGACGGCGACGGTGCACGTCTCCTCGCTCGGCGACGACGCGACGTCCGTCTCCGTCAAGCTCGAAATCGCGGAGAACGCCGCGATGACGGGCGCGACGACGGTCGGCACGCAGACGACGGCCAAGACGGGCGACGTGGCGTTCCTGCTCTCCGAGCTCGAACCCGGGAAGACCTACTGCCTGAAGGCGACGCTGACCGGCTCGCCCTCGGGCCTCTCGTCGACCGCGACGGCGTCCTTCTCGACGACCGCCTACGGCGCGCCCGTGATCGGGTCCGTGACCGACACGGAGGACTTCCACTCCGCCACGCTCGCCGTCCCGATCGTCGACCTCGGCGCCGGCAGCGATTCGGTCGCGATCTCCGTGTGCGTCGACGTCGAATACGGCTGCACGGGCGGCGAGACCAAGACCGCGTCGCTCGACGCTCCCGGGACGACGACCCTCTCCTGGAGCGACCTCCAGCCCGGCACGAAATACTACTGGTACGTCAAGGCGACCGGCTCCAACGGCAAGGTCTCCGAGGAGCGCGGCGACTTCACGACGCCGCTCTACCCGCTCGTCATCGGCGAGGCCTCCGCCGTCGCCGGCGACAACGGCCTCTCCGCGACGATGCGAGTCTCGCTCCTCAACCTCGCCTCGCCGCCCGCGACGGTGAAGCTCTATCTCGACGGCGAGCTCGTCCGCACGTGGTCGGACGTGACCGAGGCCGGCGACTTCGAGCACACCGCCACGACCGAACCGAACAAGAAGTACTCCTTCAGGTTCGTGGTGACCGCGGGCGGCGCGACCGAGGAAGCGTCGGGCTCCTTCACGACGGTCGCCGCCGAGGACTGGTTCAACGTCCGCTGGGGCGAGGACGGCTATGTCGCGGGCACGTCGTGGAACGTCGCGGGCGCCGTCTCCAAGTCCGGCGGCTCCTGGACGCGCCCGTTGGAAGACGAATCGGCCTTCGACGGCGCGCGGCTTTCGCTCGTCCCGCCGGAAGAGGGAACCTCGGTCCTGCGCTTCGTGCCGTCCAAGCCGGTGAAGGCGGGCGCCGACGTCACGGTCCAGGGCTCGACCGTCGTCTCCGTCGGCTCGGCGACCGTCGAAGCTCCGTCCGGCACCCGCGGAGGTCTCGTCTTCCTCGAGACCGGCCCGATGGGCTGGACGCGCGACGGGTGGATCTCGCTCAAGGGCGCGGTCCCCGAGGCGGGCGAAACCGTCGCGTGGAAGATGGAGGTCGCGCTCTCGGGCGAGAACGCCCCGGCCATCCGCTACACGGTCGGCGGCACGGTCCTCTCGGACGCGGACGGCCGCGAGTGGTTCTCGCTGCCCGCGAGCGTCACGACGCTGGGAGGCGTCGGTTTCGCGGGCGGCGGCAAGCTCGGCGACTTCCGCGGCTTCTACAAGGCGCAGATCGTCGGCAAGTTCGAGAAGCCCAACTTCGGCGCCCAGTCCGCGGACGGCTCCGCGCTCGGGTTCGGCAAGAACGCGCAGGGCAAGGACGTCTTCTCCGTCTCGATCGACAACGCCTCCGCCGACGCGGTCTACGGCGTCTACGTCTGCGCGACGGTGGACGGCGACTACGTCCGCGACAAGAACGCCGTCGTGACGGGCTCGGGCGAAAACCGGACCTTCACCGTTTCGACCGAAAACGCGGAAGCGCAGTTCGTCGTGATCGTCGCCGCCGAGGACGAGTCGCAGCTCGCCGACCATCTCGCCGACATCGAAGGCCTCGAATAGGTTCCGAGTCCCCCTCCCGCGCGGGCGGGCGGCTACGCCGCCGCCTCGCGCCCCGCGCGTGTCGTCGGCCTGGTCGCCCGCGCGTTGCGCGGGCGTGCCTCGGGGACCTTCGGCACGCGAGGCGCGAACTTTTGTCCTTGGGTCCTGAGGTCCTTTCGTCGTCCGGCCGGCCCGCGGGGGCCGCCGTCCCCCCGCAAGTCGGCCGCGCCGGATTCCCGGGTTCTCGGTTTTTCGCCGCCGGTCCAACTTTTTTCACGGTGGGATTGCGGCGGCCGGCCCGCGGGGGCCGCCGTCACCCGCAAGTCGGCCGCGCCGGATTTCGGGATCCGGGATTCGGATTTCGCCCAAAATAAAACACGGTGCGATTGAAACAATGGATCGAAAAATCGCATGTTGTGTGATTATTGACAGGGGGAGGGGGCGGTGTGGTAGCCTTTTCTCCGCCGAGCGGGGCTTCGCCCGAGACCGGTTTTTCGGAATCTCGGGTTCCCGGAATCTCGCCGGGCCTGCAACCTGGGACTTTCGACATTTGACCATCCGACCATCCGACCATTTGACCATCCGACCATGAAAACCGCATTCCTCCCGCTTTTCCTCCTTCCCGCGCTTGCGTTGCCCGCCTCCGCCGCCTGGACGTTCGACTCCTCGGCCGGGACGCTTACCAGCGCCGACGGCTCCATCGTCCTGAACAACGTCTACATCTGGGGCGGAAAGCAGATTTGCATCGGCAACAACGGCGGCCGCTCGGACCTGACGGTCCTCGACTTCTCCGACGGCGTCGCCGACGGCTACACGCTCCGCAGCATCGTCGGGAAGAACGGCGATTCGGCCAAGGATTCCGCGTTCGACAACTGCGACAATCTCACGACGGTGATCACGGGCGACGGCCCGATTGACATCGGCGAGCGGGCGTTCGAAGGCTGCGACGGGCTCCAGACCGTCCGGATCGGCAAGGGCTGCACTTCGATCGGCTGGGGCGCGTTTCGCAACGCCACCGGCCCCATGACCGTCACGTTCGAGGCGGGCAGCGCCCTCACGACCGTCGGCCAGAACGCGTTCAGCGGCTGCACGAACCTGCGCGGCGTCGACTTCTCGAACTGCTCCCTGCTCAACAAAATCGACAACAGCGCCTTCTACAACTGTTCGAGCCTGGGCGGCGTCGATTTCTCGAACTGCCCCCTCCTTGCCACGATCGGCTCCACCGCCTTCAGCGGGTGTTCGTCGATGACGAACTTCGTCTTCCCGCAGGATTGCAAGCTGACGAGCCTTTCGACCGTGTTCCAGAACTGCTCGGCGTTGCGGTCGCTCGACCTGTCGGTCTGCTCCAATCTCACGACCGTCGCCGAAAAGGCGTTCCTCAACAACGCCGCGATGACGAACCTCGTCTTCCCGGCGTCGCTCGCGACGCTTCCGATCCGCGCCGTGGACAAGCACCGGTCGCTCGCCGAA
>JAFTHC010000033.1 GCA_017457625.1 Kiritimatiellia bacterium
GACCAGAACAAGCAGTCCGTGACGCCCGTGATGGGCTGCTACGGCATCGGCGTCTCGCGCACCGTGCAGGCCATCGCCGAGCAGAACAACGACAAGGACGGCATCGTGTGGCCGGCCGCCGTCTCGCCCTGCCAGGTCGCGCTGCTGCAGCTCGACGTCAAGAGCGACGCCTGCGTCGCCGCCGTGGACGAGCTCGAGTCGAAGCTCGAGGCCGCCGGCGTGGACGTCCTCGTCGACGACCGCGACGAGCGCCCCGGCATCAAGTTCAAGGACGCGGACCTGATCGGCTGCACCGTCCGCGTCACCGTCGGCGCGCGCTCGCTCGAGAAGGGCGGCGTCGAAATCCGCCTCCGCAAGACCGGCGAAACGGCGCTCGTCCCCGTCGCCGACGCCCCGGCCAAAATCCGCGAGCTCCTCGCCGCGAACTAGCCGCCATGAAAACGCTCCCGCTTTCCCTCCTCGCGCTCACCGCCGCGTTTGCCGCCGCGCAGGACGTCCCCGTTTCCCCGGCGCCCGCACCGGCCGCCGAAGCGCCCGCGGCGCAGCCCGCCGCGCCCGTGCGGCGCGGCCTACCGCCCGAAGCGTTCACGACGCCGACGAACTTCGTCGCGCTCGTCGATCTCGACGGCAACCTCCATGTCGGTCTCGGGACGGACGGCGCGTGGCTGCCGGAAGGCTGGCTCGAGGAGCAGGCCGCCGCGATGCAGCGTTCGCTCCTGGTCGGCGTCAAGGCCGTGCACGGCCCGTTTCTGGCGGCCGACGTCGACGAATCGGATCCTTTCGGGCTTGAACCGCCGCCGCTTTCCGGAGCGATGCCCCGCGAGACGGCGCGCCGCCTGTCCGAGCTTCTTCCCGACGCGAAAATCCTCGTGATTCTCGCCGAAGGAGGGGACATTCCCCCCATCCTCGCCTCGCCCTACGAGAATTGGGTGGTCATGGACGCCGGCTGGGTGAAGCGCGGCGGCGGGGATTCGACCATCCTTGCCGACCGCATGGGCAAGCGAGTCTACCAGGCGCTCGGCGCGTGCTGCGGCGCGGCGTACCATCCGGAGCGCGAGGCGGTGATGCGCTACAGCCCGACGCCCGCGTCGCTCGACGAGTGCCTCTCGCACAACTTCCACCCGCTCAACTCCAACGCCTTCTCCATCGTCGCGCGCGCGGTCGGCCTCGACCCGATCCGCATGCGTCCGCGCAAGGAGCTCGTCGAAATGGGCATTCTCAAACCCCGCGGCCCGAAGAACCGCGACCTCCCGGATCTGCAAAACGAAAAAGGCAACGCGCAAGAGTAACGAACAACACCAACCCTCCAACGAAAGGACCATGCAATGTCCAAGAAGAACCCCGACGCCCTGACCAAGCAGGACCTCGTCAAAATCCTCAACAAGAAGGTCGGCCTCACGCACGCCTTCGCGCTCGAGTCCGTGAACGCCATGCTCGACGCGATCGCCGACGCGCTGATCTCCGGCCAGCACTGCGAGTTCCGCGACTTCGGCGTCTTCACGACGACGCTGCACAAGCCGCGGATCGGCCGCAACCCGAAGAACCCGAGCCAGACCTACCAGGTCCCCGGCCGCCGCGCCGTCCGCTTCAAGCCCGGCAAGCGCTTCCGGGACGGGCTCCGCAAGTCCACCGGCGCCTAGGCTCCGGCGGCATTCCCCCCACGGCCGGCGGGACGCGCCTCCGCGCGTCCCGCCGGTCGCGTTGAAGTTTCGGAACCCGCGAGCGTTTTCGCCGCCCGATGCGTCTATGGGGAAAAAGGGCGGGTTCCGCCCCCGACCGAATGGACATCGCCGAACAGATCCGCACCGATCCCGAAGGGGGCTCGCGCCGCCTCGTCGCCGAACTCGGCGCCGGGCTCTGGGCGCTCGCGCTGCGCCTCTGCGAAAACCGCGCGGACGCGGAGGACCTCTACGTCCGCACGCTCGAAACGGCCGTCGCGAAGATCGCGGAGCAGCGCGGCCCGTTCTTCTCCGCGTGGCTCCGCGCCATCTGCCTGAACCTGCGCCGCTCGGACCTGCGCCGCGCCGGCCTTCCCGCCGACCGCTCCGCCGTCCCCGAGTCGATCCCCGACGAAAGCCCCACGCCGCTCGACGAAACCGCCGCCCGCGCCGACGCCGCCGCGGTCCGCGACGCGGTCGCGCGGCTTCCCGAACGACTTCGCGCACCCGTCCTTCTGCGCTACTGGGACGGACTCTCCCACGCCGAAATCGCCTCCGCGCTCGGCGTCCCCGAAAGCTCCTCCCGCCGTCTTCTCACCCAAGCACGCGCGGTCCTCCGCGCCGAACTCGACGACCTCCTCCGCGAACGCCGCACGCCATGAAGCCCTCCGATCCCGACTCCCCCTCCGAGCGCCGCCTCGCCGGAACCCTCCGCGCCGCCCTTCCCCCGCGCCCGCCCGGCGCCCCGCCGGAACGCGTCTGCGACGACTTCTTCGCCGCTCTCGCCGCCGAGGACGCCGCCGCCGGCGTCCGCCCGCCCGACGTCACCGCCCGCGTCGTCGCCGCCGCCCGCCGCGCGGCCGCCGCCTCGCCCGCTTCCGTCTCCTCGCGCCGCCCGTCGCTCCGCCGCCGCGTCGCCGCGGCCGCGGCGCTGTTCGCCGCCATTGCCGGCCTTGCCGGCGCGGCGACGGTCGCCGTCGTCGCCGCCCTCCGCGGCGCCGACGCACCTCCGCCCGCCCCTCCGCCTCCGGCGTCCGGCACTCCGCACCCGGAACTCCGCATCGATCCCACCACCCCCGAGGAACCCGCACCGATGAAAACGCTCCCCGCCCTCGTCGCCGCCGCCGCCGCGCTCGCCGCCGCGCCGGCGCCGGCCTCTCAATCACCCGCGCCCGCCGCCGCGCCCGCCGGCGAATCCGCATCCGGCGGCGTCCCCCTCGCAGGGGCGCCGGACGCCGTCTCCCTTCGCTTCGAAGAAGCCGACTACGTGTTTTGCGCCCTGGATGACCCGCGCCAATTCCTCCGCGAATGGCAGGAGGCGCTGCTTCCGCTCGCCAACGCGGTCACGCAGGAAGTCGGCTCCGTGGGACTCGCCCCCGCCGACGCCAAGGCGCTCGACGCGTGGTTCCGCCCGCTCGTTCCGACGAACTCGCTTGCGCCGTTCCCCGCGCTCCTCGCGGAAGACCCCGTCATGGGCGACACGATCTTCACGAACTGCGCCGCGGGGCTGGCGGCCGTGCTCGAAGCCGATCCGGACTACGATCCGGCCTGGCTCCTCGACGAAACGCTCCCCGGCATCCCCGAGGAACACCGCCAGGCGCTTCTGCCCTTCTACGATCCGAGCCTCGTCACGCTCTCCTTCGACGCCGTCCCCGACGCCGCGCTCTTCGCCGGCGGATCCGACTCCGGATCGGGCGCGGACGCCGCCGGTTCCGGCGCCGGCCGCGAAGGAAAAAGGTCCTCTTCGTTTGCGTCGAAGGCGCACCCTTCGTCTCCGCCGGAGGCGGACTCCTCGCTTCCGCCGGAGGCGGACCCGTCGTTGGCGCCGCAGGAGCCCTCTTCGTCGGCGGAGCCGGCGGCACCGCAGCCGCCGCCCCCGCCCCCGATGCCCGATTTCAAGCTGCTCCAGCGCCTGCTCTACCAAGAGCTCGTCGTTCCCTACTACGCCGGCCCCGACGGCTCCACCTACTTCAAGGACCACGGCGCGGCCGTCGTCTGGAAGTTCGCGCTCGAACTCGGCCGCGGCCGCCTCATGCTCGTCCCCAACCGCGAATGGGGCGGCGCCTACGACCTGGTCGTCCGATACGGCGTGGACGACCCGTTCGTCCGCTTCTGCGCCTCGGTCGGCTGCTGGAAGTGGGGCTGGGCCGACAAGGCCCGCGAGCTGCGCGACGACCTCGCCTTCCGCCTCGCCGGCGGCGACGCCACGCCCTTCCAGTCCCTCCTCCTCGCGCACCTGGCCCAGCGCTACGAACCCTCGCCCGAGCGCCTCGCCGCGCTGCGCGACGCCTTCGCCGCGTGGGGAGCCACGCTCTCCGGCGAGTTCGACCGCGACGACGTCCGCGCCTGGCTCGGCCACTGGCTCGTCGAGGACGTCGCCGCCGGCGTCGCGCCCGTCCGCGGCAGGAACGTCGTCCGCGACGCGCGCGAAGCCGCCCTCGCCCGCCGCGGCGCCGACCCCGCGCCGGACGCCGACCCCGCCCCCGGCACCGTCCCCGTCCACGACGACTTCGTGCGCGACACCTTCCTGCCGCTCATCCTGCGCGAAGTCGTCGCCCCGCTCGAGGCGATCAAGAGCGACCGCGCCGCCCCCTGGCGCCCGATGGCCCTCGCCGCCCTGCGCGACTGGTGCCATTGGATCTCCCTCGGCGAAGACTGGCCCGACCCGCTCTACCTCGGCCGCGCCGTCTCCGCCGCCGGCCGCGGCTGCCCCTGGCCCGCCGTCCGCTTCCTCGCCGCGCTCAAGAACTACGACGACGCGGTCTGGGCGAAACCCGCCTTCTACGGCCGCGCCACGCCCGAGCAGCAGGACGCCGCCGCGCGGCGCGTCGCCGACGTCCTCCTCGCCGCCGCGGACGACCCCGCCACCACGTCGCTCGCGCGCCTGCTGATGTGCCGCGCCGCCTTCCTGCGCACCAACCTCGACCACCCCATCCGCCCCGCCGGCGCTTCCATCGGCGACGCCTTCGCCGCCGCCTTCGCCGCCGCCGCCGCCGTCCCCCCGCAGCGCCCCGCCGAAGCGCGCGTCCTCTGGGCCCTCCGCCCGCCCTCCGTCGACTGGGAAGGCGTCCGCCTCGCCGCCGCCGACGGCTGGCTCCGCGAAATGGCCGCCAGCCGCGCCGCCGAAGCGGAAGGAAACGTCCCCGCCGCGCTCGCCCGCTTCGAGCGCGCCGCCGAGCTCCGGCCCGCCTTCCCCGAACCCTGGATCGAGCTTCTCCGCCTCCATTCCGACGAAGGCCGCGGCGCCCGCGTCTTCTACGACGAGGCCCGCGCGCGAGAGCTCGACGCCCCCGGCGCCGCCGGCGCGATGATCGACGCCCTCCGCCCCGTCCACGGCGGCTCCGTCGAGGACGTCCTCGCCTTCGGCGACGAGTGCCTCGCCACCGGCCGCTTCGACACGCGCCTGCCCGTCGCGTGGGCGAAGAGCCGCTACGTCGCCGCCAGCCTCCTCGGCCCCGACTGGGAGGAGCCCTTCCGCGGCGCCGCCGCCATCACCAACATGGACCGCGTCGCCGACTCCCTCCTCGCGAGCCCCCGCGCCAGCCGCCAGGATGCCTGCGAAGCCTTCCACATGCGCCTCTGGCCGCTCTACGCCAACAACGACTTTCCGGCCCTCCACCTCGCGTGCGACGCCTACGGCAGCTGCGAAGGCGACCGCAACGTCCTCGAAGCCGACTTCGACGGCGACCACCCGATGAAACGCTACCAGACCGGCCTCGCCTACGGCTTCGCCGGCTACCACCACGAAGACGTCGAGGAGGCCATGCGCCTCTGGCGCGTCGAAGGCGACCTTCCCGCCGCGCGCGCCGCCTTCCTCGCCCGCGCCGGCCGCGTCTCCGCCGCCACCAACACCGTCGACAACTGGGAGCAGAGCTTCATCGCCGGCCGCCTCGCCGTCCTCGACTGCACGCTCGCCCGCCCCGGCGACCCGCCCTATTCGCTCCTGCCCCGCATCTGGAGCACGCCGCACTACCCCAAGTTCTGGCGCAGCCTGCGCGAAAACTTCGGATTCAACCTCGAACAGGGCATCCTCTACGCCGGCCGGTATGTCGCCCAGATGGCCGCGAGCGAACCCGTCGTCCCCTCCAACGCCGTCCTCGCCGTCTCCGTCCGGCCGTGGCCCGACTACGCCTACCCGCGCTTCTGGATCGTCCCCGACGACACCCCCGCCTTCCGTCCCGGCTCCGGCCGCGTCCGCGGCCTCCTCCTCGAACGCTGCTCCCACGGCTGGAACGCCGGCTGGGCCGACCTGGACCTCTTCGGCGGCGGCGACGCCCCCGAACGCGGTACCGGCGGCGAACGCATCCACCTCCCGCCCGACGCCATCGACCCCGACGGCGCCGTCCGCGTCGAGCTGCAGTTCCTTGGCGGCGCCGTCACCGTCCTCGCCGGCGGCAAGCCCGTCCCGAAACTCGCCGGCGACCGCCCCGTCTCCGCCGCCCGCCCCCACGCCGTCGCCTTCGTCGGCAACTCCTTCGAATTCCTCCAGGCCGACGTCCGCGTCCTCCCTCGGGCGGAACGCTGATTTGGATTGGCAATTGCGTTCGTGGACAATGGTGGCAATGGGAGTTTGTGGACACTCCCGACACCCCGCCACGCCGTCCCTTCCGTCCCTGCCGTCTCTTCCGTCCCTTGCCCCCTCGCGCAACGTCCGCCAAGAAAGGAAATACGCAATGAAACGCCCGTCCGCCTTGTCTGCTGCGGTCTGCTGGCCGCGTTCGCCCTGGTCTTTCTCGCGCCGCTTGCGCTGGACTGGATCTTTTTCTCCGGCCGCGCCTGGCCGCAGATGCATTTGGAGGGGCTGCGCGCGGCAGCCGAGGCCGGTCGTGCGCGATTGGGACGATTGGACTTGATTTCCGGCCGGGAATCGGCATAATGGGCGGCGCCAACGAGACGAAAGGAAGAATATGCGAACGATGACTTCCGAGCAGATGCGGGAGATCCGCGACAATCCGGTTTTCCGCAGGATCGCGGAGCTGGGGCGTCCCGACCACGCCGCTCTCAAGAAGGAAGCGGGAATCTTCGCGAGGTGGATCGCGCGGCAGCACGAGAAGGAACGCGCCGCGCCGAAGGCGGCCCTGGCATGACCCGCTTGTGGACACTCACAACCTCCAACCTCCAACCTCCAGCCTCCAACAAAGAACCAACCATGAAACGCACACTTCTCCTCCTCCTCCTCGCCCTCGCCGCCGCGCCGGCGCAGGCCAAGCTCGGCTACGACGCCGACGATCCGATCCGCACGGTCGCGCCGGGGGAGTGGCCGGGGCTCGGCGACAAGGCCGCGCTCGAGGCGTGGAGCGAAAGCGTCCGCACGAACGCGAATCTCTTCACGTCCGCGCGCTTCCGCGACGAGCAGCTGCTGCCGCTCCTGCGCCGCGAGGCGCTGGCGCCGCTGCTCTCCGGCCCGGACAAGGACGCGGAGTGGATCGACGAGGCGAAAGGCTACGTGGAGCGCGAGCTGTGGTTCGCCTGGTTCGACAAACTCACGAACCGCCCGAACCCCGACTGGGGCCGCGCCTACGACTTCACGGTGAAGGAGGGCTCCAAGGATCCATTCCTCTCGTGGATGTCGGTCGTCGGCCAGCACAAGTGGCACTGGGACGACAAGGCGCGCGCGCAGCTCGCCGAGCTGGAGAAGACGGCCGCCGCGGGCACGCCCTTCCAGCGCCTTCTCGCCGCCCATGCGCGCAACGTCCTCGACCCGTCGGACGAGCACGCCGCCGCCCTGCGCGCGGCCGCCGTCGCGTGGGCGGAGTCCTGCTCCGGGCGCCCGGAGGAGACGCGCGCGGTATACAAGGTCCTCGCGCAGTTCCTGGAGGTCAAGGACGAAGCGCTGCGCGAGGCGCTCGCCTCGTCCGGCGCCGATCCCTGGCTCGCGCTCGTGATCGAGGGCCGGCTCGAGATCGACCGCGGCTGGGACGACCGCGGGAGCGGCTGGGCGAACACCGTCACGGAAGAAGGATGGAAAGGGTTCGGCAGCCATCTGGAGAAGGCGAAGGCCGCGCTCGAGAAGGCCTGGGCGCTGCATCCGGAGTTCCCCGAGGCGGCGAAGCACATGATCACCGTCGCGGGCGGCGGATGCGCGGGGGCGGACGAGGACCTGTGGTTCGGCCGCGCGCTCGCGGCGCAGATCGACGACCGCGAGTCGTGGATCGCCTACCGCTGGTTCAACTACCCGCGCTGGGGCGGGAGCCACGCGCGCCTGCGCCGCCTCGCGGAGGCCGCGCTCGCCACGGACCGCCACGACGCCCCGGTCGCGTTCTGGTACGGGCCGCTGCTCGCGTCGATCTGCGAGGATTCGGAGGCGGACGACCAGGCGTTCTTCGCCGAGCCCGGCGTCGCCGAGGCGATGGAGAAGGCGCTCGCGCCGCAGCTCGAGGGCGACGGCGCCGACCGCTGGACGCGCCTCGAGGCCTCCGGCCTGCTCGGGCCGCTGCGCTACCGCCGCGGCGACTTCGCCGGCGCCATCGAGGCGAACCGGGCGCGGCGCGGCCTCACGTCCCATTTCGCGCGCGTCGCGATGAAGGACTGGTTCGAGACGATCACCGTCCTCGACGGCCTCTCCGGCCCGAACGGCGAGCGCATCGCCCCGCTCTACAAGAAATACGCCGACAAGGACTGGGCCGCCTGCGCCGCCGGGGCGGACGCCGTCTGGAACGCCTGCCGCGGCCTCGAGCACGAGGAGGCGGGCCTCCTCGCGACCATCGCCGCCGAGGCGTGGGTCGAGACCGGCTACGCGGCCGGCGAGCCGCGTTTCTTCGGCATGCTGCGCAAGCGCCAGTTCTGCGACTGGCTCAACTACGGCTCCGGCTTTACGCTCGAGGAGAAGTCCGACGATGGCGCCGGCCTCAGCCGCGACGGCAAGCCGCAGTGGCTCGAGCTCCAATACGCCGTCCCGCCCTCGCTCGATGCGTCCGGCGCCTTCGAGCCGTGGGGCGAGGCGGACGCGCCGCACATGCTCCTCGTCCGCCTCGGCGCCTCCCGGCACCGCTTCGACGGCCCGATCTCCCCGTCCGCCGTCTTCGTCCGCGAAAAGGACCGCGCCGGCGTCTTCTTCGCCCCCGCCGCCTTCGACGACGGAACGGACCTGGCGGCCAAGGCGCTCGACGAAGGCGCCGCCCCCGACCCCGATTCCGTCGTCTGGCGCGACCTGCCCGAAGGCGAACCGCTCCGCTGGCGCGTCGTCTTCTCCGGCGGCGGCGTCCTCGCCTTCCTCGGCGACGAGACCGAGCCCGCAGCCCGCGCCGCCGGCTGGGCCGACGACGAGGGGGACCCCGTCCTCGCCTCCGACATTCCCGAGCGCGTCGGGCTCTGGTTCGGCCACCGCAACGTCCGCTTCCTCGGCGTCAGCCTCCGCAAGCCCGCCGACGCGGACGCCGCGCTCGCGGCGGAGCTCGGCGCCGCCGCCTCGGAAAAGGCCGCCGCCTCGGACCCCGTGCGCCTCAACGACCGCGCCTGGGCCCTCTACCTCGAAGGCCGCGCCGAGGAAGCGCTCCCGCTCGCCCTCCGGGCCGTCGAACTGTCGGATTGGCGCGTCTTCCCCGTGAACGCCGCCGCGCGCGACACGCTCGCGTGCGTCCAGTGCGCGCTCGGCCGGACGGATGAAGCCAAGGAAACGCTCGCCGACGCGTTCAAGTCGCTCCTCTCGGGCCGCTTCATGGTCGCGCGCGACGGCTGCGACCCGGACGAAACGAAACGCGACGAACGCATCATGCAGTTCCACCTCGCGCTCGTCTACGACCGCGCCGGCGAAACCGACCTGGCCCGCGCCACGCTCCAGACCGTCCTGGGCGCCGGCTTCGAGCCGGACCCGGACGAAGCGGAAACCTTCGCGGACCTCGCCCGCAAACTCGGCCTCGCCCCGGCCCCCTGACCGGTTCCTTCCACCGCAAGCGACGCAACGGGCGCAAAACCGCCCGTTCCGTCCCTGTTGTCCCTGTTGTCCCTGTTGTCCCTGCTGTCCCTTCCGTCCCTGCCGTCCCTGCCGTCCCTGCCGCAAAAAAAATAGTTGACATGCGGACTATTGATGTGTAGACTTCCGGCCCTGTTCGCCAACGAAATCGCGAGACAAGCCAGCCAAACCGTCCGGGAGGACCTCCAAGATGAAGCATCCCCGCTACAACGAAGTGAACCGATTCGCGAATCCCGCCCACGAGGCCCTGATCGGCGTGTGGTGGAGCGGGGTCATACTCAAGCGCGCCGCGCGGACGTTCTTCCGCGCGCACGCCGTCTCCGACACGCAGTTCAACGCGCTCGTCGTGCTGAACGTCGCCGGCCGCCCCCTCTCGCAGCGCGAGATGGGCGAGCGTCTCCTCGTCGACAAGTCCGAC
>JAFTHC010000234.1 GCA_017457625.1 Kiritimatiellia bacterium
CCGGCTCCAAGGCCAACCGCATCATGCAATACGGCGGGCGCTTCCTCGAAAGCGCGGCGAACTTCTCCAACGGACTTCGCCTCCTCGACAGCTTTGCGACGTGGTTCGCCGAGACGAAGGCGGCGCTCGGCGCGTTGGGCAAGGGCCGGAACTTCCCGGACGGGGCGAGCAAGACCCTCCTCAACGGCGACTCGTCCTACTTCGGCGCCGACGTCCTGCGCGGCATGGAGAAGTTCGTCTTCGAGGAATTCGCCTGCAACGCCGCGCACAACCTCGCCGAGCAGGATCCCGAAAAGCTCTTCGGCATGGAGAACAACGCCGCGATGCGCCTGTTCGGGCGCGGCCTCGCCAACTCCTTCACGCAGACCGTCGCGAACATCCCGCCCGCCAAACGCGCCGCGTTCTATGCGGCCATGGACGCGGCCTTCCCGCTCATTTCCGATCCCGCAGTCGCGAAATTGTCCGCCCCCCAGCGCAAGGCGCAGGGCTTCCAGACCGTCCCGCACATCGACCGCGGCAATGTCATCGGCCGCGTCATGAAGAACCTCGACAAGCTCCAGGCGCTCCTCGACAAGGGTCCGTTCACGCTCCGCGCCTTCGTGAAGACCTGCTTCCCCGAGGCCCGGAGCTATTCGATCGCCGGCGTGAACGCCCTCATCGAAGAGTATGAGAAGGCGATGAACGGCGACATAATCAATGATATCGATCCGAAGTATCCCCGGAATCTCAGCGGCCCCATGCAGCTGCTGATGGAGGAGACCGGCTGCACGATCGAGGAGGCCTTCACGGCCGCGAACGGCGGCAAGCGCCCGCCGGTGCCCAAGTACGCCGCGTCCGGCACGCTTCCGCTCTCCGCCTTCGACGGCACCGTGCGCGAGGCGCGCAACCAGCTTGAAGGAGACCTCAACCGCCCCGCAAACTACTCCATCAGGGACGGCCAGGAGGACATCCTCCCCGACGACGCCGGCTTCCGCTTCACCTTCCCGGACGGCGCATCCTTCAAGACCAACGGGAGCGCCGAGGGCCGCGCCCGGATCCCGACCGTCGCCGACAAGGTGGAGGAACTCTGCGGCGCCGTCCACCGCGAGCAGGCCTCGTCCGTCATGATGATGCTCTCGCAGTCCGGCCTCGGCGCCCTGCGCGGCGGCCTCTCCGGCTACGGCGTCATTTCCAGCGAGCACAGCGCCGTCGATTTCACGCTCTCGAAGGACGCGGAGACCGGCGCCGTCACGATCACGTATTCCAGCCCCGAGGAACTGCCGTTCCGCTTCGAGTGGACCGCCACGGTGGACGTCTTCGGCAATGTCACTTCCACGCCGCCGAAGTTCGAGAAGCCCGTCGAAAACCTGAACGCGGCCGAGGCCAGGAAGATCCTCGGCGACACCGCGAAGAAGCTCGGCGTCGCCCTCGACAAACGCTCGCTCGCAGCCGGCGCGGCGCTCCTCGCGCAGCACGGCAGCGGAATGTACGCGAAGAACCTCGGCTACTTCGCCGGCTTCATCGCGCGCCAGCCGCTCGCGGGCAACAAGGCCGCCGCCTCCGCCGCGCGCATCGCCGCCTTCGCGCAGGACGTGAAGAAGTGGCGCAGTTTCCCGATGGGCGAAGGCCGCGCCAAGCCGCTCGCCGCCGCCGTCGCCCGCCGCCACAACGAATACATCGCGGAGTGCTTCGCCGACGAGACGAAGTTCCACGGCGAGCACGGCCGGCGCACCCCGATCTTCGAGACCTTCTACCAGGACGCGAACCGCAACACCTACGTCATCAACGGCAAGAAGTTCGCAACTGGCGGGGAACTCGGCGGCGAGGCGCTTCGAAACGCCGTCATCGACGCCCTCAAGAAGGCGCTGCCCGGCGAAAAGGCGCAGAAGGCGGTCTCGGTGCTGATGAACCAGTCCGGCCCCGGCGACATGCTGCAGTTCTCCAACATGCTCCCGGTTGCCGGAAAGGACGGCATGGAGAACCTGCACGAGCTGCCCGGCGCGGACCGCTTCGCGCACCGCGACATGACGACCGGCCTCTACCCGACGATGCTCTTCAATTCGCACATGTCCTTCGCGCTCGAAACGGCCCCGGACGGCCGGAGCGCCACCGTCACCATCGGGCTCGACTGCACGCTCGAAGGCGGCGACGGCGGCCAGGACGCAGGCGCCTCATTCGGAAACGTCCGCATGCAGGAGCGCATCTCGATCGACCTCGCGCCGGAAACGCCCGTGGTCACGGACGTCGCCTTCGCCCAGCAGCTGGTCTAGAGCCCGCGCTTGGGAAAACGCGCCGGCGGCCGGCCGTAACCTTCCGCCGGCCCGCGTGTACCCAAGTCGAACGGCACCCCCTTCAACCTTTCAACCCTTCAACCTTTTAACCTTCCAACGGAGTTCACCATGCCACTCGACATCAACGGATACAACAGCGCGTTCAACCAGTTCGTGCCGCTCGCGCAGCAGTTCATCAAGATCATCGCTCAATAAGGAGTAACCTATGTCCGGAATTACACTCGACACCCTCCGTTCGCTCGACGCGAACAAGTCCTACTACATCGCCAACTCCACCGGCCAGATCAAGGAGGCCGGGCTGTGGCAGAAATTCAAGTGTTTCGTCGGCGTCGGCGACGGCCGCGACAAGGTGCAGAAGCTCATCGACCAGGTGAAGGTCTCGCTTCTGACGGCCTCGGGCGAGACGGACAACGCCGCGCTCTCGACCGACATCGAGAACTACGAGGACAACCACAACTGGAGCTTCGCGGCCTCGGGGCGCTCGCTCGCCGAGATCGCGAATCGCTTCGCCGCCGCCAACGCGGACAGGATCGCCTCGGCCTCGGCCAGGGAAATCAGCGAGGAGCGCATCAAGACGCTCGTCAAGGAGACGGTCCGCCCGTGCCTCCTGCGCGAGGACTGGCCGGAGGACGCCGTCCGCTACCTGGACCGCGCCGTCCAGCCGCTCATCGACCATCCGCCGATGAAGGCGGCCGCCGGCGGCCGCCGCGTTCTCGACGAGACGGCCTTCGACAACCAGCTCAAGGACTTGCTGGACAACGCCTCGACCGACCTCATCCACATTGCCAAAGACGCCCGCCTCGGCATGCCGCGCTTCGACGAGGCCTATCTCGACCACGTCTTCGCCACGTTCTACGACGAAAACGGCGCACGCAACGACAAGACCGAGGCCGACCTCCGCCCCGCCCTCGACGTCCGCCTCGAAACGGCGCGCGAGGAGGCGGGCGATCGCCCGAACGGCATTGACGAGGCGGCGTATCGGACCCTCGCGCGCACCGCGATCGAGGCGTGCGGCAAGGACGTGGACGCATTGAACCGGGTTCTGAAATACACGCGGCGGATTCTCGTCACCGACGGCGGCCAGACCCGCTCCCCGGAGAAGGTTCGCGAGTACGTCGCCGGCATCTGCGACAACTTCGCCGAGCTGCGCGTAGCCGCGAAGGGGAACCCCGCCGCCTTCCGCGCCGGACTGAAAGCTCTGGGCGGACTGCGCGGCAAGCCGCTGTCGCGCGGCATGGTCACCAAGATCGCCGAACTCGCCAATTCCGTGGAACTGAAATTCGTCGGGAAGCTCGGTCCCGGAAGCAAGGGCTACGAGATCCACAAGGCCCTGATGGAGCTTGACGACGCGTTCTACCACATGCTCTACGGGCGGTTGCGGCTCTGCGCCCAGATGGACGGCCAGGACGACCTTCCCCAGGGCCGCATGCTCGCCTTCAGCTTCCTGCTGGGCCGCTTCTCGCCGGACGTCCTGCGCAACATCGATGCGGCGCTCGAGACGCCGGCTGCATCCCGCCTCCAGCAGGTCTATTTCGGCATCCTCTCCGGCCAGGGCGTTCCCGACAACGCGGGGGACATTTCGGACGGCTTGTATCGAATGATCGCCGAAAGAAGCGCCAGCATGAACAACGACATCGCCTTCCTCAAGAGAGCCGTTGACAACATGATCGGACGGCCCGCCAGCCCAATCGACTCCGCGAAGGGGGAGCACCTGGGTTACGAGGACGTCGGCGGCGACAAGATCTACATGGACCTCATGAAGAAAATGAAGCAGGTCGCCAAGGACGATCGCCGCGAATACCTCGAGAACCGCGCCGTGAAGGGCGACGGTCCTGCCGCCGCGGCCGTGCGCGAACTGTTTTCCGCCCAGCTGGACGAGTTCCCGCGCGCGCCCGGCACCTTCTTCCGCATCCGCTTCACGAACTGCGTCCGCCCGCTTCACTCCCTTGCCACGCTCACGGACGCGCAGAAGGTGGAGAAGGGGCTGGTCAAGGACACCGGCTTCGCCAAGGCCATCGCGGACGGGAAGCTGGAGGTCGAACTCAAGGGCGGCGGCAAGCTCTCCGCCGATCCCGACGAGGCGCTCGAGCAGCTGGCGCGCCATGTCGCGGGGCGCGACGACGCCACCTTCGCGACGCTCGATCCGTCGGCCCGCCGCACCGTCGCCGTCATCGCGGGCGCCCTCGGCGACAAGGCGATGAAGTCGCTGTCCGACGGCGTCGCCCTCGCGTTCGACCCCGCGGGCGACAAGCCCGCGCTGGCGCTTGCCGGCGGATCGGAGAAGATACGCGTCTCGGTGGACGCACGGGACGCCACGCTCCTCGACATGACCATCGAAACCGAGCGCACGGGCGCGTCCCTTCGCGTGGGGGCGCAGTCGTTCGTCCTCGGTCCGGGAAGCGCGATCAAGACCAAATACACGTTCACCATCGACGGTCCTGGCAAGCGGACGCTTGACAACGACGTGGACCTTGACGCCTTCGACGGCACCCAGGCCGAGGAAATCGCCACCGCCCCGGGAAGCGTCCCCGACCGCGCCAAGCGCGTCAAGGAGGTCCTCGGCGGTACCTGCATGCTTGGCCGCGGCCGCAGCGCCGTCAAAGCCGATTTCGTGCTCAACTGAGGATCGAGGTCCTGGAAGTTCCAGACAATCCGGAAAGGAAGTTTAAAGATGACACCGTTTGAGTCGCTGATCGGAGAATTCTCCAAGGAAACCGGGCTGTCGCTCAAAGCCGATGCGGGGGAATCCTGCTCGCTGGAGACGGACGGCCTCGTCGTCACGCTGCAGTACCGCCGCGAACGCGGCGACGTGGCGATCTTCGCGCCTGTGAGCGAACCCGGCGCCGATCTGCCGTCCGAAACGTTCCGCACGGCCCTGACGCTCGCCTGCAACGGCGAGGGCACGCGCGGGAACTTCCTCGGCCTCTTCGACGACACGCTCCTCCTTTCGGCCTTCGTGCCTTTCGAGGGGCTGACTGCGGCGGCTCTCGGCGACCGCGTGCTCGCCTTCGCGGATGCAGCCCTCGCCGTCCGCACCGCGCTCGCCGCGCCGACGGCAGAGCTGGCGTCCGCCCCCGTTCTCGGTTCGGGCGGATTCCTTTCCGTTTAGACCGTTTTTCCCTTTCCCGGAGACGCCGCCATGCCCGTCGACCTTTCCCGCGTCAACATCTCGCTGCAGTAGTTCCAGAGCATCTCCTCCGGCAAGTACAACGCCGGCGAGGTGAAGCTCGAGAGCGAAACCGAGCTCGGCAAGATCAACCACCACGTCCACCTCCGGGGCTCCAACGCCAAGTCCATCTCCCACGCGGAGGTGCTGGCCGTGAAGAACGCCTTCGTGAAGGCGCTCTCCGACAGCGGCGTGGGCGCGGACGAGATCGCCCGCATCCGCCACGACCTCGGCCTCGCGGCCGAGTCCGGCGCGGACAAGTCGCTGCACGAGCGCAGCCTCAGGCCCCTCTCGCGCCAGCAGGTGCGCGAGATCCTCGACCGCAACGCCGCGGCGATCAACGCCGGCGCCGCGTCCTTCGACATCCAAGGCGCGTAGCCGCCCCGCGCCGCCGGCCCGACAAAAAAGGCGCGCTTTTCTGTGGCGTCGCGGGCCGGGTTCGTGTAGAATGCCGGAGTCTGCAACGCAACCCGATGCATCCCACGATGAACCGACATTCCCTGCACCTCCTCGCCGCGGGAGCCGCGGCGGCCGCCCTCGCCGTGGCGGGGTGCGGCGGCGCGGCCCCCGGGGCG
>JAFTHC010000235.1 GCA_017457625.1 Kiritimatiellia bacterium
GCGCAAGACGCCCGCGTGCTTCGAGCCGGCGCTGGACTACGTCGTCGTCAAGGTTCCGCGCTTCGCGTTCGAGAAGTTCCCCGGCGCGGACATCACGCTCGGCACGCAGATGAAGGCCGTCGGCGAGGTGATGGCCATCGGGCGCACCTTCAAGCAGGCCTGGTGCAAGGCCGTGCGCTCGCTCGAGGCGCCCCTGCGCTACCACGACCTCTCGCGCTTCGACCCCTGGTTCCGCCGCGAGATCGCCGAGGTCGCGGCGTTCAAGGTGTATCTCGGTTTGAAGGTTCGAACGTTCGAAGGTTCGAAGGTTCGCAGGACGAAGTCCGCGAAGACCGGCGAAGAAGCGCAGCTTCTCCGACAGGCGAAGGTCTTCGGCCTTTCCGACGCGGAGATCGCGGAGGCGTGCGGAACGACCGAGGAGGCGGTCCGCGCGCGACGCCTCGCGCTCGGCATCCGGCCGGAGTTCCGCGCGGTCGACACCTGCGCCGGCGAGTTCGCCGCCGCGACACCGTATTTCTACAGCTGCTACGGCTGGTAGTCCCCGCGCCCGCCGCCGTGGCGGGGTCTCCACCCCGCCACGCGAGGGCGCCGCGCCGGCGACGGCGTTGCAAAGCCGCGGGGCGTGTGCTAGACTCCGCGCCGTCAGCCACACCGATCATTGGTCGATGCCGGCTTGCCGCCTCCCGCCAAAGAGTTATGATGGCGAACGAGGTAGGATCGTGGATTCCAAAATCGGAAGTGAAACACCGCCAAAATCGGAAGTGAAACGCCGCCAAAATCGGAAGTATTGCAATCAGAAAAGGGATGTGGTAGCATATGGCTCGCATCCACCGAGAGAGGTCTGCTATGCCGAAAACCCCTTACATGAAGCGCGTTTGCGACGAAATTCTGTCGCTTGAACTCCAAGCGGCCGGAGCCGTGCTGATCGAGGGGCCGAAATGGTGCGGCAAGAGCCGGACGGCCGAAGAGAAGGCAAAGAGCGCCGTGATGATGCAGGACGCCGACAAGGCGGCTTCCTACCTGAAAATGGCGAAAACAATGCCCTCGCTGCTGCTGCGGGGCGAGACGCCGCACCTTGTGGACGAATGGCAGGTCGCCCCCGTCCTCTGGGACGCCGTCCGATCCGAAGTGGACCGTCGCGGTGGCATGGGGCACTTCATCCTCACCGGCAGCGCCACGCCGCCCGACGGCAACGACGACGAAGAAGAACCCGTAAAGCGCCGCCATACCGGGACGGGGCGCATCGCCAGGATGAAGATGCGGCCGATGACGCTCTGGGAGTCCGGCGAATCCACCGGAGGCGTTTCCCTGGCCGCGCTCTTCTCCGGCGAGGGCGATGTCGGGGCGGAGTGCAGCCTCTCGATCCCGGACATCGCGCGTCTCGTCTGCCGCGGCGGCTGGCCGGAATCGATCGGCCTTCCGGAAAAGGTCTCGTTTCGCGTGGCCTCCAACTACGTCAAGGCCGTCGTCGAGGAGGACATCCACCGCGTTGACGGCATCGAGAAGAATCCGGATCGCGTCCGGTCGCTGTTGCGGTCCCTTTCCCGGAACATTTCCACGCTCGCGACGATCGAGACCATCTCCGGCAACATGCAGGCCAACGACGCGACGGCCAGCGACAAGACCGTCGCCGCCTACCTGAACGCCCTGCGCCGCCTCTTCCTCGTCGAGGACACGCCGGCGTGGATGCCGACACTCCGTTCGAGGACGGCGATCCGTTCCTCGTCGAAGCGCCAGTTCGTCGATCCTTCGATCGCGACCGCGTCGATGTCGGTCGGTCCCGACAAGCTGCTCCGGGACTTCAACACCTTCGGCTTCCTGTTCGAGTCGCTCTGCACGCGCGATCTGCGGGTCTATGCCCAGGCGCTGGACGGGACGGTTTCCCACTACCGCGACAAGAACGGGCTCGAAGCGGACCTTGTCGTGTCCCTCCCGGACGGACGCTGGGCGCCCGTCGAGGTGAAGATGGGCGAAGGGGAAATCGAGGAAGCGGCCGCCAATCTCCGGAAGCTGGCCGGCATCGTCGATCCCGTCAAGACGGGCGCCCCGGCCTTTATGATGGTGCTCACGGGAACGCCCTTCGCCTACCGGCGGCCGGACGGCGTCATCGTGTGCCCGCTCGGCTGTTTGCGGCCCTGATTCCGCCGCACCAGCCAAAGGCCTGCCCCGAATCTGTTGCACAATTGTTGCATTCGGCCGACTGCGGTCACGGTCGATTCCACCGTGCGTGATTTTCATTGTTTTTGCCCCTTCCAGAGCGGAGAAATGCGCAGGTTTCAACTACGGTGCGATTGAATTTGCGGGACGCCCGCCAGAACATCGCCGCAAGCGTTCGACCGCCCCGCCGTGGCGGGGTGTCGCACCCCCGTCACGCGAGGGTACCGTGGACGGTTCGGTCGATTCGGTCGCGTTGTCGACCGGCCTCTCCTTTGCATCGCCGCGCTCGCGCGACACTGCGCCGCTGTCGCGCGCCGCTTGCCCCCGAGGGCGGCGGTGTGGTAGACTTCGCGCCGTTCACCCAACCCCACGGAGAAATCCGCCACCAAGAGCCCCCAGCCCACAACCTAACCCTTTAGCGTAAACTGCTAAACGACGCCCGACCGGAAACCTTCCACATTTTCCCACGTCGTTCTACCGAACAAGGTTCGAACCAGGCCTTGTATCTGTCCGCAAAGCAGGACGCGCCCAAAATGGGCGCGTTCTCGCCATGTGACAGATACGGGCCTGTGGAAGGGCCTCCGGTCGGGGCATGGATTCGAGGACGCGCTTTTCTTTTTGCGTTCCGCCATGAAAGCCGCGATGCAGACGCATCGCGGACATGAAACGAGAATCGTCAAAAGACCCCAAGCCCTTCCTGAAATGGGTTGGCGGAAAAACACAGCTTCTTTCGGAGCTGGAAGCACGGCTGCCGGCCGACTTCATCGAAACGGTTCGCGTCTATGCGGAACCGTTCGTCGGCGGTGGGGCGTTGCTCTTCCGAATCCTTTCCCGACCGAATCGACTGGAACGTGTGATCGTCAACGACTGTAATATTGACTTGGCGAATGCATGGCGTGTCGTTCAAGCGGAACCAGACGCTTTGATCGCCGCCTTGTCCCGATTCCAGGCCGAATACACTGGTTTGCCAGATGAAGCCGGAAGAAAGAACTTCTATCTCGGCGTCCGAAGCGCCTTCAACGCCGGCCATCCTAGCGGGAATTCGCCGGATGTCGGACGCGCGGCTCTTCTCCTGTTTCTCAACCGGACGTGCTTCAACGGCCTGTATCGGGTTAACAACAAAGGTCTGTTTAACGTTCCGTTCGGAAAGTATGCGCATCCTGGGATTTGCGACGAGTTGACGATCCGGTCAGCATCCGCCGTTCTTTCCGGTGTTAAAATCAATTGCGGCGATTTTACCGATGCCGTCGTAGACGCCGGCCCCGGATGGTTCATTTATTTCGATCCTCCGTATCGTCCGGTTTCCGACACTTCTGCGTTTTGCGACTACACGCGGGGTGGATTTGGCGACGACGAGCAACGACGACTCGCAGAATGCTGCCGTCGGCTCGATGCCGCGGGCGCAGGATGGATGCTGAGCAACTCGGACGCGCCGGACGGCTTCTTCGACGAACTCTACCGAGGATTCCGAATTGACCGCGTCCGTGCCGCACGCGCCATCAACGCGAAAGGGGACGGGCGCGGGAAGGTTTCAGAAATCATCGTCCGCAACATCCGGGAGGCACATTGATGCTCAAGCCCGACATCGGCAAGACAGAAACGGCTTGGAACGAGCTTTTCGCCAAATACGACATTGCGGAACGGGTGGTCAAGGACGGATCGTTTCCCATCACCGCTTCGCAGATCAAGGAGTTCAGGGAACCGCGGCTGATGGCAAAGTTCGATCATCGCCACGATCTGCCGAAGGTCTTCTCGTCAAACGGACTCGGGATCCTGCCCGTCACACGCGGGACGTATTCAATCGGCCCTTACGATCTATTTGCGAAACTCCGACCGCCTGAGGCGGCCGTTCCGACGAGCATCATTCCCTTCCCCGACGCCATTGAAAGCATTTCCGCGGACGGGATCACAAGCGAGGCTGTCGCCCTCAACTGCGCATTCGACGCAGGGGTCCTTGCCCGTTTCCTGGGCGAGGAGCGGCTTCTTCCGACCGTGGCCGGCCGCGCAGGCGCGCGTCCCTTTGACTTTCGCATTCGTTCATACGACCGAAAGCGCGTCTCCACTTTGTCCGTCAATGGCGCTCAAATCGAGGTGGACGCCGCCTATGAAAGCCGGAACTCTCTTTCTCTCTTCGAGGCGAAGATGCATTTTGACCGTGATTTCGTCGTCCGTCAGCTCTACTATCCGTTTCGCCATTTTTTGGCTTCGGGAGTGACCAAGCCCATCCGAACGATCTATCTAGTGTATTCAAGCGGGATGTTCGATCTATCGGAATACGGGTTCGAAGATCCGTTAGACTACAGTTCCGTCACGCTGCTCCGAAGTGAACGATATCGGCTTGATTCTGCCGGGTTCTCGCGCGGGCAGCTTTTTGCTCTTCTCGCGGAATCGTCGGCGTTGCCGGAACCTACGCACATTCCGTTCCCGCAGGCGAATTCTTTCGAGCGCGTCATCAACCTCTGCGAACGACTTGCAATAGGGCCTCTTTCGAAGTCGGCAATCGCAGCCTGCTATGGATTCGACGAACGGCAATCGGACTACTACCTCAATGCCGCGATTTATCTGGGATTGGCCCGACGCGATGCATCGGGCAGAGGGAACGCCGTGCTTTCGTTCGACGGTGCCGAGATGCTACGGCTTCCGTTCCGCAAGCGCGCTCGGTTTCTTGCCGAACGACTGTTGCGCCATGAAATCTTCCGAAGAATACTCCGAATGGCCATGATCCGCGGTTCCGTTCCGGAGACCTCGGAAATCGTGCCAATCCTGAAAGAAACGAACCCGCGTCTTGGCGCTCCCGGAAAAGATACGTTCGGCCGACGTGCATCCACGGTCCGGAACTGGATCAAATGGTTTCTTGAACAGACCGAGCCAATGTCGTGATAACTCCCTTCTTCAAATCCCCAGGCGCTCGTTGGGCGCTCGGATGCGGCGACTGCATCGCGCTCATGGACGAAATCGCCAAGAGCGGTTTTGCGTTCGATTGCGCGTTCGCCGATCCGCCCTACTTTCTTTCCAACGGAGGAATCTCGGTGCAAAGCGGGCAACAGGTCTGCGTGGACAAGGGCGAATGGGACAAGTCGCGCGGCGCGGCCGCCGACGTCGCGTTCACGCGGGACTGGCTGGCCGCGCTGCGGCGCATCCTCAAGCCCTCCGGAACGGTCTGGATCAGCGGAACGCATCACAACACGTTCCAGGTCGCGAACGCGCTGACGGAACTCGGCTACAAGATTCTCAACGTCATCACATGGCAGAAAACGAATCCGCCGCCGAATCTTTCCTGCCGATATTTCACGCACTCGACGGAATTCGTCATCTGGGCCAGACGCGAGGCCAAGACGCCCCATTATTTCGACTACGACCTGATGCGCGAACTGGCGGGCGGGCAGCAAATGCGCGACGTGTGGCCGCTTCCGGCAATCGCACCGTGGGAAAAGAAATTCGGAAAGCACCCGACGCAGAAGCCGCTTGCGCTTCTGGTTCGGATTCTTCTCGCTTCGACTCGCGAAGGTCAATGGATCCTCGATCCGTTCGCCGGCTCGTGCACGACCGGAATCGCCGCGCATCTTCTTGGACGGCGATTCTTCGGAATCGATCAGTCGTCCGACTTCCTCTCCCTCGGCGTCAGCCGGTTCGACGAAGCCTGCACGCCCGAGTTCCAGGCCGTGGCGTGGCGACAGATCGCCGATTTGCGGAACCTGCCCGACGCCGCCTGTGCGCGGGAGCCGGAAGTCATTTACAATGATTTGCCGCCATTTCTGGAAAGGGAAATCCATGAAGACCATCGAAGACGCTAGGAAGCACTGCCGCTTCATCGGCGAGGGAATCGAGAAGGCCGTCGTGACGGGGAGGACCTATTCGCGCGCTTCGCGGCCTTGCGCGGCGTGGCGGGGGGAAGGGCGGCCTTGCGCGGCATGGTGGGGGGAAGGGCGGCCTTGCGCGGCGTGGCGGGGTGCAACCCCCGCCACGCCGGCGGCGGCCGTACGGCTCGCGCAAGCGCGGGCGCTACGAAGCGTTGAACGACCGACGCGCAGAGCGCGAAGACGGGATCACTTGACGTCGATATCGTCGAGCAAGCGCGCGAGAAGAAAGGCGGAGAAACGAGGCAGCGTCAGGATCCGGTTCTCGAAGCCGACGTTAGCGTCGGCCAGCTTGATTCCCCACGTGATGTCGGGATAGCGCGTGTCGTCGATCAGCGTCCGCAGCGAGCGGGATCGGCCGTTGGACGCCTTGACCTCGACGGGGACCAGATGCCGCTTGTCGCGGACGAAGAAATCCTCCTCGAGCGGCGTTTCGTCGCGCTTCCAGTAGTAGAGGTCGAGTCCGGACTTGCGAAGGGCCTCCGCCGCGACGTTCTCGTAGAGCGCGCCTCCCCACACGCCGAAGTTGCGATTGGCGCGGAGGTCCTTCTGCGCGGGTCCGTCGAGCATCGAGACGAGCAGGCCCGTGTCCGCCAGATACAGTTTGAACTTGTCCGGGTCGTAGTTCCCCTTGAGCGGCAGGGAGGGAGACAGGAGGCAGTGGCACGGCAGCACGATGCCCGCGTCCGCAAGCCAGTCCACGCACCCGCGGTAGTCCCGGAATCGGGCGCCGTGCGCCACCTTCGAGATCTGGAACTTCCGGTTCTCCTTCGCGAGCTGCGCGGGCACGTGGTCCAGCACGTTCAGGATGCGGGCCTGGTCCAGGCCCTCGGCGTATTTCCGCGCGTCGTCCCGCCAGCCGACCACGAGCGAGCGCTGGAGCTCGAGCGAGCCCTCGAACGTCTTTCGCTCGAGATAGCCGGAAACCACCTCCGGCATTCCGCCGAGGATGCAGAAGTCGCGGAACCGTTCCCGGAGAACGTCCCGTTCGAGCGCGTCGAACGGCCGTCGTTCCGCGAGGTGCGCGTAGACGCCCTCGACGAACGCCGCGTCGTAGCCGAGCGCCCGGAGGAACTCCTCGAAGTCGAGCGCGTGCATCTCCACGTCGGTCTTGTAGCCCATGGAGTGGCTGGCGATCCGCTTGTAGTGGACGCCCAGCAGCGATCCGCTCGCGATCACGTCGAACCGGCCGTCCTGCGCGAAGAACTTGAGGCTGGTCGCGATTTCGGGAAAGGCCTGGATCTCGTCGAAGAAGAGCAGCGTCCCGCCGGGCGCGAACCGCAGGGAAGGGTCGATCAGCGAGATGCGCCGGACGATTTCCGCCGCGGAGAACCCGCCGTCGGCGATGCGAAGGAACTCGGGGCGTTCGACGAAGTTGATCTCGACGATCGACTCGTATCGACCCGAGGCGAAATGTCGGACCGATTCCGTCTTTCCGATCTGCCGCGCGCCCTTGAGCAGCAACGGCTTTCGCTTTTCGTCCTGGTGCCACTGCGCGAGCGTCCGATCGATTTTCCGGGCTATGTACTTCATTCATTCGCTCCTTTTGGGCGCCCATCCTAGACCAACTAAACATCTATGTCAACACAAAAATCGATGATAAATGATCGACATTTGCACAAAAATAAATGATACGATCGTGACGCGTTCACAAAAATGCGGCTTCTTGTTAATAACAGCGCCCCCCTCGCGTGGCGGGGTGGACACCCCGCCGCGATGAGGGGCAGGTATTACAGATTCCGTAAAGCGGGAAGGGCGGGGATTACAGGGAGGCCGCGAGAAAGGAAGGAGGCGGGGGAGTCGACAGACCAAGACGGCGCGGGCCGATTGTGCCATAGCCGCGAAGCGGCGTGCGATGGCACATCGGCCCGCGCGGTTGCGTCCTTTGCGTTCGGACGACGGGCGGCTTGGGTCGTGGCACGGGGGTTGCTTACTCGCAAGTCCGGGCGGGCTCGTGCGCGACGAACCTGCGAACTTTCGAACCTGCGAACGAATGAAGCGAACGAAACGGAAAAGGAAGATTCTCGTCCTCGGCGGCGGGCCGAACCGGATCGGGCAGGGCATCGAGTTCGACTGGTGCTGCTGCCACGCGGCGTTCGCGCTGCGGGAGCGCGGGTTCGAGGTGGTGATGATGAACTCGAACCCGGAGACGGTCTCCACCGACTACGACACGAGCGACCGGCTCTACTTCGAGCCGCTCACGTTCGAGGACGCGATGGAGGTCTACGAGCGCGAGGGGTGCGACGGCGCGATCGTCCAGCTCGGGGGACAGACCCCGCTCAACCTCGCCGCGCGGCTCGAGGCGGCCGGCGTGAAGGTGCTCGGCACCTCGCCGCGCGACATCGACCGCGCCGAGGACCGCGACGAGTTCCAGGCGCTCGTCGCCGAGGCGGGCGTGAAGCAGCCGCCGAGCGGCATCGCGCACTCCGTCGCCGACGCGCGCCGGATCGCCGCGAAGCTCGGCTACCCCGTCCTCGTGCGCCCGAGCTTCGTCCTCGGCGGGCGCGCGATGGCGATCGTCTCCACGCCGGAGGAGCTGGAGAAATACGCCGCGGAGGCCGTCGCCGCCGCGCACGGCAAGCCGATCCTCGTGGACAAGTTCCTCGACCACGCGGTCGAGCTCGATGTGGACTGCGTCGCCGACGGCCGCCGGTGCGTCGTCGGCGCGATCCTCGAGCACGTCGAGGCCGCGGGCTGCCACTCCGGCGACGCCGCCGCGGTCACCCCGCCGCGCTCGCTTTCGCCCGGGACGATCGCCGAGGTGGAACGCATCGCGCGCGTCTTCGCGGAGAAGCTGCACGTCGTGGGCCTCATGAACATCCAGCTCGCCGTCCGCAAGGGCGAGGTGTGGATGATCGAGGTCAATCCCCGCGCCTCGCGCACCGTGCCGTTCGTCTCCAAGGCCGTGGGATGGCCGCTCGCCGACGTCGCCGCGCGCGTGATGACCGGCGAAACCCTCGACGGCATCCTCGGCCCCGAGACGCCGGACGCGGAGCGCGGCGCCTCAGGCGCCCCGCGCTCCGCGTCCAAACTTCCGTATTACTGCGTCAAGGAGGCCGTCTTCCCCTTCGCGCGGTTCCCGGGCGCGGACGTGGCGCTCACGCCGGAGATGAAGTCGACGGGCGAGGTGATGGCGATCGACGCCGACCCGGAGATCGCCTACTTCAAGAGCCAGGTCGCGGCGGGGAGCCCGCTGCCGAAGGGCGGCGACGTGTTCGTCTCGCTGCGCGACGAGGACAAGGCCGGTGGCGTGGAGCTTGCGCGCGAGCTCGCACGTCTCGGCTACGGGATCTACGCGACGCTCGGCACCTCGACGGCGCTCTGGGCCGCGGGGATCAAGAGCAAGGCCGTCTTCCGCATCTCGCGCGGGCGGCCGAGCGCGCTCGACCTGCTGCGCGAGAAGGCGGTCGGCTGGATCGTGAGCACGGCCGAGACGGGCCACGAGGCGACCGAGGACAACGCGCGCCTGCGAACCGCGGCGACCGCGGCGGGCGTGCCGCTCACGACGACCCTCGCGGGCTTCCGCGCCGCCGTCGCCGGCCTCGCCGAGAACGGTCCCCTGGGCGAGACCGCGGTCCGCTCCCTCCAGGAGTGGCACGCGCTTCTGGGCCGTGCGTAGGCCGAACCCGACAAGAAATCGCAGCGCGCCGTCCCGAGACCCGCGGACAACTTTCGCTTGACTCTATTGATAGAAACATCTAGAATCCCGTCCCGTTCCCGAAACGAACGGAAAACACGACATGGACTACCCCGACATTCTCTCCAAGCTCGTCGCCCGCACGGACCTCTCCGAGGACGAGACGTTCGCGCTCTTCGACGACCTCTTCCACGGCAAGCTCACGGACGCGCAGATCGGCGCGTTCCTCGCCGCGCTCTCCGCCAAGGGCGAGACGGTCGCCGAGATCGCCGCCGCCGCGCGCGCCATGCGCCAGGCCGCGGCGAAAATCTCGTCCCTGCGCCGCAACACCGTGGACACGGTCGGCACCGGCGGCGACCACGGCATCACGTTCAACGTCTCGACCACGACGGCGTTCGTCGCCGCCGGCGCGGGCGCGGTCGTGGCCAAGCACGGCAACCGCTCCAGCTCCGGCCGCACCGGCTCGGCCGACTGCCTCGAGGCGCTCGGCCTCAACCTCGCGTGCGAGCCGGAGGTCATGGAGGAAGCGCTCAACGAGATCGGCATCTGTTTCCTCTTCGCGCAGACGTTCCACAAGGCGATGCGGTTCGTCGGTCCCGCGCGCAAGCAACTCGGCGTCCGCACGGTCTTCAACCTCCTCGGCCCGCTCACGAACCCCGCCGGCGCGCGCACGCAGCTGATCGGCGTTTACGCGCCCGAGCTCACCGAAGTCTACGCCGGCGTTTTCAAGCGCCTCGGCTCCACGCACGCGCTCGTCGTGCACGGCAGCGACGGCATGGACGAAATCACCGTCACCGGCCCGACGCGCTGCTCGGAGCTGCGGGACGGCCTGGTCCGCACCTACGACATCGACCCCGAGCCGCTCTTCGGCTCCTACGCGCCGCTGGCCGAACTCGAAGGCGGCGACGCGAAGGAGAACGCCGACATCGCGACCGGCATCCTCACGGGCAGGATCCGCGGCCCCAAGCGCGACATCGTCCTCCTGAACGCCGCCGGCACGCTTCTGGCCGCCGATCTCGCGCCCGACCTCGCCGCGGGCGTCAAAATGGCCGCCGAGGCCATCGATTCCGGCGCCGCTTACGAGAAGCTGCGGAGGCTCGTGGAGATTTCGAACTCGTAAGTTTGGTCGCGTCCCCGATCGCGGCGATGCCGCGTCGGCGGGCGCGACCGGCGCTTGTGCCGCCTTTCATGTCCCTTGCTTGATTCGAATGTCCGACATTCTCGAAGAACTCTGCGCGCTCCGCGCCCGAGACGCCGAAGAAGGCGCGAAGGCCGAACCGGTCGACGCGCTGCTCGCGCGACCGGAGGCGCACGCGCCGCGGCCCGGCTTCGCCGCCGCGCTGCGGCGACCGGCCGGCGCGCCGCCGCGCGTGATCGCCGAGCTCAAGAAGGCGTCGCCCTCGAAGGGGCTCATCCGCGCGGACTTCCGTCCCGCCGAACTCGCCGCCGCGCTCACCGCCGGCGGCGCGGCGGCGCTGTCGGTACTCGTGGAACCGCACCGTTTCCTCGGCTCCTCCGACAATCTCGCTCTCGCCCGTTCGCGCTCGCCGCTGCCGCTCCTGTGGAAGGATTTCGTCGTCGGCGAATGGCAGATCGCCAAGGCCGCCGCGTGCGGCGCCTCGGCGGTGCTGCTCATCGTCGCGGCGCTGCCGGACGCCGACCTGCGCAGTCTCCTCGGCTTTGCGCGGGACCTCGGTCTCGACGCGCTCGTCGAGACGCACGACGCCTCCGAAATCGACCGCGCGCTCGACGCCGGCGCGCGGATCGTCGGCGTGAACAGCCGCGACCTGCGGACGTTCCGGACCGATCCCGGGGCGACCTACGGCCTGCTTGCGCGCATTCCCGCCGATTGCGTCCGCGTCGCCGAAAGCGGCGTCCGCACGAACGCGGAGATCCGTCTCGCCGCCGCCGCCGGCGCGGATGCGGCGCTCGTCGGCGAAACCCTGATGCGCGCCGCCGATCCCGCCACGGCGCTGGAGGAACTGCTCGCGTGAAGGCGCCCCTCAAAATCTGCGGACTCACGACGCCGGAAGACGCGCAATTCTGCGCGGCGGCCGGCGCGGCGGCGCTCGGCGCGGTGTTCTACCCGCCGAGCCCGCGCAACGTGACGCCGGAGAGGGCGGGGGAGGTCTTCGCGGACGTCCCGCCGGACATCGCGCGCGTCGGCGTCTTCGTGGACGCGACCGCGGCGGACATCCTGCGCGCCGCGCGGCTCGCGGGGCTCGGCGTCGCGCAGCTGCCCGGCGCCGAGCCGCCGGCGCTCGCCGCGGAGCTTCTCGCCGCGGGGCTGCGCGTCCTCAAGGTCCTGCGCGGCGGCGACCTCGCGGCCGAGGCGGCGCGCTATCCGGACGGCACGCGCTTCCTCGTCGAATGCGGCCGCGGGGCGCTCCCCGGCGGCAACGGCGCCGCGTGGGACTGGCGCGCCGCGCGCGCCCTCGCGCCGCGCCCGTTCGCTCTTGCCGGCGGCCTCGCCCCCGACAACCTCGCCGCCGCGGCCGCCGCCTCGGGTGCCGTCTTCTTCGACCTCTCCTCGGCCGTCGAATCCGCCCCCGGCCGCAAGGACCGCGACAAAGTCCGCGCCGCCGTCGCCGCCGCGGGGACCTGCGGTGGCGACGTCTCGTTCCTCGCGTGACGACTCCGCCGGAGGGGACGGTCAGGCGCGGCGGCCGGTGCGGCCGAGGAAATCGGCGCAGTCGCGGAGCCAGTCCGTCTGGATGAAGTCGAAGCCGCGGTCGGCGAGCCACCCCCAGGAGCCCTCGGGGTCGCCGGTCATCGCGCGGTCGTCGCTGCGGCCGCCGGCAATGACGTCGCGGCAGTCGTAGACGATCGCGTTGGCCCAGAGGAGGCGCCCGGCGTCGTGCTGGCGCCCGACGAACGCCGCCGAAGCGAGCGGGGAATCGTCCGTGCGGAAGAGCGTCTCGAAGCCCTCCAGGCGGATCTTGCGCGAGGCGAACGCCTCGCAGTCCGCCTCGCTGCGGACGATGCCGAGGAACGGCATGTCGGAAGCGTGTTCCTCGATGATGCCGAGCACGCGCGGGTCGGCGCCGGTCTTGACGAGGCACTGGTCCTGCATCCCGCGGGCGCGGATGGCGGCGGCGATCTCGGCGGGGTGTTCCCAGAACTTGTCCACGTTGAGGTAGCAGCGCCCGCGGTAGCGGTCGAGAACCTCCTCCAGCGTGCAGATGCCGAAAGGCGTCGGGACGTTGTCGACGTTCTGGTAGCGGAGTTCCTTCACGAAGGACCACGGATGGTTCGCGATGCGGTCGCCGTAGCCGAGCAGGGGCCGCTCCATCCACGGGTGGAAGATGACGAGACGCCCGTCGCTCGTCATGTCCACGTCGATTTCGAGCATGTCGGCACCGTGGGCGAGCGCGATGTCGTAGGCGGCGATCGTGTTGCAGGGGATGTCGCCGCCCCAGGCGCCCCGGTGGGCGACGAGCAGCACGCGCCGCGCGGCGGCGTCTTTTCGAAGGTCGTTTTGCATGGCGGGCATTCTAGCGCGCCGTCCGCGCTCCGCGCAAGTCCGGGCGGAGGGACGGCGCGTTTTCCGCTTGACTCTATTGATAGAAACGCCTAGAATCCCGCGTCGCCATGAACGCAAACGAGTTTTCTTCAACCGGTCACGCGCCGGCGGCGGACGCCGCGGCGGGCCCCTACATCGGAACGCAGCCCGACGCGGGCGGGCATTTCGGCGCCTACGGCGGTCGCTACATCGGCGAGACGCTCGCCGCGCCGATCGACGAACTCAAGGCCGCGTGGGAGGCGGCGAAGGCCGACCCGGCGTTCGACGCCGGGTTCCGCGCGATGCTGCGCGACTACGCGGGGCGCCCCTCGCCGCTCGACTTCTGCGAGCGCCTCACCGCGCACGCGGGCGGACCGAAGATCTTCCTCAAACGCGAGGATTGCAACCACACCGGCGCGCACAAGGTGAACAACGTGGTGGGGCAGGGGCTCCTCGCGCGGCGCATGGGCAAGCGCAAGCTCATCGCCGAGACGGGCGCCGGGCAGCACGGCGTCGCGACGGCGACGATCGCCGCGCGCTTCGGCATGGAGTGCAAGGTCTTCATGGGCGCGGAGGACGTCCGCCGCCAGGCCCCGAACGTCCTTCGCATGCGGATGCTTGGCGCGGAGGTCGTGGCGGTCGAGTCCGGCACGGCGACGCTCAAGGACGCGATGAACGAGGCGATGCGCTACTGGTCCTCGCACGCGCTGGACACCTACTACGTGGTCGGCACCGCCGCCGGCCCCGACCCCTACCCGGAGATGGTGCGGCAGTTCCAGCGCGTGATCGGCGACGAGGCACGCGCGCAGATCCTCGAGAAGACCGGACGCCTGCCGGACCTCGTCGTCGCCTGCGTCGGCGGCGGCTCCAACGCGATCGGCGCCTTCTACCCCTTCATCGACGACCCCTCCGTCGCGCTCCTCGGCGCGGAGGCCGGCGGCGAGGGCGTGGAGACCGGCCGCCACGCCGCGTCGATCTGCGGGCAGCAGAAGGGCATTCTGCACGGCGCGAAGACCTACCTGCTGCAGAACGCGGACGGCCAGGTGCACGAAGCGTGGAGCATCTCCGCCGGCCTCGACTACCCCGGCGTGGGGCCCGAGCACGCGCTTCTGGCCGACCTCGGCCGCGCGCGCTACGTGGCCATCACCGACGCGGAGGCCGTCGAGGCGTTCCACCTGCTCTGCCGACTCGAAGGCATCATCCCGGCGCTCGAAAGTTCGCACGCCCTCGCCGCCGCGCTCAAGGCCGCCAAGACCATGCGCCCCGACCAGCAGATTGTCGTCTGCCTCTCCGGCCGCGGCGACAAGGACATCGACCACGTCAACGCGTGGACGGCCGCGCACGGCGGCGCCGCCACCGCGTGAGGCTCCCGGCGGGAGCGGCCGCGGTTCCGCCGCGGCGCGCTCGCGATGGTGCGGCGCTTCCGCGAGGCGGGACACGCGGCGGTCGCCGCGGCCGAACCGGAAGACAATCGGAAGACTTTCGGACGTTGTCCGCCGGGCGGCGACGCCGAGCGGCCACCCCAATCCGTTCCGTGCGCGGCTGGCACGCCCGCCGCGCACGGAACGGGTTTCAAAGCTCCCTTCCGATGGCGGCGGCGACGCCGCGCGCCTTCGCGACGAGCGCGGCGAACTGCTCCGGCAGGAGCTGCTGCGGGCCGTCGGAGAGCGCCTTCTTCGGGCAGTCGTGGACCTCGATTTCGAGGCCGTCCGCGCCGACCGCGACCGCGGCGAGGGCGAGCGGCTCGACGAGGGACGCGACGCCCGCGGCGTGCGAGGGATCCACGAACACCGGCAGGTGCGTCCGCGCCTTCAGGACCGGCACGGCCGAAAGGTCGAGCGTGTTGCGCGTCGCCGTCTCGAAGGTGCGGATGCCGCGCTCGCACAGCACGACGTTCGGGTTGCCCTCCGAGAGGATGTATTCGGCGCTCATCAGCAGCTCCTGGATCGAGTTGGAGAAGCCGCGCTTGAGCAGCACCGGCAGGCGCGAGCGCCCGACCTCCTTCAGGAGCTCGAAGTTCTGCATGTTGCGGGCGCCCACCTGGATCATGTCGGCGTATTCCTCGAAGAGGTCCATTTGCGCGGGGTTCGTGATCTCCGAAACGATCGGCAGGCCCGTCGCGTCGCGCGCCTCCTTGAGGTAGTGCAGGCCTTCGGCCTTGAGGCCCTGGAAGGCGTAGGGCGAGGTGCGCGGCTTGAACGCGCCGCCGCGCAGCATCGCGGCGCCGGCGTCCTTCACCGCGGAGGCGATGCCGGAAATCTGGTCGCGCGACTCGACCGAGCACGGGCCGGCGCACATCACCACGCGCCCGCCGCCGATCGCGACGCCGCGCACGCGCACCACGGTGTCCTCCGGGTGGAACTTGCGGTTCGCGCGCTTGTAGGGCTCCTGGACCTTGACGACGCGGTCGACTTCGTCGAGGCCGGCCACGTCGCGCTCCGGCACGCGCGACGTGTCGCCGACGAGGCCGACGACGGTCTGTTCGCTGCCGTAGATCGGGTTGGTCTGGACGCGGTATTTGCTTTCGAGCAGTTCGCACAGCGCGTCGACCTTGTCGCGCGTCGTGCCGTGTTTGAGAACGAGAATCATGGTGTCTTCTTTCGGTTGGAGGGGTTTGCAGGTTCGCAGATTCGCATTGTGCATTGTCGTCCGGCTCCGCCCTGCTTCTTGAAACGGCGAACGGCGCTCCGGGGTTCGTGCCCGGGCGCCGTTCCGTTTGAGCGGATTCCGTTTCGTGCGGAAGTCCTGCTAGGAAGCGACGGCGCCCGGGCCGGTAAAGCGGAAAAACCGCTTTGCCTGCCAAACGGAAAAGAAACGGGCGTTTTCGCGTCGCATGACGGGAGCGGATTCTCGCACGAACCGCCGCCGGAATGCAAGCGGAATTTTCGGGGCCGCGTCCGCGGGCGCGACCGGCCGCTCACGGGCGCAGGAAGGAGGGCGGCGGCGCTTCGGCGAAGACGAGCTCGCGCGTGGCGGGGTGGGGGAAGGAGAGGCGCCAGGCGTGGAGGGCCTGGCGCGGGAAGACGAGCCGCGCGCGGTCGGCGTCGGTGAGCGCGCCGGCGCAGAGCTTCGCGTAGAAAGCGCGGTCGGGGCCGTAGAGCTTGTCGCCGGCGACGGGATGCCCGAGCGCGAAGAGCGTCGCTCGGATCTGCGCGGTGCGGCCGGTGACGGGCTTGCACTCCAGCAGCGTGAAACGGCCGTCGGAGCGCAGCGCCCGGAAGCGCGTGTGCGCGGTGTCCGAGCCGGCGTCGAGCCGCCACGCGGCGGGATCGGGCGCGGGCTCGAAGACGCGGTATTTGTGCACGACCGCGTCGGAGGCGGGGCGGATGCGGCCGACGGCGTCGAACCAGCCGTCCGGGCCGGCGGGCTCGTCCCATCCGCCTTCGACGAGGCAGAGGTAGCGCTTGTCGAATCGGCGCGCGGCCATGTCGCGGCCGAGGCGCGAGGCGGCCTCGACGGTTTTGGCGACGAGGACCGCGCCGGACGTTTCGCGGTCGAGGCGCGACACGAAGTGGACTTCGCGCCAACCCGCGGCGCGCAGCAGCGCGTCGAGCGTGTGGGCGCGGTAGCGTCCGCTCGGGTGGCAGGGCAGGTTGCCGCTCTTGGCGAGGACGGCGAAAAGCGGGTCGTCGAGCAGGACGGACCACGTCGGGTCGACGTCCGGTTCCGGTCCGGGCGGCGCGGGCGGTCCGGCGAAAGCGGCGCGGGGCGGCGGCGCGTCCGTCACGGCGCCACGGCCCGCATGGCCGCCTGGGTGCCCTCGTAGAAGAAGGAGCCCCAGCCGACGGTGAAGAGGAAGTCGCCGTAGAGCGCGTGTTCGATACAGGAGAAGAGCAACGAGCCGGTGCGGCGGTAGCTCGAAAGGAAGAAGAGCCCGCCGACGAACGTGAACGCACACGCCCAGGGGTTGCGGAAGACGACGTGCGCCCACGAGAAGAGGAGCGCGCCGAAGACGAGCGAGAACGCCGGCGGGACGCACGCGGCGTAGCGCTTCTCGAAGAGCGCGCGGTAGAGGATGCCCTGCGGCAGGACGGAAACGAGCGGATAGGCGACGCACACGAGCGCCCAGAAGCGCGGGTTGTGGCGCGGGAATGCGAAGAGCCAGTCGGGCCGGAACTGCGAGAGCAGCCACGTGAGCAGGATGGCGGACAAGACGAAGCGCGCGAGCATTTCCGCCCAGTCGTGCGAGGCGACACGGAGGCGCGCCAGCTCGCCGCGCGCGAGCAGTCCGGTGCGGCGCAGCGCAATGTAGGCGATCGCGGAGGCGAGGAGGAGCGTCGGGACGACCCAGGCGTCCAGTCGCACGTCCCAGCGCCGCTCGATCCACGCGGGCAGAAACGCGAGAACCGCCGGCAGGCCGACGTAGAGGGCGAGGCATTCGAGGCGGCGGCGCATCATGGTTCGGCGGCGAGGAGGGCTTTCGTGACGGGGTGTTCCGGCGCGGAGAAGACGCGCGCGGCGGGGCCGAGCTCGACGATGCGCCCGGCGGCCATGACCGCGACGCGGTCCGCGACCGAACGCGCGACGGCGAGGTCGTGCGTGATGAAGAGCATCGCCGGGCCGCGGTCGCGCTTGAGGTCCGCGAGTAGGTTCAGGATCTGAGCCTGCACCGAGACGTCGAGCGCGGAGACCGGTTCGTCGCAGAGCAGCAGCCGCGGCTTGAGCGCCAGCGCGCGGGCGATCGAAACGCGTTGCAGCTGCCCGCCCGAGAACTCGTGCGGATGCCGCGCGGCCGCCTCCGGCGGGAGCCCGACCGCCGCGAGCAGTTCGCGCGCGAGCGCCGCGCGGCCGGCGCGTCCCACGAGGCCGTGGACCAGCGCGCCCTCCGTGACGAGGTCGCCGATCCGGCCGCGCGGGTCGAGCGACGCGTAGGGGTCCTGGAAGACCATCTGGATGTCGCGCCGCCGCGCGCGGGGGCGGTCGAACGGAAGCGGCTCGCCGTCGAAGAGGATTTCGCCCGCGGTGGGCCGCTCCAACCCCGCCACGAGGCGCGCGAGCGTGGTCTTGCCCGAACCCGATTCGCCCACGACCGCGAGCGTTTCGCCCGGCGCCAGGTCGAAGGTCGCGCCGTCGAGCGCGAGCACGTGCGGGTAGCGCTTCGCGAGGGCGTGGATCGACAGGAATGCCGGGCAAGTATGCCCGGCCACGGCACGGCATGTTGGCAGGTTGCTTGCGGGGGCGGCTTCCCCGGGAGCCGGGCAAGTAAGCCCGGCCACGGCACGGGGTGCTTCGAGGGAGGTTTCCGGGGGGGATTTCCCCCCGAGATCGGCGGGTGATGGACCGTGCTGCGGCCCGGCGTATTCGCCGGGCATCGGATTCAGGCAGGCCCACCGGTGGGGCCCTTGGCCGCCGCCCGATGCGCCGGGCGCATCGGGCCCCGTGCATTCCGGTCGGGCCCGCGGGCACCGCGGGGCGAAGCGGCAGCCGTTCGGCAGGGCGAGCGGGGAGGGGAGCGAGCCGGGGATCGCGGGGAGGCGTTCGCCGGGCGCGTGGCGCGAGGGCATCGCGGCGAGGAGCGCGGCGGTGTAGGGGTGGCGGGGGTGCGAGAAGACTTCGTCCGCGGGGCCTTCCTCGACGATGCGTCCGGCGTACATGACCGCGATGCGCTCGCACACGGAGCGGACGACCGCCATGTCGTGCGAGATGAGCAGCAGCGCCGTGTCCGGGCCGCGCACGGTCTTGAGCAGCTCGAGCACCTGCGCCTGGACCGTCACGTCCAACGCGGTCGTCGGTTCGTCCGCGATCACGAGTTCCGGCTCCGAGAGCAGCGCCGCGGCGATCATGACGCGCTGCTGCATGCCGCCGGACAGGCGGAACGGGAACTCGCGCAGGCAGCGGTCCGGGTCCGGGATGCCGCAGCGCGCGAGCGCTTCGCGGGCGCGGCGCAGCGCCTCGGCGCGCGGGACGCGCCGGTGCAGGCGCACGGCCTCGACGAGCTGCGAGCCGACGCGGCGCAGCGGCGAGAGGGCGGACATCGGGTCCTGGAAGACCATGCCGATCGCGCCGCCGCGGATCTTGCGCAGCTCCCGCAGCGGGAGCGTCGCGAGGTCGCGCCCGCGGTAGCGGATCGAGCCCGAGACGAGGCGGCCGGGCGGGGAGGGGACGAGCCGCAGCACCGACATCGCCGTCACGGACTTGCCGCAGCCCGACTCGCCCACGAGCCCGAGCGTCTCGCCGCGCCGCAGCGAGAGCGACACGCCGTCCACCGCGCGCAGCTCGCCCTGCGCGGTGTCGAAGGAGACGCGGAGGTCCTCGACGTCCAGCACCGGCGCTTCGGGGCCGGCGGGGCCGAGGGCCTGCGGCCCGACCTCGTCGCGCGGCGCGCGGTCGAGCGAGACGACCGGCCGCGGGTCGAACGCGTCGCGGAGACCCTCGCCGACGAAGACGCCGAGGAGCATGACGAGGAAGAGCGCGAGCGAGGGCCACAGCACGAGCCACCACGCCCCGCGCGCGCCCTGCGCCTGCTGCAGCAGCTCGCCCCACGAGGGCGTCCCGGCCGGGAGTCCGAAGCCGAGGTAGTCGAGCGCGGCCAGCGACCCGATCGCGCCGACGAGCAGGAACGGGAAGAGCGTGACGAGCGGCGTGAGCGCGTTCGGCAGGACGTGCCGCAGCATGATGCGGCGCGCCGGGAGTCCCTGCACGCGCGCGGCCTCGACGAACGGCCGCCCGCGCAGCCGCAGGAACTCGGCGCGCACGTAGGCCGCGGTGCCGATCCAGTTGAAGAGCGCGTAGCAGACGAGCAGCAGCCCGAACGAGCGCCCGAAGGCGTTGCCGAGGAAGATCACCACGTAGAGGAACGGCAGCGCGCTCCAGATTTCCGTGAAGCGCTGGCCCGCCAGGTCGGTCCATCCGGCGAAGTAGCCCTGCACCGCGCCGGCGACGACGCCGAGCAGGAGCGACGCGAACGTGAGCAGCAGCCCGAACGTGAGCGCGATGCGCGTCGCGTTCAGGACGAGCGAAAAGACGTCGCGTCCCGCGTCGTCGAACCCGAACGGATGCCCCGGAACCGGGCGGAACGGGAAGACCGCCGGTTCGAGCGGCGCGGCGGCGGCCGCCGCCGCGTCCGCCTCCGGCGGCGCGGTGCGCCAGTCGGCGCGCCTCAGGTAGACGCGGGCGGTTCCGCCCGCGCCGGCGGCCGCCGGCGCGAGGCGGAAGGAAACCCCGTCCGCGGCGGTTTCGAAAGCAGGGGCTGCTTCGCCCCGCAGGCGCGCTTCGAGCGCGGGACCGAGCGCGGCCGGGAGCGGCGCCGCGAGCGCCGCGGAGAAGCGGTTCGTGTCGCCCCAGGCGCGGAGGAGACGGAGTGGCGGGCGAGAAGCGCCGGAATCGGTGCCGGCTGCGTATTCCGCGGCCGCGACCGGATAATGGCCGCCGGAGATTTTTTCCGGCCGCAGATACGGCTCGATCGCCTCCGGGCCGTAGGTGAGACCGGGATCGGGCGCCAGGACGGGGGCGAAGAAGGAGAGCGCGTAGAGGCCCGCGAGCAGCCACAGCGACCACCAGCCGCGCCGGTTGGCGCGGAAGCGTCCCCACGGCGTCGACGGCGGCGGTTTCACGGCCTCTTCTCCGGCGTGGCGCGGGCGGCGGCTTCGGCGGCGGCGCGCGCTTCGGCGTAGGAGCGGCGGAAGAACTTCGTCCATTCGGTCTGGAGATCCGTCGCGGAGAGGCCCTTGGCGAGAGACGGGTCCTTGCGCGCGGCGGTCACGTTCGCCCAGTTCACTTCATAGGGCTCGTCGGGGAGCCGCTCCAGCAGACGCATCGCCTCCGGGCAGGCCCCGGGGCCGCCGGCGGCGAGGATCGCGCGCCACGCCTCGCGCAGCTCCTCGCCCGAGTCCATGCACATCGCGCGGACGAACGAGCGCAGGAACGAAAAGTGCGCGGCGGTCCAGCGCGGCTCGTAGGTGAAGGCGCCCGCGAGCTCGTAGGCGTCGACGGCGGGGTCGAGCAGGTCGTCCGAGGTCGTGCCGGCGCGAGCCCGGGCGCGGGCGTCCGTGGCGGGGTTCGACGCGTCCGGGTAGAAGTCGCGCCGGATCGGGAGGCGGCGCAGCGCATGCTTTTCCGGCCCGCCGGGGGTGCCGGGCCTGCCGTTCCAGAGCTTCTGCCCGTCCTCGGAGAGCACGAACTCGATGAAGCGCGCGCCGAGCTCGCGGTGCTCCGCGCCGCGCAGGAGCGAAATCGGGTCGCCGGAAATGGACGAGCCGCCGCGCGGCGTGACGTAGAGGAGGCGGTCGCGCCCGTCCGCGGTGCGCGTCGTCTCGGCCTGCACGCGGCCGTAGAAGTCGATGCAGACGCCCGCCGCGGCGTCGCCCGCGGAGACGTCCTGCGGGGGCTTGCCCGCGGCGTCCGTGAAGTAGCGCGCGTTCGCTCCGATGCGTTGCAGCAGCCGGATGCCGGCGAGCCAGCCGTCTTCGACGGCGGCTTGGTAGCCCTCCGCGAACGGCGCGGGGCGCCCTTCGCGGAGGGCCGCCTCGTTTTCCGCGATCTGCTCCGCGGTCCAGCCGGCGGCGAGGACGTGGTCGCGGCAGGTGGAGTGGAGGATCATCTCGAACGCCTTGGCGATGGAGCCGGACTTGGTGGGGTCCGTCACCGCGACCTGGCCGACGAGCCGCGGGTCCGCCAGGTCGCGCCACGCGCGCGGCTGGCGCGCGGTGCCGTCGGCGTTCGTGATCCCGAGTTCGACGAGGCGGTCGGGGTTGGAGCAGATGCCGAAGCCGGAAAGGACGGCGGAGAAGTAGGACGTGCCGCGCCAGACCTCGCCGCCGAGGCCTTCGGGAATCATCGCGGCGCCGTCGGCGTCTTCGAAAAGACCGGCGGGGACGGCGCCGTCCGGCCACGGCGGGACGGTGAGGCCCTGCGCCTCGGCGGCGCCGTGGTCGTAGGTGCCGCCGCCGAAGAAGACGTCGATCTTGCAGCCGAAGTCGGCGGGGTCGTCGTGCGCGCGCAGTTCGTCCCACGCGGCGGCCTCCGCGGGGTCGGCGGGACGGCGCGGGGCGAACGCGCCATCGGCGGGCGGCAGGCCGGCGCGGCGGCGCCAGGCGCGGTAGGCGGCGTCGTATTCGCCCTGGAGGTAGCGCATGATCTCGGTCGTGCCGCCGATGTTGCGCCAGTCGATCTGCACGGGGCGGCCGAAGCGCGCGGCGTGCCACTTCGAAAACCCTCGCGCGAACTCCTCGCGGATCGAGGCGATGTGCGGCGAGACGACGACGAGGATCGGGTCGCCCTCGCGCCACTCCCCGGCCTCGCGCGCGGGCCGCAGCGCGAACGGCAGCGCGCACACCAGCGCGGCGAGGAGGAGCAGGGAACAGTTCTTGATCATGTGGCGGACGACGGAAGCATTCTTGCAGGATTCCCCCGCATTTGCAAGCGGGATCATCTCGCCATCTCGCTTGACGCCTGGAGACAATGTTTGTTTCTTCAGACTCGACTTCGACGGCAAAATGCCATTTGTGACGACTTGAATGTCGACATCCAACAATGTTCCCTTGAACGAGCCCCCCATCCTTCACGGTCTGGCAACGAGCCGGAGGA
>JAFTHC010000236.1 GCA_017457625.1 Kiritimatiellia bacterium
CGCCCACGCGGCGGCCGCGCGTTCGCATTTTCTAGCGGACGAGGGCGATCGAGAGGACCGCGTCGCCGGGGCGGACGGCGAGTTCGCGGGCGACGCCGTGGCCGGGAAGCCAGAGAACGGCGCCCGAGTCGGCGTCCGCGAGGACGAGCACCCGGGCGCGCATGTCGCGCGGGAGTTTGGCGTCCGTGAAGACGTCCGAGAGCTTGCGCGTGCCGCGGCCGCCCGCGGCGGCGATGCGGTCGCCCGCGCGCCACGGGCGCAGCACGACGCGGCGGCCGTCGAGCGCGCCGGCGCGGACGGAGGCCGAGACGGGGCGCCCGACGAAGTTCCCGCGGGCGGGCCGCCGGACGGCGTCGGCGCGCCGGACGACGAGCCGCCCTTCCGGGTCCGGCCGCGCGCCGCGCGCGGGCAGCGCCGCGGCGGCGGGGAAGACGAACGGCGTGCCGGCGGTTTCGGGTGCGGGGGTCGCCGCGCGCGTTTGGAACGAGAGCGAGCCGTAGGCCAGGCGCGCCTCGAGCGCGCCGCCGAGCGGGACGGAGCCGTTGCGGCCGGACGCGGCGAGCGCGCGGACGCGTTCGACGGCGGCGAGCGAGACGGATTCGGGGTCGGCGCCGGCGTCGTAGAGCGCGCGGGCGACGCGGCGCCGCGCGACGGGCGCGGGGCCCGCGGCGAGCGCCGCCGCCGGATCGCCGGGCGCCCAGGGTTCGGCGGCGGCGAGCGCGTCGAGCAGGTCCGCGTCCTCGCGCAGAAGCGAGAGCGTGCGGTCGAGCGTCGCGGGGAGGCCCGCGCCGCAGGCCCCGAGCAGCGCGGGGACGGCGTGGTGGCGGATGCGGTTGCGCAGCGGGGCGTCGCCCGCGTTCGTGGAATCCTCGCGCCAGTCCAGGCCCTCCGCGCGGAGGAACGCAACGAGGTCAGCGTGGCGCAGCGACAGAAACGGCCGGACGAGCCGCAGCCGCACGGGCCGGCGGGGGGCGCGGTCCGCCGGCGTTCCGCGGAGGACGTCCGGACGGAGTCCCGCGTCCGCGACGGGCGGCATGCCGGCGAGGCCGCGCAGGCCCGCACCGCGCGCGAGGCGCAGGAGGAAGAGCTCGAGCTGGTCGTCGAGCGTGTGGGCGAGCGCGATCGCTTCGGCGCCTTCGAGCGCGGCGGCGTTCACGAGGAAGTCGCGCCGCAGCCGGCGGGCGGCCATTTCGTGCGACTCGCCCGTCGTGGCGGCTTCCGCGGGAACGTCGCCGCGGCCGACGGCGAACGGCACGCCGAGCGAGTCGCAAAGCGCGACGCAGAACGCTTCGTCGGCGTCCGCTTCCGCGCCGCGGATGCCGTGGTTGAAATGCGCGGCCGAAAGGCCGTAGGGCGGTTTGGCGCCGCGCGCGGCGCGGACGCGGACGAGTGCGCGCAGGAGCGAAACGGAATCGGCGCCCCCCGAGAGCGCGACGAGCAGCGGCGTTTCCCCGCGCGCCAGGCGCGCCGCTTCGCCCGCGCCGAGCAGGGCGCGGGCCAGAGGGCGGGGCAGGGGAACGCTCCGCCCGGTTGCGGGGGTGCGGGCGGGCGGGGCCATCGGGAGAGGGTCAGCGCTCGCCGTCCTTGACGGTGAGCCGGAGTATCTTGCGGGCGAGGACGTTGGCCTCGCGGAGCTGCTGGAGCTTGGGGAAATCTTCGGGGGCGACGCCTTCGCGGAGGGCGTCGGCGAGGCGGTTCTCGAGGCCGAGGAGCACGGCGTCGTGGCGCGCGAGCGCCTCGCGCGCGCCCGGGCCGGAGAGCTCGCGCTCGAGGGCGAGCAGCTGCGGGCCCTGCGAGGGACGGGGGGCGGCGCCCCCCGAACCCTCTGCGAAAGCGGCTCCCGGCGTCACGGCGTCCATTCGAGTTCCTCCCCCGCCTCGTTGCGGAACGCGATGCGGTCGAACGTGATTTTCGAGATCTTGAAGCCGCCGACGTCGGCGCCCTCGAAGAGGCGCTGGCCGTCCTGCAGCACGATGCACGGGTAGGGCTGCAGCAGGATGTAGCGCAGCGGCAGGCGCGGCTGGCGCGCCCGCGGGGAGCCGGGGGTCTTTTTCGGTCCGGCGGAGAGCGGGGAGTCGAGCGCGACGGCGGCGGTGTCGGCGCCGGAAAGGCGCGGGACGTCGGTGCGGAGCGCCTCGAGCGTGGCGCGCAGGAAGTCCGGGTCGGAGACGCGGCCCGCGAGGACCGCGACGCGGTTGGTGACGTCGGAGACCTGCAGCGCGCCGTCCGTGGCGGCCTGCAGCAGATCGGCGGTCGCCGTGAGCAGGGTCTCGCGGTCCGCCAGGTCCAGCGCGATGCCCGGGTGCGCCTCGTAGAGCGCCGCGGTCGCCGCGAGGCGCTCCGCGCGCGTGGCGAAGTCCCCGCGCGCGTGGAGGAGGCCGTTGGTCTCGAAGAGCGTGACGCCGGCGGGGGTCTCCGCGGGGGATGCCTCGGGGGTCGGGCCGGACGGAGCCGGCCCGTCAGGACTCGCTACGCGCCGCGCGAGGAGCCAGGCCGCGAGAAGGAGCAGAAGGAGGAGGGCGACAAGGCCGAGAAGGCGCAGACCGCGGCGGCGGGGGCTGGAAGGGCTGGGGGCGCCAGGGGCGCTGGATTCGCTAGATTCGCTGGGAGCGCTAGAGTCGCCAGGCGCGCCAGGCGCTTCCGGCGCGCTCTCCGCGCGCGCCGCCTCACGAGCCTCCTCCGCGGCGCGGGAGGGGGCTTCCCAGACCAGCGGGCCCCAGGGGGCGTCGGCGGGGCCGACGGCGAGGGCGGTGGTGCCGAAGGAGCGGACCTGGAGCGGGGCGAGGGTTTCGGGCTCGGCGCCGGAGGGCGCGAGGACGACGGCGTCGGCGGAGGCCTCGAGGGCGCAGGCCTCGGCGGGGAGCGTGGGGTCCGCCAGGACGATGTCGCACGAATCGGCGGAGCCGAGCGTGACGCGGACGCCCTCGACGAGGGCGATCTCCGCGCCCGCGTTCGGGCCCTGGACGATTTTGAGGAGGAATTTCATGGCTTAAAGCTTCAGGCGGCCGAGGGGCTGGATGTTGATTTCGGAGCTGAGCTCCTGGAAGGAGAGGACGGGCAGCTCGTACCAGTCCTTTTCGATCATCTTGCGGAAGTAGCGGCGGATGTCGACCGAGACGACGACGACGGGCTTCTGCGGGACCTTCGAGAGATCGCCGACGGTCTTCTTGACGACCGCGAGGATGGAGCGCACCGTGGCGGGGTCCATCGCGAGGTAGGAGCCGGAAGAGGTCTGGCGCACGGACTTGCGGATCTTCTCCTCCAGCGTCGGGTCCAGGAGGTAGGCGGCGATGATGTTCTGGCCGCCGCTGAACTTGTAGGAAATGTAGCGCGAGAGGGCGGAGCGGACGTATTCGACGAGCAGCACCGTGTCCTTCTCCTTCTGGCCCCATTCGATGAGCGTCTGCGTGATGCGCTTGAGGTCGCGGATGCAGATGCCCTCCTGGACGAGGCGCTGCAGCACGTCGGTGATCTTCTGGAGCGGCAGGACGCGCTGCACCTCCTTCACGAGCTCCGGCGCCTCCTTCTCCATGTGGTCGAAGAGCAGCCGCGTCTCCTGCAGCGAGAGGAACTCGTGCGCGTAGCGGCGCAGGACCGAGGAGAGGTGGAAGGTGAGCACGTCGTTGAGCGAGAGGTGGCGGATGCCGGACTCGTCGAGCTTCGGGGCGTCCTCCTCCTTGACCCAGATCGTCTCGTGGCCGGAGAGGAAGTCCTTGCCCTTCTCGAAGGCGATGCCGGTGGCGGCGACGTTCTCGGAGCTCTCGAGCGCGAAGACCCAGCCCTTCCGGAGCTGCCCCTCGGAGACGGGGACCTCGTTGACGAGGAGGCGGTAGCGGCCGTCGGAGAGCGCGGCGTCGAGCGCAAGGTTGATGCCGGGGAACGGGACGCCGAGGTCGTGGTAGAGCGCGCGGCGCACGTCCATGATGCGGTCGTTGAGCTCCTCGTAGGAGAGGGCGCCGCGGATGTTGGCGTCGATGTCCACGGTGAGGGGCGTCACCATCGCGAAGTCGTCGCCGTCCTTCTTCTTCGGGCGCGGGGTGGCGCCCTCGGAGGGCGCGGCGGCGGCGAGCGGGTCCTCGGCCTTGGCGGCGCGCGCGGCGGCGAGCCTGGCCTTGGCCATGAGGCCCCAGCCGACGAAGCCGACGGCGGCGGCGAGCCCGAAGAGCTGCGGCTTGGGGAAGCCGGGGATGAGGCCGATCAAGACGAGCATCGCGGCGCCGAGCAGCAGCGCCTTGGGCTGCGCGAAGATCTGGCTCACGATGTCCACGCCGAGGGGCTTGGCGTTCTCGGAGCCGACGCGCGTCACGATGACGCCGGACGTGATGGAGATCAGCAGCGCCGGGATCTGGCCCACGAGGCCGTCGCCGATCGTGAGGATGCCGAAGCGCTTCACGCACCAGCCCACGTCGTGCCCGAACATCAGCATGCCGATGAGGATGCCGCCGATGATGTTGATCGACGTGATGATGATGCCCGCGATGGCGTCGCCCTTCACGAACTTCATCGCGCCGTCCATGGCGCCGTAGAGCTGCGACTCCTGCGCCAGCTCGGCGCGGCGCTGCTTGGCGGTGTCCTGGTCGATCGCGCCGGCGCGCATGTCCGCGTCGATCGACATCTGCTTGCCGGGCATCGCGTCGAGGGTGAAGCGCGCGGCCACTTCGGAGACGCGCTCGGCGCCCTTGGAGATCACGACGAACTGCACGATCGTGATGATGAGGAAGATGACCGCGCCGACGACGAAGTTGCCGCCGACGACGAAGTTGCCGAACGTGTTGATGATGGTGCCGGCGGCATTGGGGTCCTGCGCGCCCTTGAGCAGGATGCAGCGCGTGGTGGTGACGTTGAGGGCGAGGCGGAAGAGGGTGGTGAAGAGCAGCATCGACGGGAACGTCGAGAACGCGAGCGCCCGCGGCAGGTAGAGCGAGAGCATCAGCAGGACCGTCGAGATCATGATGTTCGTCGAGATCAGCAGGTCGACGACGGGCGACGGCAGCGGGATGATCAGCAGGCCGATGATGCACACCACCAGCACGGCGAGCACGAGGTCCCCGTACTTGCTGAAAACGTTCGCGAATCCTGTCCAGTCCTTGCTCAATTCGAAGCCCTCAGTCCATCAAGTCTCCAGGAGCGCCGCCCGGTAGTGGTCCAGCAGCTCCGTGTCC
>JAFTHC010000237.1 GCA_017457625.1 Kiritimatiellia bacterium
CGCCGCCGCCGCCGCCCGCATACCAGACCTCCTCGCCGGTGATGTCGGAGGGAAGGCCGTCGCCGCCCGCGCCGGACCGGCAGGGGACCGTCCAGACGCCGTCCGTCTTCACGCCGGCGGAGATGTCGCCGTCCTGCCCCCTCGCGCCCGCGCCGCCGCCGCCGCCGGCCGCGTTGCCGCCGTTGGCGGTCGATCCGCCGCCGCCGGCGCCGCCCTGGCTTCCGGCTCCGCCGCCGCCCCACATGGCGCCGCCGCCGCCGCATCCGCCGGAGAAGCCGGCCTGCTGGTAGGTCGTCCCGGAACCGCCCGCGCCGCCGCCACAGGCGACGAGGTTCGTCTCCGCCACGGTCGCCGAGGTCCACCGCCAGATCGCGGTGTCGCCGCCGCGTCCGGGCGCCTGCGAGGAGGTCGCCTTCACGCCGCCGGCGCCGACGGAGACGAGGTAGTCGCCGACGGGCAGCTCGAAGTCCGACCGCTCGACGAAGCCGCCGCCCCCGCCGCCGCCCGCGTAGGACCAGCCGCCCGCGCCGCCGCCGCCCACCAGGAGGACGCGCAGCTTCGGGACGGCGCCGTCGGGCCCGGCCTTGACGGACAGCGTCGCGTCCGCGGGGATGCGCAGGACGATGTCGTCACCGACGCGATACCGCTCCGCGCCGGGGCCCGAGGCGACGACGTTCGCGCGATTGGACGGCGTCGTGAAGGTCGCGACCGGCGTCGCGACCGTCCCGCCGTCCGTCTCGGCGCGGAATGCGAAGTGGTAGACCGTCTCCATCGCGAGGCCGGTCGCCGTCTTCGCGAAGGGTCCCGCCGCCGCCGCTTCGTCGAGGACGCTCCACGAGAGGGCGTCCGGGTCGGCGCCGATGCCCAGGAAGAGACGGGCGGTGCCGCCGCCGGGCAGCGCGAGAGCGCCGGAAAGACGCACGGAGGTCGCGGACAGGATCACCGGCGCGTCCGCGGAGATCGTCGCCTGCGAGAGCGCGTAGCGGATCACGACGAGGCCTCTTCCGCCCCGTCCGCCGGAGCGGTTGGCGTCCTTGTTTCCGCCGCCGCCTCCGCCGCCCCCCGGCCGTCCTCGCCGGCTCCCGCGGGCGTTTCCGATCCCACGGCCGGGCCGTCGCCGCCGCCGTCGCGCCCCGCGCCGCCGGTCGGCGTCGTGCCGCCGCCCGCGCCGCCTCCACCGCCGCCGCCGTAGGTCCGGGAGACGCCGGTGATGTCGCTTTCGACGCCGGGTCCGCCCGCGCCGGATTGGCAGGGCGCCGTCCAGGCCGACCCGCCCCAGACGCCGACCGTGTTGTCGCCGTCCTCGCCGTCGCCGCCCGCGCCCCCGCCTCCGCCGGCCGCGTTGCCGCTGTGGGCGGAGTAGGTCTTGTTGCCTCCGGCGCCGCCTCGGCCGCCCTGGAGGCCGGCGCTGTTGCCGGCGTTGGCCGTGCTGCCGCCGCCGGTGCCGGCGTCCGCCGTGCCGGCGCCCGTGTTGCCGCCCGCGCCGCCGCCGCCGCCCAAGGCCGAAACGAGCGCCGTCCCGCCAAGCGAAACCGAGCTCGCCCCGCCGCGGTAGCCGACGGCCCGAAGACTGTCGTTGGGGCTGCCGCCGGCGCCGACGACGACGTCGTAGGTCCCCGCCGCGAGCGCGACCTCGTTCGTGTCCACCACGGCGCCGCCGCCCCCGCCGCCGCCGTAGCCGTAGCCGCCCGCGCCGCCGCCGCCCACGACGAGGATGCGCGCCGTGACGGGCTTCGAGACGACGAACGTCCCGCTCGCGGAGAAGACATGGACCGCGTCGCCGCCGACGAGCGACTCCGCGCCGCCGGTGGCGGCGGCTCCGGCGCGCGCGGGGCCGGGCGCGGCAAGCGCAAGCGCCGCGCACGCGGCGAACGGGAAGGCACGGAAACGGGAGCGTCTGGCAATCATGGCGGAACCTCCGGCTCGGATGGGTGTCGATAGCGGAAATTCTGCGCCCTTCGCACGGCTTTGTCCATGCCGGAACGCGCAAAGACGCAATTTGCGCTTTCGCGCATTTTTTCCTTGACGCGGACGCGCCCCTTCCGCGAGAATGCCGCGCATGGCACGATCCGTCCGCCGCTCCGCCGCGGCGCCGCGCGTCTGCGTGGCGCTGCTCTCCAACCTCAAGGCGCACCGCGACAAGCTCCGCGGCGTCCTCGCCTACGGGCGCGCCCGCGGCTGGCGCGTCGACCTCGCGGACGGCACCGCGTTCTCCGTCCGCCTCGACCGCGCGGCGGACGCCGCCGCCTACGACGGGTTCGTCGTGTCGCGCGACTCCATGCTGCCGCCCGGCTGGCGGCGGCCGGGCCTTCCGGTCGTGTCCCTCGACGCATGGCTTCCGGGGGATCCCGGCCCGGACGTCGTCTGCGACGCGGACGCCGTCGGCGCCCTCGCGGCCCGGACCCTCGCCGCGGCCGGGGCACGCGCCTTCGCGTTCCTGCCGATGCTGGCGCTTCCGGAGACCTACGCCGAGGAGCGCCGGCGCGCGTTCGAAGCCGCGCTCCGCGCGCTCGGCGCGCCGCCCCCGGCGGTCTTCCGCCCGGCGCGCTGGGGCGCCTGGCGCGAAGAGGAGCCGCGGCTCGCGGCCTTCCTCCGCGCACTCCCGCGCCCCGCCGCGCTCTTCGCCGCCAACGACATCATGGGCCGTTTCGCGGTGGAGACCGCGCTCGCCGCGGGGCTCCGCGTCCCGGAGGATCTCGCCGTGCTCGGCGTCGACGACGACCGCGACGAATGCCTCGCCGCGTCGCCGCCGCTTTCGAGCATCGCCATCGGGTTCGAGCGCGCCGGACGCCTCGCGGCGGCGCTGCTGGAGCGGCGCATGGGCGGCGCGGGCCGCGCCACGGGCGCGCCGGCGGCGCCCGTCCGCTACGGCCCCGACGGCGTGGTGCGGCGGGGCAGCCTGCCGCCGCCGGGCGGCGCGGCGGCGGCGGCGCGGCCGGCCGACCCGCGCGTCGAACGGGCGCGGCGGTTCATCGAGCGGCGGGCGTGCGATCCGTCGCTGCGAGTCGCCGACGTCGCGCGGGAGATGGGCCTCGCCCCGCGGCGGGCGCAGCTGCTCTTCCGTGAGGCCGGCCTCGGCATCCGCGCCGCGATCCGCGACGCGCGCCTCGGCGCCGTCCGGGAACGGCTGGAGCGGACCTTGGAACCGCTCGCCCGCATCGCGGAAACATGCGGCTTCGGCTCCGAGTTCCATCTTTCGCGCCTGTTCCACCGGCACTTCGGCATGACCGTCCGCGACTTCCGCCGCCGCCTCGGCGCCCCGCCCCACGTCTGACGCGTGCCGCCATCATGACAATCGTCACGATCTGGAAAAGGTTCCCATTGCCGCGCTTTTCCGTTCCGACGGCGTGGCGGGGTCCGACCCCGCCACGCCGCGGGAGGCCGGGGGCGCCCCACGCCTTGGCGGAGGAGGCGCGAGCGGGCCCGTCCCGCCGACGCCCGGCTCGGACACGAGCGTCGCCGCCCGCGCCGCCAGCGCCACGCCCCCGAACTGCCACATCCCGTACGATTATACTTTTCGCGAAAAGCATATAGAGAGAATGAATGCATGGATTGCGTGTGTTCAGCCGAGACGGCCGGGATGATTATACTTTTCGCGAAAAGTATAAACCCGTCCAGGCGGCACAAGAGTCCGTGCGGATGAGGGGCGGACCTTTTCACAAGAATGATCGTCCCCGGCCCGACGGCCTTGTAGACGACCACCCGAAGGGATGCGCGGTCCGTTCCGCGGAACCGCTCTAGCGGATGAGGATGACGGTTCCGGACGGCAGGTCGAACCACTGCACCGGCTGGTTGCCGCCGAGGCCCCAGGAGCCGACGGCGTTGGGCTTCGGCTCCGCGGGGAGGACGAGCGCGTTGTCCGTCGCGTAGTCCGCCGGAATCGCGGCGGCAAAGGCCTTCCATTTCTCCCCGTCCTTCCACCGGACATGGTGGACGGTCGGCGTCTTTCCGCGCAGCAGGCTCCAATTGTCGCCGGAGGCGGAGGAGAAGTTGAACTGCGCCGGATCGGGCACGCCGTTCCACCAGACGTGCAGCGTCCGGGCTCCCCAGCTGGGGCCGACGATGGCGCCGACCTTGACGATCGTCGCCGGGACGACGAGGTTCGTGATCGAGGTGCACCAGCCCACCATGCCGTCGCCGAAGTTCTTCGTCCCCTCGTTGAACACGGCGCTTTCCAGATACAGGCAGACGCGCAGGAAGTTGCCGGGGACGGATTCGAGGCCGCCGCCGACGTCGATGCTCCGAAGCCCGGATGCGCGGAACGTGTCCCCGCCGCAGGATGCGAGAAGGGGTAGCCGGACGTCCAGGCCGGAAAGCGCGCTTGAGTATCCTTCCGTGTTGAACGCCCTGCCGCCGAGACTCACGATGTTCGTCGGGAACCCGCCGTCGGTCCCGGGGCCCTCGAAGGACGCGAGGGTCTTGCATCCGTAGAATCCGTTTTCGTTCACGCCCGTGACGGCCGCGTTCCACACCACGTTCGTGAGCTTGCCGCAGTTGTAGAACATCCAGTTGCCGACGCGGGAGAGGCCCGAGCCCAGCCGAAGCTCGCGGATGCCGAGGCCGTAGAACGGGTGGTTGCCGACGGTCGTGAGCGAGTCGGGGATGACGAGCGTCCCGCCGATGTTCGAGCAGGAGATGAACGCGCTCTGCCCGACAGAGACGAGCGTCTCCGGCAGGACGAGCGACGTGACGTTCTTGTTGCCGTCGAAGGCGGAGGCGGCGATGGACGCGATCTCGTAGCCGTCCGCGACGCCGGTCGAGAGGTCAAGCGCGACGGCGGTCGCGTTGGACTTGTTGTTGCCGATCGTGAGCTTGGTGCCGTTCGCCGTGACGTTCTGCAGGATGACGGAGCCCTGCGTCAGCGTCTGCGCGGACGGATCGTAGGACCATTCCGCGGCGGCGGGAATCGCGAAAGCGGCGGCCGCGCCCATGAGCGCGGTCCGGAGAACGTGGCAGGGTGTCGTTTTCATCGGGATTCGGCGGAATGGGAGAACGGGCAAGTCAAGACAAGCCGGATTATATCCGCGAACCGGCGCCGGCGGAATGTGCGGGAACGCAATAATCCGCTTGTGCGATTCTGCAATTTCGCTTGCGCCCCGGCCTGGTCCGGCGTAGAATCGGGCGCCGTGAAAAGACCACCGTCCCGCCCGTTCCAGGTCGTGGTGGACGTCAACCCCGCCACCTTCGTCGCGCAATGCCTGCTGCGCGGCGTCCTGCGCTTCGCCCGCGAGCGGGGCGACTGGTCGGTGCTGTCCAACGCGCCCGGCCTGATCGACTCGCCTTCCGCGTCGTTCGCCTTCGACGGGCTCGTCGCCGGGCGCGGGGATTCCCTCCGGCGGTTCGCGAAGGCGCTTCGCGGGCGCCCCGCGGTCGAACTGCGGCCGGACGCCGTCTCCGTCGCGCAACTCGCCGCGGCGCACTTCCTCGAGCGCGGTTTCTCGAACTTCGCCTTCGTGGGGCACGACCGCTCGCCCCGCTGGTCGGTCGAACGCCTGGCCGCCTTCCGCGGCGAACTGGCGTCGCACGGACTCGCGTGCGCCGACTATCCCGGGGCCCCGCGCGGGAAGGACGGCAACCTCGCCTTCCGCCTCCGCGACCTCGCTTCGTGGCTCGCTGCGAGGCCCCGTCCGCTCGCCGTGCTGGCGGCGTTCGATGCCCGCGGGCGCGAGGTCCTCGACGCCTGCCGCCTGGCGGGGCTCGACGTACCGGGCGACGTGGCGATCCTGGGCGTCGACGACGATCCGCTCACGTGCGAGACCTCGCTGCCGGCGCTCTCCAGCGTGGCGCTCGACGGCGAGGCGGCCGGCTACGCGGCGGCGGCGGCGCTGGACGCGGCGATGCGCGGCCTGCTGGCGGGCCGCCCGCGGCGGAGGATCGTCCTCTCGGCGGTCCGCGTCGAGGCGCGCGCCTCGACCGCGCGGTTCCTCGGCCGCGATCCGCTCGGCGCGAAGGCGCGGGCGGCAATCGCGGCGCGTCTGCGGGAGCGACTGTCCGTCGCGGCTCTCGCCCGCGAGCTGGGCGTCTCGCGCCGAACGCTCGAACTGCGCTTCCGCGCGGAGACGGGCGTCCCGCTCGGGGAAGCGATCCTGGGCGAGCGCCTCGCCCGCGCGCAGGACCTGCTGCGGACGACGTCGCTCCCGTGCGAGCAAATCGCCGCCGCCTGCGGCATCTGCGACGCGAGCCATCTGGCGCACCTCTTCCGGCGCAAGCTCGGCGCCTCGCCGACGGACTTCCGGGCGAAGGCGCGCGGCCGGTAGCGGGGGCGCGCGCCATCCCGGAATGAACGGCCGCACAGTTTCCGGAACCGCTCTAGCCGACGCGCTCGAAATGCGGCAGGCGGGCAAGGGGCGCGGCGACCTCGATCTCCGCGGGGCCGTCGAAGGTCCGGCCGTCGTCGGCGCGCCACGAGCCGGGCGGAAGGACGACGCGGCGCGAGGTCGCGCCCTTCTCCAGGACGGGTGCGACGAGGAGGTCTTCGCCCATCAGGAACTCGTCCTTGATCTCGGCGTAGCCGCGGCCCGGGAAGGCGTATTCGAGGTTGCGCATCATCGGCTCGCCGGTGCGCGCGGACGCCTTCGCGAGCGCGACGAACCGCGGCGCGAAGCGCTGGCGCAGCGCGAGGGCGTCCCGGAAGAGCGCCTGGTGCTCGGGCGAGAGCACGCGCCAGGGCGAGGCCGAAATCTGCATCATCGGGCAGAGCGCGTGGACCTGCGCGGAGCGGAGGAAGAGCTCGGGATCGAACGGCGCGCCGGGCAGGAACGCCGTCCATTCGCCGCCGCCGATCATGTCCGGGCAGATGAACGGGCAGCCGACGAGCCCCGCGGCGAGCATGTCGGGAATCAGGCGGCGGAGCGCGTCCCACGTGTGCGGCTTGTCGTGCAGGCGCATCACGACGGGCCGGCCGGCGAAGCCGAAGCCGTTGCGGTATTCGCTGCCGGGGTTGGCGAGCGCGAACGCGCCGTAGAGCGCGCTCTGCGCGGCCGGGGAGACGCCGGGCCCGAAGGACGGGAAGCCTTGCGAGTAGAAGGAGACGCTCCCGCCGTCGAACTTGAAGCCGTCCGCGCCGAAGTCGCGCTTGAGCCGCGCGAGCTCGCCGCCGAACCAGCGCCGCGCGTTCGGGTGCGTGAAGTCGAGCAGCGCGCTGCGGCCGTTCCACCACTTCACGGAGGCGGGGTCGTTGTACCAGCGCTCGAGCGTGCGGCCCTCGTCGTTCACGCGCGTGCAGAGGAACGCGCCGGCGCCGCATTCGCCGGGACCGAGCAGCGCGCGGTAGGCGGGCGAGTCCATCGAGACGAACGGGCAGATCCAGAGCAGGACCTTGTAGCCCATCGCGTGGAGCTTGTCCATCATCCCCTTCGGGTCGGAGAAGCGGCGCCGGTCGAAGTCCCACTCGCCGTAGGCGTGCTGCCAGGTGTCGTCGATCATGAAGACGCCGGGCGGAACGCCGTTGTCGAGCATCGACTGCGCGTAGGCGAGGATGTCGCGCTCGTTCTGGTGGTAGGTGAGCTCGATCCACGTGTTGAGCTGCGGCGCCGAAAAGTAGAGAAGTTCCGGCTCCTCGCCCGTCGGCGGGAACCACGTTCGCGAGGCGAAACGGAACGCTTCCGCGAGGTTCGCGCCGGCGCGTTCGACGAGCGCGATCTCCCCGGCGTCCGACTCGAGCGCGATCTCGCCGCCGGCGATTGTCGCGCCGACCGGCTCGGGGCACCAGATGGCGCGGCCCCGGTCCGAGCAGAGCAGCGAAAGCGACTGGTGCGCGTAGTTTTCGAGGCGCAGGTCGCATTTGAACACCGTCGCCTCCGTGAACGGCATCTCGCGCCCGAAGGCGCTGCACAGCCCCCACCACTTCTCGCCGGGGAGCATCGTCAAGCGAAAGGTTCCGGCGGTCGCGTTCTTCATGGCTTTCGAGATTCGATTCGGAAGTCCCGGACGAGGAGGCCGGCGCGGCCGCTCTCGGGCAACCCGGCGCGAGGCGGCGGCGAAGCCGCCCGCCCGCGCCCCGCGCCGGAGGGGGACTAGAAGAGCAGGAGCATCGTCGCGGCGTTTTCCTGGTTCGGATCGGTGTAGTAGGCGAGGCGAACGACGTAGGCCGCCGTATTGGCCTTGTCCGTGTCGTTGCGCCAGTATCCCGAGCCGCTCTTCGTCGCGGGGAGCTGGAAGCCCGTGACCGGGCACCCGCGCGCGACGAGGGCCGCGACGTCCACGGCCTGCCAGGCCCGCGCCCACTCGGCGAACGTCTCCGTCGTGCCGTCCGATTCGCCTTTGCCGTCGAGGAGCCCGTTGTAATAGGGCAGATGAACGACGATGGTCGAGCCGTCCGGATCGATGGTGGACATGCTGCCGTTCCAATACTGGCTGGTGAAAGGATTGGCGATCGAGTCCGGAACGTTCGTGAGATAGACGTTGAGATGCCCCGGCACCGTGCAATTGTTGTTGTAGGGGCCGTGCGAGGCGAAGACGTCGTTGTCGATTTTCGCGAGTTCGCCCTGGACCGTGACGTTCGTGAGGCTGCTGCAGCCCGAGAACATGCGGACGGGCAGCTGCGTGACGCCGGGCCCGAGGATTGCGGAGGTGAGCGTCCGGTCCCCGTTGAACGTCCACGTCCCGAGCGAGGTCAGGTTCGTCAGGACGAAATCCCCCGCCATCGCGTAGCAGGTGGCGAGGCCCTCCTGACTGATCGAGCGCAGCGTCGAGAGGTCCGACCCGACCGTCTGCAGGTTGTTGCATCCGTTGAACGCGCGGTGGCCGATCGAGACGACGTTCGGAAGGAAGGCGTTCGTGATGGTCCGGTTCTCGTAGAAGCACGTGGCGCCGATGGAGACCGGCCCCAGCGCGGCGAAACCGAGCAGCGCGTCGTCGTAGCGGAAGGCGTCCTGGCCGACGCTCGTCACGCTGGCGGGGAGGACGACGTTCGTGAGCGCCGTGCAGCCGGCAAAGGCGGACTGCCCGACGGACACGAGCTCGTAGCCGTCGCGGATGCCGCCCGTGAAGTCGAGGTCCGGGATCTCGGCGTCGCCCTTGTTGGAGTTCGCGGCGACGGACAGCGCGGTCCCGCTGGCCGTGACGTTGCTCACGACGATCCACCCCTTCTCGAGCGTCCCGCGGTCCGGGTAGTAGGTCCAGGCGACGTCCTCCCATTTCGTCGTGAACGAGCCGAGGTCGACGTCGTCGCCCGCCTCGCCGTTGCTGTCGGCGCCGGACAGGACCGCGTAGTAGGTCTCGCC